>DPYP01000243.1:2392-4524 GCA_003545375.1 Lentisphaeria bacterium
AACGTGATTGTGCCGGGGCAGGTTGTGGATCAAGTTCGGACGCACGGGTGTATAGGTTCACATAAGAAGATTGAACAGATTTGTGATGAACCGCGCGCCCGTCGATGAAATCCTCAGGCTGCGCCATTCCCTGTCGCTCGCCACTGCCCCTTCATCGCAGATCTGCGGGGTGTTCGAAGTGGGTGTGCAGCGGCTCAGAGTATATCGCCGACCGAGGGTGAGTCAAGGCATGGTCGCCGGCCTCGTCCACACGGACGAGCAGTTGAGCCGATGGCAGCCGCATAGTGACCACCTGCGGCGTGTTCCCCGGGAGAGGACCGGTGCCCCGGCTTTCTCCGGGGCCCACGGCGCCTGACAACGACGAAATTTCCGATAATGCCTCGCATCTTCAGGTGCTCTCAGCTATCTTCCCTCCCCGTTGCCGGAAACCAACGCCCCATCAAATGGTCGTGAGCGTTTTGTGTCGGTTCCACAACGACAAGGGATCGGATCATGGTTGACCGAAAATGCACTGCTGCCGATCGTGACTGCCCCGGCTACCACCTGGTGCCGACATCGGGGTGGATGGGTGATCCGAACGGCATCATTTTCCACGACGGCCGATACCACGTTTTCTACCAGCACAATCCGAACGACATGTGGCTGGGCAATCCCGCCTGGGACAGGATGGACAACGTGCCGTGGGGACCGGCGGCGAATCCGAACGTGCCGAAGGGGCTTTGGGGCCTGCACTGCGGCGACGTCTGCTGGGGCCATGCCGTCAGCGAGGACCTGGTTAACTGGCAGCATTGGCCGATCGCGATCAGCGCGACCCCCGGCGGCTACGATGCGGGGGGCTGCTTCAGCGGCTGCACGGTAATCAACGACGGCGTGCCGACGATCGTGTATACCTCGACGACCAGGACGCCTGCGGCCGGGATTCGCACCCTGCGAGCGCAGAGCATTGCCACGAGCGACGATGGAATGGTGACCTGGCAGAAGCACCCGTCCAACCCCGTGCTGGCGGATGTTCCCGACCTCTCCGGCGCCATTCATGCCTGGCACGACCCGCACGTGTGGCAGGAAGAGGATGGATGGTACATGGCGCTGGGCTGTGGCTGCCCCAACGTTGCCGGCGTCATTCTCCTGTACCACTCGGCGGACCTGTTGAACTGGCAGTACATGCATCCGCTGTATGTCAGCGGCGCCATCGAGAAGTCGGGCGACCGCTGGCTGGTGCCCGACTTTTTCAAACTGGGCGACAAGCACGTGCTGCTGTTCTGCACCGGCACGCCGGACGCTGCATGCTTCACCGGCTACGCCGTCGGCGATTACGTTGACCACTGTTTTATACCGGAGGTCGAGGGCGTGCTCGGCCCCGGCAGCGCGCCGTCTGCCATGGCGGCGCGGACTTTGCTCGACGACCAGGGCCGGCGGATTGTATTCTGCCAGCTCGGCGACGAGCGCGGTGATGTCAATCAGCGCCAGGCGCCTCGAACCGGGGTGCTGTCACTGCCCTGGGAGTTGTCGCTGCTCGATGACCTCACGCTGGGCGTCCAGCCGGTTGATGAAGTCTGCTCGAAACACCAGCCGGACTGGCAGTTCGAGAACGTGACACTTGCACCCGGCAAGACGTGGCGAGCGGATTCAGTCGCCGGCGACATGCTCGAGCTCGTCGCCGAGATCAACGTCGGCCAGGCCGACGAAGTCGCACTCGGGGTGCGATGCTCCAATGACGGCAGGGAGCAGACGCTGATCGTCTACAACCGGCTGGAGCAGAAGCTCTCAGTAGACCCCAGCCACTCCAGCACTGATGAAGGCAGCTGCGAGGAAAGCTGCGGTTCCGTTTTGAAACTTGCCGGGAATGAGCCGTTGCGATTACACGTGTTCGTCGATCGTTCAACAGTGGAAGGCTTCGCCAACGGCCGTGCCTGTGTGTTCCATCGCATCCGGCCGCTGCTGGAAGACAGCGTCAACGTCGAGCTTGTGGCCAGGGGCGGCGAGGCGGAAGTGACGACCCTGAACGCATGGCGAAAAGAGGCGGTCAAGATTACCGGCCTGGATAATTGAGTGAAACGATCATTGCCTTGTGAAGGCATGCGGCATGCGGATTGATGCACTCGATCGACGCCTTTCTCTTTGGCTCCGTGCCG
>DPYP01000042.1:0-3571 GCA_003545375.1 Lentisphaeria bacterium
TGGAGAGCGGTCGATGAGTGCGGCAACTGGAGCAGCTGCACGCAGACGATCACCGTCGTCGACACGACACCGCCGGAAGTGGAGTGCACCGTCTACGACATCACGGAATTCGATGGCGACGACGATGACGACGATGACGACGACGATGACGACAGTGTTTCCTTCACGGCGACCGCCACAGACGTGTGCAGCGACGCGAGGGTTCAAATCGGTCAGGTTGTCTTTGTACCTCCCGGCGACGACGACGACGACGACGACGATGATGACGATAGCAAGGTAAGGATCCGCGGTGCGACGATCACGATCATCAACAGCGGCGCTCCCGGCACAGTGATCAAGTGGACGGCGAGAGGGACCGATGAATGCGGCAACACGACCATGGTCGACTACTCAATTACGGTGCTCGAGGATGAGGATAAGGATGACCACCACCACCACCACCACTACTACCACCACGGTCGCCCGTGGTGGTGGTGGCGGTGGCATCGGTAAAATATGAGTTCGGCGCCGCGTGGTTGCGGCGCCGGGCCAGTCAGTGGTAGTCGTTCAAACCCAACCAGGTGCTCTACCTGATCAACGTAAATCGTCCGAACCAGACTGGAAACGAGCTTGGGTATACGAAGTTCATTTCATAGATGCGAGCAGTAAGTCGACGGACTGAAATACGAGAAACTTTTCCGCCCGAACATTGTTGAAACAGTGTTCGGGCGGATGCTTTTAAGGATTGTCGCCAACGTGCCGGCAAGTGCAACCGCGGCCGCCTCTTTACCGTCGCTGAACTGGATAACGTCGAGCGAAAAATCGGCGAACTTCGGCGGGATTCGCACATTTTCGCGTCACCGAAGGGGATGTTGGAAAAATGCCTTTTTTGCCTATTTTGACGACTGACACAGGATTTTTTTACCGAATGGATTGCAGGTAACATGCCAGGGGGGGGCGCAGTGGGTTCGGCATGCAATGAATAGAATTTACAAAGATATTGCTGGGCAACAGTTGACGATCAGATAAAGCGATAGTATGATTGCCGTTCCATGTCTGGACCAAAGTGGCGGAATTGGCAGACGCGCTAGGTTCAGGTCCTAGTCCTCGATAAGAGGGTGGGGGTTCGAATCCCCCCTTTGGTACCATCCATGCATGGCCCATGATTGATCCATCAGCCTCAATTTCAGCTGACTGCTGGTGATTGAACTCGCGGCAATCCCGTTTCCTTTATCCCGGCTCGGCGCAGGCTGCATGGGCTACGGCGGTAAGTGGAATAACGCCCCGCTGCAGCCCAATGCCGTGAAGGACGCCCGTGCCGCGGTTGACGCTGCCCTGGAAGCGGGTATCAATCTCTTCGATCACGCCGACATCTACTGCCTCGGCAAATCAGAGACCGCCTTCGGTGAGGTGCTCGCCGACAATCCCGATCTACGAGACAGCATGGTACTGCAGACAAAATGCGGGATTCGCCTGCCCGACACCGCAACCGGTGAACCCGGACACTACGATTTCAGCCGCACCCACATTGTCGCAGCGGTCGAAGGCAGCCTGAAGAGGCTACGGGTCACACATATCGACATCCTGCTGCTGCATCGACCGGACCCGCTTGTTGAACCGCTGGAGGTCGCTGCCGCATTCGACGAACTGCAGGCAGCAGGCAAGGTGCTGGTGTTCGGTGTCAGCAATCATACGGCAGCACAGATCTCTCTGTTGCGCAAATACTTAAAGCAGCCTGTCGCGGTTAACCAGATAGAGTACAGTCTCTTGCATACAGACGCGATCGACGGAGGAATCTGTACGGTCGAACGGGCACCGAACCCAATTGGTACCACGGGTATAATCGAGTATTGCCGTGAACATGATATACTGATCCAGGCTTGGGGACCGCTGGCCGGCGGGCGTCTTGCCTCGACACCGCCACCCGATGACGAGCATTTGTGTAAGCTGCACGAGCTGCTGACTGAAGTCGCTGCGGCGCATGACACCCAGCCAGAAGTCATTGCGTTGTCGTGGATTCTACGCCATCCGGCGGGCATCCAGCCGATCATCGGGAGTCGGCACGCGACGCGCCTTCGACAGCAGGCGCAATGCCTCGACGTCGAGATCACGCGGGAGGAATGGTATAATCTGTTTGTCTCCGGCCGCGGCGAGTTTTTACATTGACCAGTGACCAGACAGAGCCGGCAACGGCAGCACCAGCCGAGGCACCGGCCCCACCGGGGCCCGTCCGCACGTATGTGCGCAACACCCGGACATGGACATACAGTTTCCTGGCTATCCTGCCGTTGCTGTTTGCCTACGAGTTTCTGATTCTCGCCTGCAACAAGGACGACGCGGTGATGATCCGCGTGAGTGCGGATGTATGGTTGACCACGGCGTTGTCGAAGATTGGCGGCCAATGGCATTTATCGATGGGCACCATCGTGCTGCTGATCGGCATCTTTATCATCCTGGCAGAGCGCCGCAAGAAAATCGATATCCGTCTGCGCTATCTGTCGTTGATCGTCCTCGAGGGCCTCGTCTACGCGATTTTCCTGTGGCTCGTCTTGTCGTTTGCCGTCGGACAACTGTTCGCGCATCTGCCGCTGGCCGACGTGGAGAGCGACTTTTCGAACCTCGATCTAGGCCTGCAACTGGCCCTGTCGATCGGCGCCGGACTGTACGAGGAGATGGTGTTTCGCGTCATCGTCGTCGTCGGTCTGGCCTGGCTGCTTTGCCTTGCAATCGAGCAAAAGGCGCTGGCATATACGCTGGCAGCGATTGCCGGGGCTTTTGTCTTCAGCCTGGTGCATTACATCGGGACAATGAGCGATGTCTTCGATGCGTCGTCCTTCGTATTTCGTTTCCTTTTCGGACTGGCTCTGAACATAATCTTGCTGACCCGCGGATTCGGGGTCGCGGCCTGGACCCACTCGCTGTACAACATCGTGATCGTGATGGTGATGTGGATCAAGGCCGGGTAGAGCAAGTGGGGGTGTCAGGTTTCAGGTGGTGGGTGAAGACAAATTGAAGATTTAATGGGAGCTTGGGGTAGAGTTCAAATTTTCGTATCCCTGCCCGTGCCTCAAATTTAGCTGCTCCAGCACGGTCTTCTCTTCACCGAAATCTGAAACCTGAAACCTCCTAAACTGGAAATATTACCGAGCCGACAATAGGGTATGTGCTCACGATAAACCGTTTAGCTCAATTTCAAGGACGTCATGTCAAGCACCTTCGGCACAAACTACATTGTCTCGACCTTTGGCGAATCCCATTGTAAAGGGATCGGCGTGATCGTCGACGGCTGCCCACCGAATCTCCCGCTGACGGAGGCTGATGTGCAACCGCAACTCGACCGGCGACGCCCAGGGCAAAGCATTGTCACGACGGACCGCAAGGAGCAGGACGCGGTGACGATCCTGTCCGGCACGGAAAATGGAGTGACACTGGGCACACCGGTCGCCATGTTCGTTGCGAACCGTGACCAACGCCCCGGCGACTACAAAGAGATGAGCAACGTGCCGCGGCCGTCACATGCCGACTACACCTATCAGATGAAGTACGGCATCCGCGCATCGAGCGGCGGCGGACGATCCAGCGCCCGGGAAAC
>DPYP01000023.1:0-2479 GCA_003545375.1 Lentisphaeria bacterium
ATCCACTCGTGGCCCGCGGCCGGCAATCGTTCGATGAAAATAGGGTCAGCCATTGTACAGGTAGGTGCTGGAGATCTCGTCTGTCCCGGTATCGCGCTCGGCAATGAACCAAACCCCGCTCGGCGCGTGGTACCACCACTCCTTGTGTGGGCCGGGAGCGCCGTCGCGCTCGAAAACATAGGCGGCCCATTGCTCGTCCGTCGCCTGGTCCGGGCACGGCATCTCGGTGACGTCACCACCGTATACGAACTCCTGTAACGGTCGCGGGCCGTTGACTGGGCATGTCATGATTTTCATCGTTCGGTCCTCGCTGCTAATGTCCGACGGAGGCGGCGCCTTTCTCGCCGACCAGTTCAAACTCCTTGAAGCGTGACAGGCGGAACGGCTCGATCAGCGGGTGCGGCTTGTTTTCAGAGACCGTGTACGACATCGTCTTGCCACATACCGGTGTCGCCTTGAATCCCCAGGTACCCCAGCCGGCGTCGAGGTAGAACCCCTCGACCGGGGTCAGCCCCATGATCGGCGAGAAATCGGGGGTCATGTCCGATAGCCCGGCCCATTGGCGCAAGATCTTGACGTCCCCGAGGAACGGGAACAGGTCGAGCAGATGACCGCTGAGCCCTTCGACGAAATCCAGCGTCGAGCGCGTCGAATGGATCGGGTACGGATCGAGCGAGGCGCCCATCACCAGCTCGCCGCGCGACGACTGACTGACGTACAAGTGCAGGCTGGCCGAGACAATGATCGTGTCGAGCCAGGGCTTCAGCGGCTCGCTGACACAGGCCTGCAGAGGCTGGATCACCAGCGGCGTCTTGATGCCGATCATCTCCAGGATCGGTGGCGTGTAACCTGCCACGGCGCAAACGACCTTGCTGGTCTCGATGGTGCCACGGTTCGTCTGGACACCGGTCACCTTGTCGCCTTTCACCACGATGCCCGTCACCTCGGTCTGCTGATGGATCTCGACACCGCGCTGGTCGGCACCACGACCGTAGCCCCAGGCTACCGCGTCGTGACGGGCAATTGCGCCGGGCGGATGAAACAGCGCGCCCATCACCGGCGCGTGACCGCCGCAGGACAGGTCGATGTGCGGGCACTTCTCCTTGATGAACGCCGTGTCGACCAGCTCGCTGTCGACACCGAGGTGCTTGTTGACCTCGGCACGCCAGCGCATCGTTCGCAGGGACGCGTCGCTGTGGGCCAGGGTGAAATGGCCGCGCTGCGAATAAAAAAGGTTCAGATCCAGATCAGCCGACAGATCCTGGAACAGCCGGATGCTCTCGTCGTAAAAGGCGACGCCTTCCGGCGTCAGGTAGTTGGCACGGACGATCGCGGTGTTCCGGCCGGTACCGCCACTGCCGATGTAGGCGCGCTCGAGGACCGCGACATCTGTGATGCCATGGTCGCGCGCCAGGTAGTACGCTGTCGCCAAACCATGGCCGCCGGCACCGATGATGACCACATCATACGACTTCTTGAGCTGCTCCGGCGAGCGGAACATCCGGGGCTCGTTGTATTCTTTGCTGAGCCCGAAGCGGAGAAGGCGATGGGGCATGAGGTCGACGTCTGGGTGAAAATTGTATTACCGGAACATAGGCATAAAAGGCATTGAAATAGTTCGCTTTGTGAAAGTTTCAACCCCCCGGCACAAATTGAATGATTTCCAGGCAATCTCCATCGCTGAGCGACGTGTCGATGTAGCTGGCTTTATCAACGATTGCTTCGTTGAGTTCGATGACGACACGCTTCTCGTTGAGGCTCAATTCGGAGAGCAACTGGTGCACCGAAAGCGGTTGCTCGAAGGTGCGGGATTCGCCGTTGACAGTCAGGTTCATTTGGGGTCTCCGGTTGAATGGTCGAGGAGTAATTCGAGAATCTTGCTGGCCTGCATGTGCGCCGCAATGCCTACCTTCGGCGCCATCAAGCCGCAGCCGGGCTGCGCCGCGCTGACGCCGTCGCCGATCAGGTAGAAGTTGCGCATCGGCTCGCGGCATATCAGCTTGTCGGCGTCCGCATAGCCGGCAATCCCCGACACCGCCACGACCGGCTTGTGCAGTTCGGCCAGGCAGGTTTCGACAAAGACGCTCTTCGATTCCGGGTTGTCGAAGCACTCCGCCAACACGTCGGCAGCGGCGAAATGCGCAGTGATGTTGCCGGCATCGATGCGTTCGGCAACTATGGTTACATCGAGGTAGGGGTTGATGCGCTCGAGGTTGGCCTTCATGGCATCGACCTTGCGCATACCGATCTGTTCGCAGAAATACTGCTGTCGATTGAGGTTGCTTGGCTCGACGACATCGAAATCAGCGATAATCAGCCGGCCGACCGACAACCGCGCCAGGGCGATCGCCAGAGCCGAACCCAGGCCGCCCACACCGGCAATCCCAACAGTGCGATCGCAGACCGCCTCGTAAACCGCCGGAGAGTGGCGCGAGACGATGAGCTGCCGCATCTCCGCGGCGCTCGGCATTTCGCCGCG
>DPYP01000023.1:2871-3118 GCA_003545375.1 Lentisphaeria bacterium
ATATCGGCATCCGGCTTGTGCTGTGCCCGCAACGTCGCCAGCGTCATGCCGTCGACCCACGCCACATCTTTTTCATTGACCTTGATCATGACTGGGTAAGATACCCACTCCGGCCGGAACGTAAAATCGCCAACGCTTACCTTCCTGCCAATACGCGCTGCGTCATCGGTTGAATTCCGCCGTACCTACGGTCCAGTAATGCCCAGTGATTGTCCCGTACCGTCATTACAAGCAGCTCGGCCTGATA
>DPYP01000441.1:0-5490 GCA_003545375.1 Lentisphaeria bacterium
TTCCCTATCCCACCACAGCGTCGAGCTGGGAGAACACCTTCTCAAACGCACGCACTGCGTACTGCACCTCGTCGGGGGTGTGAGGCCAGTGATACATGTTGATCAGCCAGGTCGTCTGGTCGGCAACTGACAGGCCGACCGGATAATCTTCGACGTTATAGGTGACGCAGCCTTTGTAGTGGCCGTCCGACCAGGGAGAACCTTTGCCGTAGCCGACCTTGTCGTGGATGACGCTTTGGGCCGGCAGAATCTTGCGCTGCCAGGAACAGATATTCAGACCCTCGGCACGAAGCGCATCGGTGACGGCATCGCGAAACGCTGCTTCCGGCATGTCGTACCCGGCCGCCTGCGCTGACAGCATCAGCGGGAAGAACCAGAAGACACAGGTGCGGTCGTCCCGGTACTGCGGCAATGTTACGAACTCATACTGGCCCAGTGCATCCCGGAGGATCTGTGCATTGGCCATGCGGCAGGCATTCATTTCGTCGAGTCGCTGCAGTTGACTGCGTACGAAGGCTGCGACGAACTCGGTGGTGCGGTACATCCAACCCATGGCGTAGCTTTCATACTGTCGTTTCTCGTCCTTGTATACGCGCTCGCCAAATGCGCGCACCATCAGGGCTCGTTCCTTCAGTTCGTCGTCGTCGGTGACGAAGAAGCCGCCGTCACCGCCGCACAGGTTCTTGTACTTGTTGAGGCTGAAGGCCCCGACCGCTCCCAGCGAGCCAGTCTTCTTGCCGTGGTATTCGGCGCCGTGCGACTGGCAGGCATCTTCGATCACTGCCAGGCCGTGTTTTGCCGCGACCGCATTGATCTCGTCCATGTCGGCCGGGTAACCGTTCAGGTGTACTGGAAGGATTGCCTTTGTGTACGGCGTGATCGCGGCCTCGAGTTTCGTCGGATCGAGATTCCAGGTTTCCGGCTCGACATCGACGAAGACGGGGATGGCGTTGTGATGCAGCACTGCCGTTGCCGTGGCAATAAAACTGTAAGACGGCACGATCACTTCGTCTCCGGGGCCGGCGCCCGTTGCTGCCACGGACATATGTAGGGCTGCAGTGCCGCTGTTCGTTGCTAGGCAGTGCTTCACGCCGACGTACGCCGCCCACTCCTCCTGCAGGGCGTCGATCTCCGGGGTGTCGTCGCTGTTGATGCCGTAGTCCATGGCTCGCATGACAGCCTGCTTGTCGGCATCGGTGATGCATGGCCAGCGTCTGAGAATGTCTGTCGGCACCGCCTTCGGTCCGCCGTTGATTGCCAGTGCTTCACCCATGTCTAAAGCTCCATGATAAGATTAGCGATTGCTTCCCGTGCCGCTGCCAATTCGGCCGGATCCCGTGTGTAGCTTTCCCAGTCCGCGGCGACGCCGTGGACGATCGCGTCCATTTTTTTCTGCATACTGTCTGCGACACTTTCATCGGCCCGGTCGATGGCATCCTGCAGCACACTGAGCAGGCCGAAGTCCTCGATGCCTTCGCGCAGTTGCTCCCAGCGGATCGAGCCGACAACGTCGTCGATGACCGGCAAGCGGTCGGGCAGGGGTGCTTCGTCTTCCTTCACGCTCGGGCACCCGTCCTGGATGGCGATGAAATTTTCGATCAGCCGCGGCGTCAAAATGTGCGGGTCCTGCGATTGCGGATCGCGTGGCGGATAGACGTAGCCCCATGAACCCGGCGGACAGCGCCAGGAGGCATGCTGTGCCGGGTCGAGCCACGGGTTATAGACATCTATATGTTCGCGGGCTTCACCGGTGTATGGATCGAATGCATGGCGCTCGATCGTATGCTGCCGTTCCCAATAGCCCATCGCGTAGTAAAGGTAGCCGGTAACGCCGTAGCGCCAGCAGATCCACGGCAGGATACGCACCTTGATCAACGGTACGTCGAGAAAGGTTGCCGGATATCCGCCGCGTGGGTGGTTGCAGTTGTAGCACCAGAAGGTTTTTTCGGCTGCGGCATATTCACGCACGCGATCGAAGGCCTCGGCGTTGCGGATCAATGGGACCAGGACATCGAGCGTTTCCAACAGCACCGGGTTGTCGTCCGAAGCCTCGATCAACCTGATGTCCGGCCAGATGTCGCGAACGAATCGGGCGAGCTCCAGATATTTGTCGACCATCTCATTCATCGGCTCGTCGTAGATATGCTGGAAGTAGCGATCGGCCCAGCCGCGCCCGGCCAGGTGGTCACGGAGTGCCGGCAGCAGCTGCGCCAGCAATTCGATGTATTTGTCGCCGGCTTCGAAATCGGTCGGCTTGCCGCTCTTCGGCAGCCGGATTGTTTTGCCTGTAGGCTCGTCGTGAATTTCGAAGAAGTGGTAGCCGTTGTCGTAGAGGTGCCCGCCTTCGATATATTCGAAGCCCGCGTCAAGGAACATATTGACCCAGCGGTCGAATTTGGTGAAATCGAACCGGTAGCGGCCCGGTGCTTCCTGAATCGGATCGATCAGTGTGTCGGGCCCGACAATCTGCGTCAGAATCGTGTCCTGCCGATGTGCTGCCATCGCGGTAGCATAACGAGCAAGCACATCCCAGAACGGCTCGGAATAGAGTTCGACCGCATGATACTTTGCCAGGACAAACGGCCACACCCACAGCGTCGATGAAAACGGGATATGTTCGGGCAGGCGAATCGGCCAGACCGTCAACTGCAGGGGGACATGTGCCTTGCCAGCGTCTGTCGATACGGCTATCCGGCCACTGTAGGTGCCCGGAGCGGCGTCTTGCGGAATCTGCAATTGCACCCAGATAGAGCGGCACTGGCCGAGCGGCACCTGCATGCGATCCTCAAGGCACAGCGGGTCCGGGAAATACCCCGGCGCACACCGCTCCAGTTCTTCCTGCGCCAGTCCCTGACTCGGAAACCGCACCGGCACCAGCTCGACGAACCGGCACCGGATGTTGGCCACGCCGATCGCGGCATCCTCGGATCGCAGACTGTCGATCACAGGCGCGTGCAGCATGACCGTTGCCTCATCCGCCTGGACAACGATCTGTCCGACCTCGCATTCGCCGGCGGCCCCGGACAAAACAATTGCGGCATCCGCATTTTCCGGCATTGCGGCGTCTGCAAAAACCTTTTCGAGGCCGTGCGTTGTCCATATTTTCATCGTAATTCCTTCCTGGCGCTCTTGGGTTCTTGTCCAAGACAGGTTTTGACTCCGTGGGCGGTTTGATTATCCGGTCGACTGGATGCCGGGCGTTTGGACATTATAATCGGGCGTGGCATCAGGTCAACAGCATCTGCCAAGAGCCTGAACAATGGGTGGAGACAATTTGCCTGGCCAGGGTTGTCTGGACAGTTTGTGGCAGATGCTTGCGGCTGGAGTTACTCATGCCGGGTAGACAGCCTTGGCAACCCGCAGGGCGTTGCCGCCGATTACTTTCCGGATGTCCGCATCCGAGTATCCGCGTTGCACCAGGCCGACGGTGAACAGCGGCCAGTTGGTCCAGGCCAGTGACTGGTCGTTTGCTTCCGTATCGAACTCGGTACCGCTGTGCGGCACGTGCGGCGGCCACAACATCTCCCAGTGCCTGGCCGGCGGCACGATCGCGGCCACCGCGGATGCCTGCGCTCGTTGTTGCCGCGATTGATACGGTCGGTCGGTGCCGATCGCGACGTGGTCGATGCCGATAGTTCTGCCGACGTGCTCGATATGATCGAGAAAACGTTCGATGCCGCCACCGAGAAACGCCGGCACGCAACAGATCCCCATATACCCGCCGGTGTCGGCGATGGCGCGAATCACCTCGTCCGGCTTGCCGCGCGGATGTTCGTGCACGGCGCAGCACACGGAATGACTGGCGACCATCGGGCGGGTGGATGCCTGCGCGGTTTCGAGACTGGTCTGCCAACCGCTGTGGGCGACATCGACGATGACGCCGACCCGGTTCAATTCCGCCACTGCAGCGCGGCCGAAATCGCTGAGCCCGCCATTGCTCAATTCCGCGCAACCGTCACCGATCAGGTTGCGCCGGTTGTAAGTCAGGTGCATCTCGCGGATGCCGAGCTGGAAAAAGATGCGGACGAAACTCAGCTCCGCTTCCGCCGATCCCCAGTCCTCGGCCAGTGGCACGCCGTTGGCGGAAAAGTATAAGCAGTGCCGCCCGGTTCCGTGTGCGGTGGCAATGTCGTCGGGTTCCACGGCCTTCGGACAGAACTCGGGCATCATGTCGGTAAGGCGCGTGTAATACGCCAGGCGGCGCAACAGGCGCTTGACGCTGTTCGCCTCGGCACCGGCGTTTTGAAAAATACAGGTAACACCGGCTGCGTCCCAGGCGTCCATGAATTCCCGGCGCTCGCCCTCGTCGTCGATGCCGAGGAGCATGTACATCTCCTCGTGACGATCGCTCAGCTCCGGGCGCGCCGCGCCGCGATCTGCCGCGGCCTCGAGCGCTGTTGTGTCTGCTGCCATGGTCGGCGCAAAGCCGTAGCTGTCGATGACAACCGCGGCCGCATGCAGGGCAAGGCCGTGCTCGAGGTCCCTGGCGCTTGGCTGCAGCGCTGCCAGGGCGGCGTCCCATGCTTGCTGCATGCCTGGATATGACGAACGGTCAGACATCAGTTGTAGTGCTCGGTGGTGGTGTGCCGGGGAAGCTGATCGACTGGTGAGGGCAGTGGGCGATGCCGCCCCGTCGGCCGGACAGTTTTTCGGAAGCGTCAATCATCCGTGTATCCCGGGATCGAGTGGTCGGCCCATTGGTGATGGTAGACCCGCTGGCCGACGATCGGGCTGGTTGGCGGCTGCCAGTCCGGGTAGCGCCGCCAGTCGTCGCCATTGGCGGCCGTCGTCTCGCCGCACTCGTTCAAATGGCGCAGCAGCACGGCCTTCATCTCTTCCTGGATGGCGTTGGTCATCGGCATGTCGGCAACGTTGTTGGTCTCCTGCGGATCCTGTCGGCGATCGAAGAGGAACGCCTTGTCGTCGCCGGCGCTGTAGGCGTATTTCCAGCGGTCGTTGACGACTGCATAGATACCGCGCTCGGCGTGCTGGAACTGGATGAACACTTCGTTGCGCTCTATTTGCCCATTGGCAAGCTCGTTCAGGTCGATGCCGTCTAAGCCGGGCATGGTGCCGGCTCCGGTACGATTCAGAATGGTCGGGGCGATGTCGACCAGGCTGGCGGGATGGTCGCAGCGGCGCCCGGCTTCGAAGGTGCCGGGCAGCCGGGCGAGGAGCGGAATGTGGGCGGCGCCCTCGTGCATCGAGCCGAGATGGAAGGTCAGCAGGTCGCCGAGCATGTCGCCGTGATCGGACATGAACAGGACCAGGGTGTTGTCCAGCTGGCCGCGGCGCTCCAGCGTCTCCAGCATGCGGCCGATCTGGAAATCGACAAAGGAGATACAACCGTAGTAGTACGCCCGGACGGCGCGCATGAGTTGCCAGTCGACGCCCTGGTCCTTGAATGTGGCGCGACGCTCGTCGCGGTTGACCCAGGTCCACAGTTCTTCAAAATTCGGCGGCACGTTCGGCAGCGGCATGAACTGCGGC
>DPYP01000441.1:5894-8757 GCA_003545375.1 Lentisphaeria bacterium
GGCGTCGGCATCCTCGATGAAGGCGACAGCGCGGTCGCCGACCCAGTTGGTCGGGTGATGGCTGGCCGGCATTTGGGCGTTCTGCGGCATTGACATGGTTTCGCCGCGGCAGCCATGCGGGTCGGTGATGTGGCTGTAACCATTGGCCAGCAGCCACGGCACGTAGTCGTCCTCCTCCGGGTGCGGCACCGTCTCCTCCTGGCGGTCGCGCGTCTGGAAGCCGTTCAGCGCCTGCATGTCCGGTGTGAAATGGCATTTGCCGACGGCGTGCGTGCGGTACCCTGCGGAGGTCAGGCAGTCGACAAATCCTCGGTTGCCGGAGGGCAGGGTGGGGTAGCTGTTGTCGTAGCAGCCGGTATTCGGCATGTACTGGCCGTTGAGCATGCAGCTGCGGGCGGCGACGCAGATCGGCGCCGGTGTGTAGGCGCTGGTGAACGCCGTGCCCTGGTGCACCAGGCGGTCGAGCGCCGGCGTGCGGATGATCGGATTGCCCAGGGCGCCGATGGTGTCGAAACGCTGGCTGTCGGTGATGATGTGCAGGACGTTGAGGTGATCGGCCATAGGATGGGGGCGGGACGAGAATTAAGCGAATTTCAATGGATTTAGGAAAAGCAATAAATGAGAAAATGCGGATGCAGAGAAAACAGCAAAAGTTGAAGAGCGGGCGGACGGACAGTTTCCGGCTGCCCGCCGACGGGTTGTGTTGGTTGCTGGTGAACGGCGCGGGGGCACGTCACCTGACAACTTTCATCGCATTTTGCGGCAGGGACCGAGTCGATCCTGCCCAAATCGTCATTTCAGCAAAGCTGATGTTGCCGACATGACCGTCCACATACAGAATGTTGACTGCATTGCGCGGGTGATCATCGCCGTCGTATCTGTCCGAAGTAATATCGTTCCGCAGCGCGCTGTCGGTAATCACTACCCAGATAGTGCCCTGTGACTCCGACGCCAGACACACGCTCGATGGATTGGTGACGGCATTTATTTTCCTGGATTCCGGTGATCCCGAGGCCGCCATATAGTTATATAGCCCGTAACCGTCGGCGAACTTGAAGCCGCTATTTTGGTAAGCCGCGTTGATGCCGTACGAAAGAAATTCATTCATCGCGGACGGATCCGATCCCCAGCCGCAGGAGTCCGTATAATGTTCGGCATAGCCGCAACCACAGGATACATGAAGATCCTGATTGTGCTCGAACGGACACACGAAAATGGTATTGTCGCTGGCACCGGGATTGTTCGGATCAATCTCGACAACCACCGAATACGGTCCCAGCTGGTCCGTGGGAGCCGAAAACCGCAACTGCTGTTTGTCGGCACACCCGAGCTCCGTGGCATTCTTGTTCGGGTAGCCGTTGAACGTGTCGTCGTTATCGTTCAGGTACGAAATCTGGGCGATCCCGAACTGCTTCATGTTGCTGGTGCAAAGCACCACTTTGGCGGTGCTTTTTGCCTGGTTCAGCGCCGGCAGAAGCATGGCCGCGAGGATTGCGATGATAGCAATGACCACGAGCAACTCGATCAAAGTGAATTTTTTGCGCCTGCTCTGTTGCACGGTGCCTGGGACCATGAGGTGGATTCGCAGAAAGATGGAAAGTCGGCGACAGAACATAATGATATTCTTGCGGGCACTGTTGTGCAAGTTTGGTCAGACGGTCTCGGCGCGACTCCCTACTCATGGAGATGCTTCGTCCTCCTTCACATTTGGGCGGTCGTCCCGCGTGCGGGTTGATCGTCCGATCGATTGGATGTCGGGCGTTTGGACATTATAGTCGGACGTGGCGGCAGATCAACAGCATTTGCCAAGAGTCGGGACAATGGATGAAGACAATCGGTAAACCCCGGAGAATTTGATGCGGAGATTATGTGGATTTATATACACGCTGTTTGGCGCTTTGATGCTCTCAGTGATGTGCACCAGTGCCCAGGACGATCTTGATGCCCTGAAGGCGGCGATGCAGGCGGGTAATCTCGCTGGGCTCGAGGGTTTGCTACAGGGGGCTGCACCCGGGAATGACGATATCATGAACCAGCTCGAGAAAGACGACGGCGTGGAAAACGTCCAGATTGGCGCGGTCGAATCGGCGGGCAATAAAGCGACAGTCACTGCCACCGCCACACGGCACGGACGCCGGGTCCGGGCCATGGTGAAGGCGGAATACGGGCCCGACGGCTGGAAGTTCGAAACGTCCGAGTGGACGGATATCGGTGACGCGCCCACTCCGTCGCAATCCACTTCTGCGAACAGTCGATCCACAGCGCCTGCCAGGCAACAGGTCGAACGACCGTCGCGAGAGGGATCGGGCGTCAACCGCCGCCTGGGGGCCGTTCCGGACCGCCGCGCCAAGCCAGCTGCGCCGGCGCCGCCGCCAGCCCAGGATTCGCAGAACCCCCTCGCGAGGAATCCGCCCGCGGCCGACCAGGCGCAACGGCTGGCCGAACCGGCGGAGTTAACCCGCGACGAACGAGTCTGGGTAAGCTCCAAAGGCGCCAAAATGGTCGGTACGTTGATCGGGTA
This sequence comes from Lentisphaeria bacterium, assembly GCA_003545375.1. GTDB lineage: Bacteria > Verrucomicrobiota > Lentisphaeria > JABSQK01 > CAJWLW01 > CAJWLW01. The sequence goes on from DPYP01000441.1 coordinate 8,416, forward strand.
TGGAGATGGCGAGGCAATCATCAGGCGCAGCCGCGACGGCAAGCATCTCCAGCTCGAGTTGGCGCGGTTCAGCAAAAAGGACCAGATGTACCTGCAGTCATTAGATCGGGACGAGGAGCCGGATGCCGGCGGGGAGCGCACGTGGACCAGCCGCAAAGGCAACAAGATCGTTGGGCGCCTGGTCAGTTTTGAAGACGGTGTCGCCACCATCGAAAAAAGCGCCGACGGCGGGACTCTCAAGATCAAGCGCGAGCAATTCAGCCAGCCGGACCAGGACTATCTGGACAGTTTGTGGTAGAAGCTCCCGGCTGGATTTACTCATGCCGGGCAGACTGCCCTGGC
>DPYP01000340.1:0-2742 GCA_003545375.1 Lentisphaeria bacterium
CACCCCGCCATGGCGCGGCACCGAGCTCGGCGACCGCCGCACCACAATGTGTGAGCACTGTCTGGCGCTGACGAAGACACGAGAAGAATCGATCGACAACATCGAGAAATACATTCGTGAAGGCAAATACTCGGACGCCCTGCTGCAGATCATGGACATGGGGCGCTTCCGGTTGCCGCCGAACAACAGCGAAGTGCGGCCGGCAGCTGACGATCAGGAAGCGCACGATCGCATCATGCGGATCGACAAAGTGATCACAGAAACCATCGAGGACAAGATCCCTGAATGGATCCAAAACGACCGCTGGAGTAACGTCATCGACGCCCAGAACGCCCTGCGCTTGGGCGGTTCCAACGCCTGGAAGCGCCTCTCCGATATTCTGCAGCGGGCCGTCAACACAGAGGTGGCGCACAGGTATAACACGGCAGTCGAACTCGAGACTGTCGCCCGCTTCTCTGCTGCCGACGAAGCCTGGCACCGCTTTATGGCCATCCCACAGAGTCTGATTCTGCCAAAGCTGATGCAGTTCGCCAACCAGTTTCCGGGCCGCGTCAAGATCTACAACCGCAGCTCCCGCGACGAAATCGTCAGGCGCATCACGATGGGACTGCTGCTGCTGTGGGTTTATCCGGCGTTCAGTGCAGTCCGCACAGCGGCAACACTGGGTGTCAATATCCAGAGCAAAATCAACCATCTTCTGCCCGGCCTGACAAATGGCTTGGCATTCCTCATCATCATCTTCGTGGTACACAGCGGTAAGCTGAAAAAGTTTGACAGCATGGGCCGTTTCGCGCGATACTCGCCGCAGCTCAATATCGCTGGTCTTCTCGTGGCCCTGTCGCCTATGGCCTACTGCATAACGTCGTTGGCCAGTCTGGGTGGCAAGATGCTCACGATCCTGAACAACCCGGCTATCCCTTACCTCGTCGCTCTGATGGTTTGGCTGGCCTTTGACCTGACCCGACAAAAAACTTTCCGGCTGCCGGCGAGCCTGGGCCTGACGATCGCCTGGATTCCGATTGCGATCGTGCTGCTGATCGCCCAAAGCCTGTTCGAAAATCACGGTTACCTCTGGCCGGTCATCGCCATGGCGCACGGGCTTCTCTATGCCATTCTCGTGTTCATCACGTCAGCCATGCACAGCACCGCCGATGAGCAGGCTGAGCCTGAAGCTGCGCCGACGGCATGACGTCCGGTGCCCGGCAACCGGCGACACGCATTCAGTTTTGCACTCGCAAAGCATTGATCCGTATCATTGCACTCCTGATTGTCCTGGGGCTGATCACGGCTGGCTGTGGCATCTTCATGGTACACATGCCGGGTGAGACCTACACCGGCCCATTTGTTCCCCTGAGCACCGCCGAAGAAGATCTGAAAGCTGACCTGCACCGTGACCTTGCGTACCTGGGCGGGACAATCGGCAACCGCAATCTCGCCGCTCGCAACGAACTGCAGCAAGCCGCCGACTGGCTGGCTGCGGCATTCGCAGCAATGGGTTACGAAGTGCAGCACCAAGCCTACGACGTTTCCGGCATAGAGGTGGAGAACCTCTCGGTCGAACTGCGCGGCACAACAAAACCTGAGGAAATTATCGTTGTCGGCGGTCACTACGACTCGGTGGCCGGCTGCCCCGGTGCCAACGACAACGGCAGCGGCACCGTCGCAACCTTGGCTCTGGCCCGGGCATTTGCGGGACAAAACCTCGACCGCACCGTACGCTTCGTCGCCTTCGCCAACGAAGAACCGCCGTATTTCTCCCAGGAGACGATGGGCAGCCTGGTCTATGCCCGAGCCTGCCATGCTCGCAACGACAATGTAATCGCCATGCTCAGTCTGGAAACCATCGGCTATTACAGCGACGAACCCGGTAAACAGCAGTATCCGTCGCCGTTCAATCTCGTCTATCCGGACACCGGCAACTTCGTCGCTGTGGTCGGCAATACGAAGTCTCGATCGCTGGTGCGCCGGGTTGTGCGCGAGTTCCGGGCGCAAAACAATTTTCCATGCGAGGGCATTGCCACGTTCGGTTTTCTGCCCGGCATCGGCTGGTCCGATCACTGGGCCTTTTGGCAGGTCGGGTATCCGGCGATCATGCTCACGGACACCGCACCGTTCCGCTATCCTCACTATCACACACGGGAAGACACGCCGGACAAGATCGACTACGACCGCTTCGCGCGTGTCATTGCCAACCTGATACCGGTAATCACTGCGCTGGCCACCGAATGACAATGCGCCGCAAGGCACGCGCCCGGTATGCGCTTATATTCATTCCATGGCTATTCTCGTAACAGGCGGTGCCGGATACATCGGCAGTGTGACGGTGGTGCTGCTACAGCAGGCGGGCGAGCAGGTCGTGGTGCTCGACAACCTTTCGAAGGGCCACCGCGCCGCGGTTTCTGCAAGCGTCCCGTTTTATGAGGGCGACGTCGGTGACACCGCGCTGGTCACGAGAATCTGTCGCGAACACGAGATCGAGGCCTGCATCCATTTCGCAGCATTTACGGATGTCGGCGAGTCGGTAAAAAAACCGCATGAATATTACTCCAACAACGTGGCACAGGCGTTCACACTGCTGGCAGCGCTGCAGGCCGCGGCGGTCCGATACATCGTTTTTTCGTCGACCTGCGCCACCTACGGTGAACCGCTACACCTGCCGATCGACGAGACGCACCCGCAGTCGCCATGCAACCCGTACGGCTGGTCAAAGTTCATGCTGGAGCGGGTGCTGATCGACTATGA
>DPYP01000340.1:3128-7898 GCA_003545375.1 Lentisphaeria bacterium
ATGCGGCGAGGACCACAGGCCGGAGACCCACCTGATTCCGATCGTCCTGCAGACAGCCCTCGGACAGCGGCCACAGGTGACCGTGTTCGGCAACGACTATGACACGCCGGACGGGACGGCGGTGCGTGATTACATCCACATCGCTGACCTCGGCCAGGCCCACCTGAAAGCGCTGCGACACCTGCGGGACGGCGGCAGCTCGGAGGCAATCAACCTCGGCAACGGCACCGGCTACTCCGTCCTTGAGGTAATCGAGACAGCACGCCGGATCAGCTGCCGGGAAATACCGGTCGTCATCGCACCGCGCCGCGCGGGCGACGCAGTGCGGTTGATCGCGGATGCCGCCAAAGCAACAGCGGTACTCGGCTGGCAGCCACAATTTCCGGAGCTGCAGACGATAATTGAGACCGCCTGGACATGGCACTCGGCACGCCCCGACGGCTACAAAAAATAGGCGCGATTCCTGACGCGGCAGGCAATCCCGGAGAAATATTGCGTCAACTACCTGTCCAAAAAAAATCCAGGCGCTTCAATCGGCGTCAATGCGCCGTGCCATCTCCTGGAAGGTCTCATCGGATAACGAACGCTTGTGGAAGAAGGTTTCTGCCCACTCAAGGTGGTCAGCATGCTCAGGGATGCGGCTGAAGCTCGCGCGCACCTCGTCCCAGGTGCAACCGATCTCCCGGGGGCGAAACCGAGTGCCGCACGCAGCAAAATGCTCCTTCGCTTCATCGAACCCCCAGCCGTAAAGGTGACAACCCAAGAGTGTGCCAAGGGCCACGCCTTCAGCGTGGTAAAGATCGCGGCCGTGCGTCCAAAGGAAGGTGTTCTCAAAGATATGACAAAGGGCATGAGCGGCCCCCAGCAAGGACAGCCGCAGGTGGTGGCGTTCGCGGTTGACCTCCGCTGCAGTGCGGATCCCGCGCTCGCCAGGCCGCCCTTCCGAATCCAGGTCCGACGCGTAGGCGCTCACGCGCTGGCGAACCCACTCGTGTGTTTCCCCGGCGATCTCCTCATCCCAGGGGGGGCCGCCCAACCCCGCGGCACTCCACCATCGCCACGAGGCAATGCAGCCGAGCCAGGAGATGCACTCCGCCATCCCTGCCGCATTAAGGTGCGGCGGCGCGGCGCCGATAACGTCCGTATCGAAAAGCACGCATTCCGGCGAACTTGTCTCAATGACCCTGTGAATCTTGTTATTGTGTCTGGTAGGAACGAACGGCTGGAAGACCGACCCGGTTGACACGATGGTGGGAATCATCACGTAGGGAAGGTCCCTCTTCCAGGCAACGAACTTGCCTGCATCGAGGGCCTTGCCGCCTCCGACTGTCAGGACCAGTTCAGCCTGGGGCAGCTTCTGAACCAGGTCAAGCAGGTATTCTTCCTCCTGGCTTGTCACGAACGCGTTTCCGACCGGTGGAACAGGCAGCAGGGGAGCAACCGCACGCCACGCACTTGGCGACGTCACCCCGACGTAGGAGCTAAGCGCGCGACACTCTCGCACGATCACCCCGGATCCGTACACTGCCTTCCAGTTGTCAACACCGCTCACGCGTTTTCACCAATTTGTATATGATCCGTCACGCCTATTCCAGTGCGGTGCTTCGTAATAGTTAAACGCGTAATCTGCCACCGCATCTTCATTAAAGGTCACTCCCAGCCCGGGACTCTCATTGGCCCGGTATTTATCTCCGTCCAGGACTGGACTTTCGGGGAAGAGATCACTCGGGTAACTCGCGAAACACCCACTCGGCTCGAGCACCGCGAAATTGTTGATGGCGGTGCAGAAGTGGATGGCGGCAGCGGTGGAAACCGGCCCGAGCGGATTGTGGGGTAGCACGTCGATATAGTGGGCCTCGCACCATCCGGCGACCTTTTTCGATTCCGTGAACCCTCCCACGTTGCACAGATCTAGGCGGGCAAAGTTCATGAGCCCCTCCTCTATGAAGGGTACGAATGCCCACTTGCTGGAGAACTCCTCTCCGATAGCGAAGGGCATATCGGTCATTCGACGCAGGGCGGCGTAGGCTCGCGGGTTCTCACTTCGGATCGGTTCCTCCACGAACATGAGGTCCGCAGCTTCAGCCTTCTTGCAGAACAGGGCTGCTTCGGCGACTGAGAAACGATGGTGCACGTCAATACTGAGCTGGATGGACGGCCCGAGGGTCTTTCGGACCTCCCCCAGCCAATGAGCGGCGAGCTCGAGCGATTCGAGCGGCTCGTACGGCTCGTCACCCTCTTGACTCCATCCCTCCGTCGCCATCCCGGGATTGAAGCGAATCGTGCGGAAACCCCGTTCAACAAGCCCCTGAGCCTCCTCAACGCACTTCTCGCTTGTGAGTGTGCCGGCGTCCCCAAAGCAAGTGACGTAATCCCGGGACCGCCCGCCGAGGAGCTGATAGACGGGAACATTCAAGGACTTGGCCAGAATGTCCCAGAGAGCGATGTCCACCGCGGAGACAGCCGCAGCCATAACCGTGCCGCCCTCAAAATACTGGCTGCGATAGAGGGTTTGCCAAATGTGCTCGATGCGCCGTGGATCCATGCCGACGAGAAACTGGGCGAAATGGTCGATCATCCCGCCAAGGGCTTTCTCGCGGCTGACTGTCCCTGCCTCACCCAGCCCGTATATCCCGGCGTCCGTCTCGATCTTGACCAAGAATACGCTTCTCGCCGTGATGGTCGGTGCAAACCACTTGACTGCTGTGATCTTCATGTTCTTTCTCCTTTCATCCCATTGCCGCTACCCATCGACATGCCGGGTCTTGCTTTATCTTCGAGGAAGCCTCCCCCGATGGGAAGAGCCCAACATAACTTGGGTAAACCTACCGTTCAACCGTGCTGTCCACCACAAACGGGGGCACGTGCGGGCAGATGTATCTGATCGTTTCCCTGTTCATCATTCAAGGCCCCTTCGACCATAGGTCAGCAGTAACACGGGCACCACATCCTTTATCCGTTCTGCGATCGCTCCTTATCGTGAAACTGTGAAACTGGTAGTAATGCCTTACTGCCGCAGCAGGTGAATTCGACGGGCCATCTCGAGCCGCCGGGCATCGGGGCCCGCGTCAGCGTTTATTTTGTCGGGCCATCACTTGGGTGGCACTGGGAAACGGGCGAAGGAATTCTATGGAAAAATTCCAAGTGCAAATTATCGGATACTAAATTTTCGGGCCCGATTTTCAGGGGACAGGCCCTGGCGATCTTCCATTGTGTTGTGCGAGGTCCCAATTCAAAGGCAAGACAATTTCTGCACCCCCTGGCCCGCCGCATCAGAACCCGGCACATTGCAATCGACGTAGTTGCATTTACTTTTTCAAGCTAGCGAGATTTGAACAACAAATAAGAGGTTATCATGATCCCACGAAACCTGCTGCTCGGACTCCTCCTTACTGGTGTATCGACAGGTGCCGACTACCGCACCTACGTCATCGACCCGCCAATCAACGACAACCCGATTCTGGAAGGCGAAGCGTTGCCGATCGAGTGCCGCGACGAGACGGTGATGTCTGTTATGTGCGCCCGCGGCGAATACGAGCCGGCATCGTTCCTCGTCGAGACCGATGCACCGTTAAAACAGGTGATGGTAAAGGTCGGCCCTCTGAAAGGTGCCGGCGGCGAGCTGCCCGCTGCGACCGTCGACGTGCGGATCGCGCAGAAGTTTACCATGGCGATCACCTGGACGTTTGAAACCCTGCCGTGGGTGCTGGTGCACGACCCGGGAATGATGCAGATCGTCGAGCACACTCCCAGGTACTTCCGCGAGCTGACCAAGGGGCCCATTCGGCCGGACGGTAAACCGGCTTCCCTCGCAGAATACAAGGCAGGGCACAGCAAGATCAACCAACTCCTCAAAGAACTGATCGACACGGATACTCTGCAACCGGGGGACGTCACGGATTTTCGCCAGTTCTGGATCACTGTGCATGTGCCCGATGATGCACCATCGGGAACCTATCGGTCGACCGTGACGGTCACGGCCGCAAACGGCCCGACAAAGACCCTGTCCCTCGAAGTCACCGTGCCGCCGTTCGATCTGCAGCCGCCGCAGTTTCATTACGGCGCCTACTATCCGACTATGGTGAATTACCCAGGCATGCCGGAGAATCTCGTCGAGCGTTACAACGCGGTCACTCCCGAACAGTACCTGGCGGAATGCCGCAACATGGTCGAGCACGGCTGCACCAATCCAGTCAGCTACTACGGCGCCGGCCTCGACGCCGACGGGGAACCCGAATTCAAAGTATTGAGTTTCGTCCTGGATATCCGCGAAAAGGCGGGCATGCCGAAGGGCGTGCCGCTGTTCATGTTTGACGGTGGTGGCGTCATTATGAAGGAAGGTGCGCTGACCGAAGAAGAGAAAAGGAGCAGCACCGAAGCGACCCGAAAGGTCGTCGACTGGGTCAGGGCCCGTGGCTATACCGACGCCTGTTTCATGGGGGGCGATGAATTCTCCGGCGAGCGACTGCGCTCGGAGCGTGACAGCTTCCAGGCGATCCACGACGGTGGTGGCAAAGTCTGGGTCGCTTGCGGCAACGACTTTCTGGATATCGTGGGTGACTTGCTGGATTATCCCATCTTGGCCCACCCCGGCGCCTTGATGACGGACCGGCACCAGCAATGGTTTTTCACCCCGCGCGAGTTCCTGCTGCACCGCCAGGGATTGATGACCTGGGACCCGGAAACGTTCATGGTGCCGGACTACCAGCGGTCGATCAAAGGCGCGCACGAACACGGTCACAAGATCTTCAGCTACTTCGATCCCCAGGG
>DPYP01000340.1:8258-12016 GCA_003545375.1 Lentisphaeria bacterium
TGCACCGCCGTCATCGCGGGCTTGGGATGTGGAAAACCGGACTGGACGGCACGATGACCTGGGCCTACATCCACATCTATTGGAAGACGCCTCGTCTGGACAGTCCCGATATTCAGGACAGTGGTGTGCCGCACAGCCCCAACTCCTTTGTTCTTCGCGGTCCGCAAGGCCCACTCGACACGTTGGCGTGGGAAGGTTATCGCGAGGGCTACGACGACGCGCGCTACCTGGCGACGTTGCAGGATGCCATTGCAAAAGCCAAAGACGCCGGCAAGCACGCCCGCTTCGTCGCGCGCACCGAGCGCTGGCTCGGTGACCTGCGGGTCGATGCCGACCTCGACAAATGGCGTCGCGAAATGGCCCGGCGAACAGCAGCGCTGTTGCAATAAAACCAGCCCTTAAAATTCAAGAGCCTCTCATGAAAAGAAGTCTGCGGTGTCTGATCGGGATTGCCTTGATGCAAGTTGCAGTTACCACTTCACAAGGGGCGTTCATCGACAAGAGCGCCGAGCTGGGGTTTACCGGGACAGCCGGACGCTGGGCTGTTGCCTGGGTCGATTACAACAACGACGGCTACGTCGATTTGTATGACGGCTTCACCTGGAAAAACAACGAGGGGAAAGGCTTTACCAAGTTGGCACACCCGCACCGGAGCACAGGCATTTTCGCCGACTATGACAACGACGGATATCTCGACCTCTTCATCTCGGACTCGCCGGCGAGCTCGGCTCTGTACCGCAACATCTCGGGCACCGGTGAATTCACGAAACAGGAGATGGCCACAATGCCGATGGACTGTTCGATGTGCCTGGCCTGGGCCGACCTGAACGGTGACGGCTACGTGGACCTGTATGTCGGCGGCGGTAATCCCAGCGCGCAGACTGATGCCGTCTTCATGAACCATGACGGCAAGTTCTTCACCGTGGAACCGTTCGGCGGCAACCTGTACACACGCGGTGTGAATGCCTGCGATTACGACGAGGACCACGACATGGATGTGCTGGCTGCACGCTATTGGTTTCAGCCCAACCAACTGTGGCAAAACGACGGAGCCGGAAACCTCACCGATGTCGGTGCGGCAGCGGGTGTGCACGGCGCCGGGCATACGATCAGCGCTGCCTTTGCCGATATGGACAATGACGGCCATTTCGACCTGTTCGCATGCAACTTCAATCACCACGACAACCGACGCTCGGAGGACGCCATCCTCTACAAGAACATGGGGCCCGAAGGCAGTTGGCAATTCGACAAGAGATTCACCTTCGACGGGGGCGACTGGCAGGAATCCTATGCCAGCTGCGCCCTGGCGGATTACGACAATGACGGGGACATGGACATTTTCATCACCACGGTCTATGGCGGCGACCATGCCCGGCTCTACCGCAACGATGGTGACTGGTCATTCACCAACGTGACCGCCGCCGAGGGACTGGGCGGGATCGGCAGCTCGATGAACTACCAGGCCGCCTGGGGCGATTACGACAATGACGGCGACGTGGATCTGGTCACCGACGGGAGGCTGTTTCAGAACCAGGGCAATGCCAACCACTGGCTGCGGGTTCGACTCACCGGCAACGGCTACGGCGTCAATCATGCCGCCATCGGCGCACAGGTGAGAATTGTCGTGCCGGACCTGGGCACCTTAGTCAGGCAGGTCGAATCGGGCACCGGCCAGGGAAACCAGAGCGACCTGGTCATGCACTTCGGCCTCGGCGGCCATAGCACCCGGGTTGACCTGGAAGTCTCCTGGCCCGACGGCACCACACAAACCATCACCAGCATTGCCGTGGACCAGATCATCAACGTTTTCTACGCCCAGATTAGCGGGAGCACGTGGTTCGATTTAGACGGCGACAGTGTCAGGGATAGCGACGAACCGGCCGTCGTGGGCTCGACGATCTATCTCGACCAAAACGACAACGGCCGACTCGACGACGGCGAGACCACCACCACCACCACCGCCAACGGCGATTATGGCTTCGGCGGCCTCGCGCCGGCCACGTATACAGTTGCGGAAGTGATGCAGGTTGGCTGGACACGAGCGTACCCGCCCGACTCGACGGCGCACACAGTCGTTCTGGCCGCAGGCGAAAGCGTCCGGGATCTCAACTTTGGATACCAGGCACAGATCCGCGGCACGAAATGGCACGATTTAGACGGCGACGGTATCCGGGATGCAAACGAACCGGGGATCGCGGGCTCGAGGATTTTTCTTGACACAAACAACAACGGCCGGTTGGATTACAACGGCCTGAGCACCGAATGTGTAGGCAACCCGGTAGACGCCGGTTGGATAGGACATGTCCTGAACGGTTCGAACGTAAAGTTTGACGCCCCCGAGGTCGGTTGGCTGAAATGGCACGGGAACCCGGGAGGATCTCTCAGTGCAGGACCCCCAGGGACGTATAAGGCGAACACCAAGGCCGGCGGCTGGACCATCGAGTGGGCCACCAACAGGGTGTCTACCGGCGGCGACGCCACCCGGAAAACCGTGGTAGGGATCGACGACGACACCAATAACATAAGGGTGCAGTTTGATGCCGACCCCGCCGACGGTGGCGGGGTGACGCTGTTGGATGGCATGCCTGCCGCCGCCGGCGGCGGCAGCAGCGTCAGATTCGCATATGATGTCCGGTCGGGCTACCACGTCTTCCGCCTGCAGAGGAAGAAAGGAAGCGGTTCGGTCGAATTGTATGTGGACGACGTGTTGGCCGGTTCCATTACCCCCATTGCCGCCAGGTTGCCCTGGTCGGATGAGACCAATCGGAACAATGTGTACTGGGGCAATTCCCATTGGGAGGAGGACTTCGACTACTTCCACATGGGGGCCGGGGACGTTCCATTCACCGAGACCACGGCCACGACCGATGCCGACGGAGCCTACGCTTTCGGCGGTCTCGCACTCGGCACCTACAAGGTTACGGAAGTGACGAAAAAGGGGTGGACACAGACGTACCCGCCTAACCCGGGTTCGCACGAGGTCAACGTGACGGCAGGGGCCGGGGCGGGGGGGGTCGACTTCGGGAACAAGCCCCCACCCGCAGCGATCGACGGCGCGAAATGAAACGACGTGGACGCCAACGGCGTGCAGGTCGACAGCGGGATTGGCCTCCAAGGGCCTATTGGGGACAGGCTTCCGATGCCGCCTACGCGGCCGTGGGCTCGAGCAGCTCGGTGGCATGCTTGCGGGCCGAGCGGCCGTAGACCCAGACATGCACGGCGAGCAGCACCGGCGCAGCGACGGCGGAGACGCCGGGCAGGCAGCCGGGAAGAAGCATGATCAGTGTAAAAATACGCATGCCCCAGCGCAACCCGAATTTCTGGCGGAAGTTGAGGAACACCATCAGCGGCGATACCAGCGCCAGCTTGATGACAACAACGGCAAACGAGAAACCGACCACCGGAATGAGCCCGACCAGAAAAACCAGGGGCAACCAGCGCCAGGCCCGGGCCAGGACTTCGCGCAGATAGTCGTCGAACCAGTCATTCTGCTTTTCCTCGATGAACTGCTCGTTGCAAACGGCACAACCCTCCCGCAGGAAGTGGCGCACGTCGAGCGGCTCACTGCAGGACGGACACTTGCGCTGCGACAACAGTCGCAGCCGGTGCTGGTGGCGTTTGTCGCCGACCAGCGGCTCGCCGTGGGCGTTGTTTAGGGCACCGCCTCGCCAAAGCAGGACTTTGCGCGGCGTCAGTTCGGCAGCACAGGACGGGCACTCAAGAGCGGCCGGCATACAAGTGTTGGCGCAGACGGGACA
>DPYP01000451.1:0-2776 GCA_003545375.1 Lentisphaeria bacterium
TGACGAATCCAAACGTGTACAGTTTCGACATCACCGCAAGGCACTGCACCCCACCGATGGCCCAAGATGACCGGACCTTACAAACTCACACTGCTTACCATTGCCGGCATGGCACTGGCCACGGACTTACTGTCGACGACGGTTACCAACCTGCCGACCGCAACGCCCCCGTGGCTGGCCGGCTACAAAGTCCGCTATCCCTTGCACGTCGCCGGTGATCGGACCAAGGCCACGGCCCGCACAATTATGGCGCGTTTGCCGACCGGTGGCTGGGCCCGGGACGACGCCGCCGAGGTGACGGTGCAGACCGCCGCGGGCGAGATTCTGCCGGTCGCCGTCCTTTCACACGTGTCGAATGGCCACACGCTCATTCAGTTTCCGCGTCGGGGCAACGAGGCCTGGTACTGGGCGTACGCCGCTCACCCGAGCGCGACGGCGAAGCACATGCCGCCAGTCCACGAAGGGATGACCGTCGAGGTCCGTGAGTGGGCCGGCGACAACTTCGAAAGCTGGCCCGCAGTCCGCAACGGGCTGGAAAAGAGCAAGGTCATCGGCTGCCTCCCGGTCGCTGAGATTATTCAGAACGTCAACCCGGCTCGGCCCTCTGCCCCGTCTGGGCTCACCGTTTCTTATCGCGGCGTTCTGGAGATCAAGAAAACGGGCGTGTACCGCTTTTTCGTCAACAGTGAAGACGCGTCATTCCTCTTCATTGACGGCTTCAAAATCTGTGAGCGTACCGGTTCCAATGTCCCCGTGACCGGTGAGGTATCCATGCAGTCGACGGGATCGAAGCTGAACCTGGCAGCCGGGCGACACCCCTTTGAGATCCACCAGGTAACCAGCGACAATCCCGGTGCTTCCGGCCGCTGCTACCTGCTATGGACCCAGCCCGACACACCAGCCTGGACATATCCTGCGCGGCACCATTACGTCGGCGCCGACTATGGCCGCACCGTGGCAATCGAAACTGCTCCGGGAGTCACGGGCGCCGGCTTTGTCGCCGGCCTGGACGAAACCCTGGTGACGCCGAGCGGCATGACGCTGAGTATCATGCAGTTCACTGCCCACGGCGTGAATCTGCCCACAGGTGCGGCGGCGGACCAGCTGGTCTGGGATTTCGGTGACGGCACGGAGACGGCCAAAGGACGGAGCCCGACGCACATCTATTTTGATGACGGCGACTACACAGTCACCTTGAAATACGGCGACACGCTGCCGCCGTTTCGCCAGACGATACATGTCTGGCCGGCACCCGGCAATACCAGCCCGTTCTCGGCCGCCAAGGCGATCGACATTCTGGAGACGACCGATCTGCGGCAGTACAACACCGAACGGATCAATCAGCTGTTCGAGTTTCTGCAGCTGTGCGATCAGCCGAACCGCTGGACGCTGCTCGAGAAGGTGACGGACTTCCTGTTGCAGCAGCACGACCCGGACCTCCAATATCGTTCGCTCTTGTACACGGTGCATATCGAAGCGCTGGCCCGACTCGGCCGCGAGGCCGACGCCCTGGCTCTGATCGAGCGGGCCATGCCGGAGTTCGAGCGACTGCGGAACGCGCAGGTTTCACTGCAGCTGGCAGCGGCATGGGTTTATCACCGACAACTCAAAGAGGGAAAGAAGGCTGACGAATGCTATGAAAAGATTCTCGAGGACTATCGCGGCCTCGAGCACCCGTCGCTGCGATTGGCGGCAATTCGCTGGGGCGACCTGGCTGCCGAGGCCGGTGACCTTCCGGAGGCCGAAGCACGCTACCGCATCGCCGATGAACTGGGCGGCGGCGAGTTCGAGGTGACGTCGCAGGCGAAAGCAATCACCCGCGGTGCACTGCTGCGGATCGCCGAGCAGAAACTGCGCAGCGGCGACATCCGTGAGACCCGTTCACTACTGGACAAAATCGAACTGCACTATCCCCAGCAGAAGCTGGGCGGGTTGTATCGGTTCCTGCGCGCCGAGACGGATCGGATTGCCGGCCGTTACGAAGCCTCGCTGCGCAGTTACGAAGTGCTTCTGCGGCTTACGCAGTGGGCCGACTTTCACGACAACGCCATGTTCGGGGTAGCGGACTGTTATTATCGGTTGCGTGATTATCAACGGTCCAGAGCCTGGCTGCGAAAGATCAAGGAGCTTTACCCCAAGTTCTACGAAGCCGAGAATTGCGGCGTCTTTGCAAACGTGGTCCGTGAAACACAGGAGCGCGTGCGGCGCGGCGCGGCAGATTTTACCGACGGATTCACCAGTTTCGAACCGCCGGACATTGTCGGGGAAACCAAGCAATACGGTGTGGCCCGGGGCCTTGGGCTCTTCGGGTCTCACGTCCTGCTGATAGACAGCCACCCTACTCACCGGGGCTTTCTGGACTACAGCTTGAATCTGCCGAACCTCAGTGGTGATGCCTGGTACTGGGTGGAGATGTGGTACAAGGCAACTCTGGATCACGTGCATCCGACATCACCGCCGCATATTGTGACGAATATACTTGGCGGTGCCGGTACCATGCATGCGCCTTCCAACAGCGAGAACAGATTCGATTTCCTCGGCAATTTCGGGCTGTGGCACAAGTATGGGTACCTGCACAAAACTCCAATGGCCCAGGATGGCCGTTTCACTGCCAAGATACATCACTTTACGGGCCTGATGGAGCTCGACGGTCTTTCTATCCAGCGGGTCAGCGACCAGCAATACGATGCCCTGTTTAACTTCATCGAGGGCCGGAGTGAAGGCGGCACGAAGTGAAAAACCTTCCAAAAGTGGTACGTGTTGCGTTTCGTGCCGC
>DPYP01000375.1:0-1868 GCA_003545375.1 Lentisphaeria bacterium
TCCTGCATTGCCGTCTGCGGCTGATCAGCGGAAGCTCTTCTTCTCGTCTGCCGTCGCCCAGTCGCGGAAGATGCGCAGCAGGCGAGGCCGCACCTTTTCATGGTAGACAGTCATGCCGTCGCAGTGGCGGCCACCTTTGATCGTCCAGATCTGCTTTGGCTCCTTTGCCTTGTCGAAAAGCTGCTTGCCGTGCTTGTACGGCACGACACGGTCGGCGGTACCATGTATCACGATGAGCGGCACCCCGAGCTTGCCAACGACGGCATCCGGACTGTAGGCGTCGCTGACAGCGGCCTTGCCGATCGAACCGGATGAGGCGGCCAGGTGGTCCGTCGCTATTTCCCCGTACGATGCGAAGGGCGCCTCTGCAACAATGCCGAGGATCCCGTCGAATTTCTCGCGGCCGACGACGGCGATGGCGTTTGCCGCACCGAGGCTCTGGCCGATCACGATGATCTTTTCAGGATTGACATCGTCGCGTTGCTGGACGTAACGGACCGCTGCAACACAGTCCTCGTAGACGCCTTTGCGGTCCGGTGTGCCGGCCGACCGGCCGTAACCGCGATAGTCGAACACGAACACGTTGAACCCCTCGTCGGCGATCCACCCGACGTAGCGGTAGTGAGACGTCATGTTCTGGGCGTTGCCGTGAAAGTGGATGACCGTGCCGCGCGGTTCGTACGTTGCCGGGATGAACCAGCCGGTGAGCATCGTGCCGTCGGCACTGGCGAAAGCAACGTCCTCATAGTCGAGGTCATCCTTGTCCGGGGTCCGGTAAACTTTGCCGGTCGGCTGATAGAAAGCTTTGTTCACTGTGGTGCTGCAGCCGGCAGCGAGACCAACGAGCAACAAAAGTATCACACAGCGCATATAAACTCCTCCAAGGCTGTTGATATAACGGTAGTATGCCAACTTGAATTTTTCTCGTCATCAATATGGGACCGGCGCCGGCGGAATGCTGAGCACTCGTTGCACCTTGCTTGATCCGTTCACTCTCTGAGAACACGGAGGCGCTGAGAATAATGAACCGGGAGAACATCGAAGACCGGAGACGGGAGGGAATCGGATGCTGCCATGGCTGCAGCATCCAGCGGTACGGGGAGGCAGGCGAACGGCATGGCTTGCCTGTTCCGACTTTTTACATGTCCGGTCTTGTGCATCGTGTTCAGCCTCTCTTCTCTTGTCCGAACACATAATTTTCCGGCTGAATCAATTGCGGATTGCTCGGTCACTGCCCGCCACCGGAAAATCGAGGACACGGATGACAATCCATGCTATATTATGAAGTTTGGCTTGTTGTGTCGTGTATTACGTTATTCAGTTGTTTAACCCCGTGTTTGGGAGACTCAGAGATGACACTCGAGGAATTGAAAATCAGTGCGCGCAAAGCCACCGATCGGATCGAGCATCTCAGGGGGTTTCTTTGAGGTTTCCTCTAAGAGCGAACGCGTCGCCGAGCTTACAGCGACCATGTCCAATCCAGATTTCTGGAACAACAAGGAAACTGCCCAGGCAACCGTTGCCGAACTGAGTGCCTGCAAGAATGTCGTCGAGCCGTTCCACAAGATTGCCGGCGATGTCGAAAATTTCGAAGTACTGGCCGAGCTCGCGGAAGAAGAAGGCGTTGAATCCGATATGATCGCCGAGGCCGAGAGCGAGTCGTCGCGGATTGAGGAAGCCCTGGACAAGCTCGAGCTCGTCAGTTTTCTCGGCAACGAATTCGACAAAAACAACGCGATCATCAGCCTGCATGCCGGTTCCGGCGGCACCGAGTCCTGTGACTGGGCCAATATGCTGTACCGCATGTATATGCGTTGGAGCGAGCGACGCGGGTTCAACGTGAAAATCCTCGACCTGCAGAAGGACGA
>DPYP01000375.1:2259-10035 GCA_003545375.1 Lentisphaeria bacterium
GAGCGTGGCGTCCATCGGCTCGTGCGTATTTCACCGTTCGACAGCAACAAGCGGCGCCACACCTCGTTCGCGGCACTCGAGGTTGCACCGGAAATAGATGATAACGTCGAGGTCGAGATCGACGAGAAAGACCTGCGCATCGACACCTATCGCAGCAGCGGCGCCGGGGGACAGCATGTCAATGTCACCGACAGCGCCATTCGCATCACGCATCAACCTACGGGTATTGTCGTGACCTGTCAGAACGAGCGTTCGCAGCACAAGAACCGCTCGACCGCTATGAAAGTGCTGCGTTCGAAACTTTATGAGCGCCAGCGTGCCGAGCGCGACCAGCAGCAGAAAGACGCTGCCGGTCCGAAAGAGGACAACGCCTGGGGCAGCCAGATTCGTTCGTACGTCCTGCATCCGTACCAGATGGTCAAGGACCTTCGCACCGAAGAGGAAACCAGCAACACCGCTGGGGTTCTCGATGGCGACATCGACAAATTCATCGAGGCATGGCTCCGAGGCAGTCGCGAAAATGGCAGGTAAATCGTCAACGCTAATACAGAAGGTTGGGCAGGAAACCCGGTTTCTCTTCCGGCAGAAGCTGTTGCTGCTGTTTGCTGTGGCGGTGATCGTGTTCCTCGCACCGTCACTTGTGCTCGGCCTCGTCGACACCATGTGGCCGTTGCGCGAGCCGACCGTGCTTCCCGTGATGCTGATTCTGGCGGCGGCGGCCGTCATCTACCTGGTTGTCCGCCTCATCGGCTTCAGCACCCATCTGCCGGACGCGCGCGACGTCGCGCTTACCGTCGAGGCCCAGCAACCCGAGCTCATGGATTCGTTGATCTGTGCCGTCGAACTGCTGCGCAACACCCCGGAAAACGAGCGCACCGGCTTGCACCAGGCGCTCCTGTCCGACGTTGAGCAACAGATCGAAAAGACCCATCTGCGCCCACTCGTGGCACGCGCCACAGTTCGCACCCGGACTTTGGTGGTGGTTTTTCTTGCCGGGCTGGGCCTCGCCTGGGTGCTTGCCAACCTGCCGATCATAGACAAGGCCTCGGCTCGCCTCGGCGACCTCGTGCAAGGCGAGTTCACCGGGCTGTCGATTACTCCGGGCTCCCTCGAAGTCGCCGTCGGCGATGATCTGGTAATAGACGTCGAGATCAATCGCGGTCCGAACGAGGCCCAGATAGTCTTCGAATTCGCCGACGGGCCGATGACTTACGACATGTTCGAGAAGGAAGGCGACCGCAAGTATTTCGAGTTATTTTCCATTGATGCCCCATTCACCTACCGCATCGTGACCCCGACTCTGGAGAGCGAGGTCTTCACGGTCTCGACATTCGCGAACCCGGCGATCGTTGCTGCTGCCATTCGCGTCGAGCCGCCGGCCTACACCGGTCTCGAGGCCCAGGAGCACCATGAATTGAAAGACCTGACGGTGCCCGAAGGCGCCACTGTCACCATCGAGATCACCGCCAATAAGCCTGTCGACGCCACCTTGGCCTGGAACGAACAGGCACATGCCGTGCTGACCGCCGGCGATGATGGGCACCACGTTGCGGAGATCACCGCAACTGCCAGTGACGCCTTCGCGATCATTCTCAAGGACAGCTATGGCCATGTTGCCGAAAGCGAGCGCACCTACAACCTCGAAGTTGTCGAGGACTTCGCGCCACTGATCGAGCCCATCACGCCGGTGGACGACGCCAAGTTTACCTCCGAAGAAGACGTCACATTCTCCTGTAAGGTGACGGACGATTACGCTGTCGACGAGATTATCTTGTTTTACGCTATCAGCGGCCGGCCGTGGGAGCACGTGCAGCTTTACAAAGGCGACCCGGAAACCTGGGAAACCATCCAGGCCGCGGTGTTCGGCCTGTCTATTCCCGAGCTCGACAACGTGTACGAAGGCGACGTCATCTCGTACTACTACGAGGCCAGCGACAACGCCCCGGACCGGAACACTGCCGCCACCGAGGTCCGCTTCATTGAGATCCGCCCCGAACCGCAGGAGCCGGAAAAGGCGCCGCCGGGCGAGGGCCCGCCACCGGTAAAGATCGATGTCAAACACCTGATCACTGAGCAGAAACACATGATTCGCCAGACCGTGGGGCTGCAGCGGCTCGATGACGACGTTGCCCGCGACGAGCTCCTGGACAATCTCGGAACCGGAGCGCAGGCTTTGTTCGACGCCACCGACAAGGTTCTGAAGGACGCCAAGGAAGGCGCCGGAGGCATTCACCTCGGTGATCTGGAGAACCTCTTTCAAGACGCCATGGACAGCATGAAGATCGCTCGTGATTTCCTGCAGCGCAAGAACCCGGACGCTTCATTACAGGACCAGGCTCGGGCTTTGTCGAAACTGATCTCGATTGCCATCATGATCGAGGCTGCGCCGAAATCCAGCGAGCAGAGCGAGCCACAGGAAGGCGAACAAGCAAACGTCAACGAGCAGAATGAGCAGGAGGAACGCGCCAAAGAGCTCGATCGCCTTAAGGAAGCGATCCAGAAACTTGAGGACCTCATCGGCCGTCAGGAGAATCTCAATGCCAAGTTCGAGATACGCAAGGATAAAATCATGCCTTCGGCATCCCGTGGTTTCATGGCTGCTACTGAAAAGAAGATCCGGGACCAGCTCGACGATCTCAAGGGCGAGCTTGCGGAGCTGCCCCGTGCCACCGAAGCGACCAATGAGATGTCGAAAGCCTCACGCGCCATGGGCCATTGGGTGGAGCAGATTGAAAACGCCAAGGACGAGCAAGTGACCAAGAGCGGAGAGCAGGCCGTCAATTTTATGGAGCGCTCAAAGCAGATGCTCGAAGATATCCGCGACAGTCTCGACGGTGACGAACTCGAAGCGTTGAATGAAGAACTCCAGACGATTCGCAAAGAGCAGCAGCAACTGCGGCGCGCCACCGATAAATTACCGGATGCCGACAAACCGAAGCGCATGGAGATGGCGGGCCAGCAGAAACAGATTCGCGAAAAGTTCGACCAATTCATGGATGACTTGTCCGAGGCCGCAAAGAAAACCGAGGCCGGCAA
This sequence comes from Lentisphaeria bacterium, assembly GCA_003545375.1. Taxonomy (GTDB): domain Bacteria; phylum Verrucomicrobiota; class Lentisphaeria; order JABSQK01; family CAJWLW01; genus CAJWLW01. The sequence continues at coordinate 5,296 of DPYP01000375.1, forward strand.
TCCCGAGGCGTCGGAGAGTCTGTCGCAATGCCGTAACGCCGGCAACGCCAAAGGTACCAGCGGCTCGATGAAGCGCGCCGAGAACGGCCTCAAATATGGGCGCACGGAGAAGGCCTCGAAGTTCCAGCGCGACGCTGAAGAGGCGATGCGTGAGATGGCGTCACACATGCGCAATGCCATGAACGCGCGCCCCGGCATCAGTAGCGAGCGGCTTACCCGCATGCTCGAGGAGACCCTCAAGAATATCGAGAAAGCGCAGAAAGCCGCCAAGAACGACCAGGCGACCCCGCAGGAGCGCGAAGAACTGCTCGAGAAATTTTCCCAGGATCTCGACAAGATGGCGCAGCAGATGGATGACCAGCAGATGTCCGAGTTGTCGATGCAGATGCATGGCTGGAACATCGGCGCGTCCGAGGGCGACAAGCCGCTGAGCGGAGCACTCGGCCTCCTGATCGAGACCGCGCAGTTGCTCGAAGCGAAACTGTTCGCAAACGCCTTTCGCAAGCAGATCGAATTGGCCCGGGTCAACGGTCGTGAGCCGCCGGACGAATACAAAAAACGCGTACAAGAGTACTTCAAGCGCCTCAGCAATGATGCGCAGTAGTCGCTACGCCGTCACGCTGCCTCCATGACAATACGCCTCGATCCACTCATCCCCGTGCTGCCCCTGCTGATCGGGCTGCTCGTCTACCTCATCGCTGTAGCCCTCTGCTACAAGGGCTATCGTGGCATTGTGTCGCAGCGCTATTGGCGTATGCTGATTGCGACCAAGATGCTGTCGGCCGCCGGTGTCGTCCTGTTGCTGCTCAATCCGTATTTCGTCCGCCCGGTGCCGGATACGACGACTTTCAACGTCGCCATGCTCGTTGACGCCACCGCCAGCATGGACACGCGCGATTGCAACGACACCTCGCGGCTTGAAACCGTCAAGACCAGGTTGCTCGCCGAGGACAGCGAGTTCCGCAACAACGTCCTCCAAGCGCACGAGAATCTCAACGCCTACGTGTTCGCCGGCGAGAGCCTGCGTCGCTTCGACATAAACACCGATTTCGACTCACTGCCCGGCGACACGGACATCGACTTGGTACTGCGCAAGCTGATCAGCAACAACATCGACAGCAACACTCTCGGCGCCGTGCTCCTGGTCACGGACGGGCTGGACAACCGCGGCGTTGAACTGCTGGACGGCAGCAAGCGCTATAAATCACTGGGCATCCCGATCCATTGTATCGGGGTTGGCGACAACCGCCAGAAAAACGATCTCGGTGTCACCTGGACGTCGGTACCCGATAAAGCGGAGAAGAGCAAGCCCTTCACGATGAGCGCGGTCGTGGCCCGCAATTTCAAGGGCAACTATACGGCACGCGTGGAAGTCCGTGACGGCGTGCGTCTGGTGCACGAGCGCGACGTGACCTTTGTCGACGACCAGAAGGAACTATCGATCGAGATCGAACATACGTCCTATGTCGCCGGCTTCGAACCGTTGCGCATCCATGTCCTGCCGTTGCCGGAAGAGGTCAACACTCTGAACAACGTCGATTACTCCGGTACCGATGTCACCGATCCATTTGTCTTCGAGACCTTTTATTACAGCGCCAATCTCGACTGGGACTTCAAGTTTCTCAAGCTGTTCATGGAAGCCGAGGAGCGCATGCGCCTGTCGGCCGTCATCCGCATCGGCGAAGACAGCTATTACGCCCGCGGCGTCGCCGGCAACAAGACGCAATCCGGTGACAACGGCGAAGCGGAAACCACGACCGGCAGCGGTGCGGAGACGACCGTGGATGAACTGGTGCCGGTGCGTGTCGACGGGTTCCCTGATTCATCCGTCGTCAACGAGCATAGTTGTATGGTGATTGACCTGAACAGCCTGTACATGTTTGATGATGCGGCCCTGCAGACGATCGTCAATTTCGTGGAGAACCGTGGCGGTGGTGTGATTTTCACCGGCGTTGCCCCGGAAATCCCGGAGCCGATCCGCAAGCTTTTGCCGATCCGCACTATGCCGACCGAGCTGATCGGTATGGACGATGCGGGCATCACTTTCCGGCATTCCAGCGTCCTGGCCCGGCGCAGTCTCGAGAACCTGCACGAGCTCGCCGACCATCTGAGCATGCCGCCCGATGGATTCTTCTACAAGATTCCGCCCGAGAATATCAAGCCCGGCGCCTTGATTGTGGCCACTGTCAAAGGGTTCCCGCTGGTGGTTCTGGCAGCGCAGAACTACGGTGCGGGGAAGGTTGCGTTCCTCAACATCGAGGACACCTGGAAATGGGTCATGCACGACGACGACGGCGGCCGTTATTTCGGCGTGTTCTGGGGGCAGCTGGTGTCGTGGATCTCGTCTTCGTCGAAGAAGCGCATGACTGTCAATCCCAACACCTCGCGGCTCGACATGGCCCAGGAGCAGGAGTTCTCCGTCGACATCCTCGATGCCGAATACGTCCCCGACAATCGAGCAGATATTGTTGCGACGATCTCAACCCCGGACGGCGATGAAGAGACCATGCGCCTGTTTCTCAACCCGAAGATCGACGGACGCTACACCGGCAAGTTCATCCCGCGCGGGATCGGCGAGTACCGCTTCCGTTTCGGCACGGCCTTGCACAACGGCGAGAAGATGGAGAAGGTCGTGGACTATCTCGTCGTCAATCTCAGTCCGGAGGTGCAGCCACAGCCGATTGCCGAAACTCGTCTGCAGAGTCTCGCCCGGGTAACCGGGGGCCAATACTGGAATTACCGCGACGTGGACAGCATCGAGGAATTGCCGATCACACGCACGGTCAGTTATATCGAGGAAATGCACGAATGGCTGAAATACTGGCTCTGGATGGTCGTATTGCTGCTGACCGTAATACCGGACTGGTACATTCGCCGCCGCCTTGGCCTGCGGTGAGTCGAACGATTTCAAATCGATCGATATTTCCGGCTTCAGCCGCAATGCACGCAAGAAAACGTCAGGGCCCTGTTACTAGCGGATCTCGATGTACACTGCCCGGCGTGCGGATGTGGCTTCAGTAATCTCGTCGAGCATCACCTGTGAGACCGGGCGGTTCACTTTCAGCACTGCCATTGACTCGCCGGTCTTCGTATCGTGCGGCGCACGCATGTCGTCGATGTTGATCTCGTGCTTGGCCATCACCCCGGTGATCTTCGCCAACACCCCCGGCCGGTCCTCATAGGCGACTAAAACGCTGTGGCCCTGCGGATCGAAGTACAACTTGTCGAAACCGTCGATGCGTGACACCATCGGATTCGATTCCGTCAAGGTACCACGGATACTGACTTTCGAAAACGTCGTGCCGCTGCCTTCGAACAGATCGATAGTCATCGAACGGCCGTACTTCTTGCTGTCGTCCCCGTCGCGCTTTACGTAGGCTATCCCTTTTTCTTCCAAATACTCCGCGGCGTCTTGGTAATCGAAAAGCGAGTCGAAATGGGCCGACAAGCCCGAGACGATCGGTGCCAGAAGCCAATTGGAATATTCGTCCAGGCCACCGTAAAAACTTGCCTCGACACGGCTCGGCGGTGTTTCCGTCCCGAGATAATGCCGCGCCACCTTCGCCAGATAAAAGGCCAACTCGACGTGACCTTCGTCCAGACCTTCAGGCACGGCGCGATTGACGACATGCGTGCAGACACCTCGCTGCACATACGCCACCAGCTGCTCGGCGGCACGGCAGGCAGCGTTGCGATTCGCTTCGCTGGTGTTGGCCCCAAGATGTGGCAGCATAATGTCGGCGATGTCTGCAACACTCTTCTCTCCGGGCGCGTCCGCGGCATAGACGTCGGTGCAGAAAACCAGGTCTTTATCGGCTTTAATGGCACGGACGTCATCTTCGTTGACGATGCCGGCCCGGGCGCAGTTGATCAAAATGACGCCGGACTTCGTCACGCTCAGCAGGTCGCGGTTGATCATACCCTTTGTCTCGGCTGTTTCCGGGAGGTGCAAGGTTATGATGTCGGCAGCGGCAAACAACTCCTGCAGCGAGCACAACTCTGCGCCCAGTTCCTCCGCCTTGTCGGCGGAGACAACGGGATCGTACACGATGATACGGTTGTCGAAACCCGCCAGCCGTTGCGCAACGAGCTGGCCGATATTACCGAGCCCGACGATGCCGACGGTCTTCTTCGACAACTCGCGGCCCATGAACTTCTTTTTCTCCCAGGCTCCGGTACGGGTCGATGCGTCGGCGGGGATCACGTGGCGGTACGCCGCCAGCACCAGCGCGATGACTTCCTCGGCGACGGCGTTGGCGTTGGCACCGGGCGTATTCATCACGTCGATACCCTGGCGCCGCGCGTGCTTGGTGTCGACGTTGTCGTAGCCGGAACCAGCGCGCACGATCACTTTCAGATTCGGCAGTGCGTCGATGACCGCGGCTGTGATCTTTTCGCTGCGGACGATCAGGCCGGTAGCGTCGGCGTGGGCGCGCACCAGTTCATCGAGCGGTTTGTCCGCATCCTGCACGACATCGAAGCCGTTATCCCGGAGAATCTCGGCAGCTACCGTGTCAAGTTTGGTAGGAATGAGAATGGTTGGCATAGCTATCTCGCGATCCAATCGACCACGGCCGTCTGGAAACGGTCCCAGAGGCTGTTCGGACCTTGGGTTACCGGTACGACTCGCGCATTGGCATGAAAGGTCTGGGGTATGTCCGGCGGATAATCGGTGGCAAAACTGAACTGGGTACTGTTCGACTTTTCTGTGCTTATCGGTGTCACCAGCAGCTCGTAGCG
>DPYP01000591.1:0-11135 GCA_003545375.1 Lentisphaeria bacterium
TGATATTTGCCGTCGGACGCAAGCCCCTCCACCGTGGTGATATCTGCTCCGTCCGCCTGGACAGCGAACATGGTGCAGGACTTCAATGACCTGCCGTTCAATAAGATCGTGCATGCACCACAGCTACTCGTGTCACACCCCAGGTGCGTGCCCGTCAAATCAAGGACATCGCGAAGAAGATGGATAAGCAGCAGGCGTGGCTCAACATCTGCAGAATAGTCCGTGCCATTAACGGTTACGCTTATCCTGTTGGTGGTCATGGATTGCCCTTCCAGCTTGTTTCAATGCGCTTTTACTAAAAAAGCGACGCGGGTCGACCAAGTAAATAACATCTTTTTGCTGAGCGCAACTCCCCGAAAAGTCACTGGAAGAACTTCCAGTCACAAAATACGTCACTTTCCTGGGAGGAAAGTTTTGAAAATCGCCGGTACATACAAAATTGCCGCAACCAGGCAAAAGGTGTGGGATGCCTTGCTGGACCCCGATATTTTGAAAGCATCGATCCCTGGCGCCGATCGGCTGGATCAGACGTCACCTGGCAAGTTTGACGCGGAGATCAGTGTTGGAATCGGCATGATCCGTGGCAAATTCCATGGAACAGTTGAGTCGATTGATCTGAACCCTCCCTCCAGTCAACGCCTGGTCATGAGTGGGGAAGGACCCGGTGGATGGATCAAAGGCGAAGGAGCGTTGACACTTCGAGATGTTGACGGCATCACCGAGATCGAGGTCGAGGGCGAAGCGTCAACCGGTGGAGTGCTGGCCCGAGTTGGCCAGCGCATGATCGGCAACGCGTCAAAAAAAATGATGGGCCAGTTCTTCAAAAACCTTAACCGTGCACTGAACCGGTAGTTTCTGTCTATTACGCCCGGTCTCACCGTAATTTTGCGCCGTACCGGAACGCCCTGCTCCCGAATGGCATTACCCGGGCCGCAAATTGACACGGCGCCGGAGCCTGAATAGAGTTCCGCTTGATTCAATCTCATCACTCGGGAGGCAGACGAGCCATGGCAATGCGCAAGATCATCAACGATCCTTCACTGGTCGAAGACCAGACGGTTGCAGGCATACTCGCTGCTTTCCCAGATCACCTGAAGCGCGTCGAAGGTAGCACCAGGGCATTGATCAGGGCAGACGCGCCGGTCGCCGGCAAAGTTGGCATCGCAACCGGTGGCGGCTCAGGCCACCTTCCACTGTTTCTGGGTTATGTCGGCCAGGGGCTCGCCACTGGCTGCTGCGTCGGTAACGTTTTCTCGTCGCCCTCGGCAGAAGACATGCTCGATGTCACAAAGGCAATCGACAGCGGAGCCGGCGTGCTGTACCTGTACGGCAACTACTCGGGCGATACGATGAACTTCGACATGGCTTCCGAGATGGCCGAGATGGAAGACATCATTGTCAAGACCACCCTCGGTCGAGACGACGTGACATCAGCCCCCAACGAAGAGATGGAGCGTCGCCGCGGCGTGGCGGGTATCGTTTTTGGATTCAAGATCGCCGGGGCTGCGGCTGAAGAGGGGCGCGATCTGGACTCCGTGCACGCGGTTGCAGAAAAAGCGGTCTTCAACACCCGCAGTATGGGAGTTGCGCTTTCAGGCACAACTATCCCCGCGGCAGGCCAGCCCGGATTCGAAGTGGCAGAAGGCCAGATGGAACTCGGCATGGGCATCCATGGCGAACCGGGTGTGGAAATTGGTCCCCTGCTGACCGCCGATGAGATCGCGGGCCAGATGCTAGACCGCATCCTGCCAGACCTACCCTTCTCATCCGGCGACGCCGCCGCAGTTCTCGTAAACAGCCTCGGTGCCACAGCGCCCGAAGAGCTTTACATCCTTTACAACAAGGCGTCGCAGATTCTGGGCGATCGCGGCATCAAGGTTCACCGCGCATTTATTGGCGAATACGCAACGTCAATGGAAATGTCCGGCGCGTCAATCAGTATTTGCAAGCTCGACGACGAATTGATCTCTCTGCTCGACGCCCCGGCATATTCGCCGCTCCTCTCACAACAATTAGGCCGCTAGCCGGACCGGATGCAGCCCCGCCGGGCCGTCTCGTAAAACGGTATGTGACACGTCCTGGATTCAGGTAAATGAACCTCAGATAGCTTTCGCAGGTGACCATGACAGACGAAGTTCTCGGCATTTTCAAAACAATCTCCGAAGAAGTCGTACCGCAGGCGGACACTCTCCGGGAGCTGGACGCGAAAATCGGTGACGGCGATCTCGGCATCACCGTCACGCGCGGAATGGAAGCGGTAATTGCCGGGTTGAAAGAGCTCGAAGGAACGCCGGTCAGTAACCAGCTCGCCAGGTCCGGGATGGCGTTCAATCGAGCAGCCGCCTCAACGTTCGGCGTGCTCTTCGCTACAGCAATGATGCGCGGCGGTGCCGCAGTCAAGGACCGTGAAGACGTTGGCGCATCGGATGTGGCCGCTATCGGCCAGGCCGCCATGAAAGGCCTCATGGATCGTGGCAAGGCAAAGATCGGCGATAAGACACTACTCGATGCGCTTGCCCCCGCGATCGAAGCCTTCGACAAGGCCAATGCGGCCGGAAAATCATTACGAGAAGCGACCGGGGCTGCAGTGGCTGCCTGCGAGACAGGGACAACTGCGACCATCGAGATGCAGTCGAGGGTATCGCGCGCCGGATGGATGGGCGAGCGGTCTATCGGGGTGCAGGATCCGGGTGCCACCGCGGTGCTGTTCATGCTGCAGGCAGCACAGAGCTGGGTCAATGCGAACAGCGAACCGCAGACGAACGGTGGGCTCTGAAATCTGATCGCGGCATCAGAGCTCATCGGCCTGATCCGATATTGGTCGATCTTGTCGGGCCCAATCCCCGCAGCCCCCACCAATCACCAGTTCCCAGTTCAAGAACGCCGTTTCGACGCCGGTTTTGCGTGTGTGGAAAAAATCCGCACAGCGTTTCGGCAGGTCACTGTAGTTCTGACGGCCTGATTCGGCTCCATCGCAGGTCACGCGTCGAGTTCTTGCTGCACATCGCACTCGAACCGGGGTCTGGCTACGTACGGGATTTCGGGAATAACGATTTTACGCGAGCTGGATTGGGAGCGGCGCCGTGTAGGCGCGGAGCGATGGGCGTATCATCTGCGCTCATCGAACGCACAGGTTTGGGTACAGGCCGATTCAGAGAGCAGGATAGAGCGCATGAGCAACGTCAGGATTCGAGATGTACGGGCGATCCTCACCGAGCCTGAGCCGGGGTCGCGGTTCACGGTCGTAAAAATAGAGACCACCGAGCCCGGCCTGTATGGACTCGGTTGTGCGTCGCTCCGTACCCGGCCAAAAGCCGTGAAGGCAGCCATCGAAGACTACCTGCGCCCGTTCCTGATCGGCAAAGACCCGGCCGATATCGAAGATATCTGGCAGTCGGCGTATGTTTCTTCTTACTGGCGCAGCGGGCCGATTCTGAACAACGCTCTGAGCGGAGTTGACGAGGCACTGTGGGATATCAAGGGTAAATCGCTGGGCGTGCCCGTCTACGACCTGATCGGCGGCAAGGCGCGTGAGGCCGCGGCGGTATATGCCCATGCCTCGGCGGCTACGCCGGAAGAGGTCGAGGACCAGGCCTGGGGGTTCATCGAAGGCGGTTATCACCACGTGCGGGTGCAGGTGGCGACGCCAGGGTTTGCGACTTACGGGGCTTCCGGAGGCGAGGGTCATGACCGCGACCCGCAAGACGGACCGAAATGGATTACTACCAAAACGGCACCGGCCGATGACCGGTTCGCCTACGCCCAGCGCACCGGTATATACGAGCCGAAGCCGTACATGCGATCGGCCATTGCTCTGCTCGCGCGGCTGAGGTCGAGCGTTGGCTGGAAAGTGGAGTTGCTGCACGACGTACACGAGCGGCTGCCGACAATCCTGGCGGTCGATTTCGCCAAAGAGGTCGAACCGTTCAAGCTCTTCTTCCTCGAGGATCTGCTGCCGCCGCACGAGACCGGGTGGTTTGAGCGCGTAAGGGAGCAGTGTTCGACGCCGCTTTCGATTGGCGAGATCTTCAACAACCCGCTCGAAGTCGTACCGCTGATCACCGGTCGGCTGATCGATTTTGTAAGGACAAGACTGTCGCCGATTGGCGGTATCACACCGGCACGGAAATACGCCGCGATGGCCGAGCTGATGGGCGTCCGAACGGCGTTCCAGGGGCCGGGCAACGTTTCGCCAGTCGGGCAGTCGGCCCACCTGCAGGTGGACCTGAACATTTCCAACTTTGGCGTACAGGAAGAGGCGATTTACAGCGACCGCATCAAGGAAATATTCCCGGGATCGCCGGAGATTCGGGACGGCTTCATGTGGTCGAACGGGCAGCCGGGCCTGGGTATCGACATCAACGAAAAGCTGGCGGCAAAGTACCCGCATAACGATGAGGGCGGAAGCTATTTCGACAACGTACGCCGCGCGGACGGAACGGTAGTGCGCCCGTAAATCGGGATTCCGCTTATGCAGCAGCAGTTCTCGCCTTGTGATGGTTCTGTCGCACGACAACCTTCGCCGGTTGCCTGGCTATCTCATCGGTGATCCCGCACCTTCACGGGGCCGCTCATGCTGGTTATTGCTGACGTTCACGGCGCTGGCGGCCTGTATTCTTTTTCGAGCGCAGTCGGAATCTCGGTGTAGATTTCGCTCATGACCTCGAGTGACCAGAAAGCAACCGGATACGCATCGATGGCCCGCACCCCCCTGATCCTGTTACCCCCCTCTGAAGGCAAGTCTTCTGGCGGGGGAGGCCATCCGTTGAATTTTGATGAACTTTCGTTTGGGGCTCTCAACCCGACCAGGGTACGCATGGTGAAATCGCTCGGCCAACTCAGCCAGCGGCCCCGGTCGTCGAAAAAGCTGCTGGGCGTAAAAGGTGCGGCCCTCGAACAGGCAATGGCCGACAATGCCAGCCTCAATGAAGCACCGACCCAGCCCGCCATCGAGCGTTATACCGGCGTGATGTACGACGCCATCGACTATCCCTCGCTCGGTGACAACGCCAGGGAAGCTTTCGAGCGGGGGGTGATCATCATGTCGGGCCTCTTCGGGGTGGTCCGTCCCTCCGACATGATTCCGGCGTACAAGCTGAAGATGGGTGCCAAGTTGCTCCGGCGTGGGACGTGTGCGGCTGTATGGAAACCTTTGATTTCAAAATCGCTGGGGAGTGAAGCGGAAGACCGGGTGGTTTGGGACCTGTTGCCGAACGAGCACAGCGCTGCGTGGGACCCCTCGAAAGTGGCCTGCCAAGCCCGGTTCACTGTCAAATTTCTCCAGCGGGGCGCGGACGGTCAGTTCAAGACGGTCACCCACCTCTCCAAGCTGTTGAAGGGAGCTCTCGTGCGTCATCTCGTTTCGAACTCCGCCGAGGCGAGTGAGGCAGATTCAGCGCTGATGCTGGCCGCCAGGTTTGCGCACCCTGAAGGCTACGAATTCGACCCGGACCTGACTACCGAAGTCGACCGGGCAACCGAGCTCGTGTTTGTCAGAGACTAGCCGGTTTTCACTCGAGCGGCGCGGTGCTGAATACAACGTGAAAAGGCTGGCTGTAGGTCATCACGGCGTGGTAGTCCGAAACGACCACGTCGTCGGGAATCGGGTAGTTCTGGTTGCCAATGTTGCCTTTTAGTTTTCCGAGATCGATGTATCCCTGGCTCTTGTCTCTGCCCTCGGAGTCGACCATCAGGAGCACATGCAAATCCGGTCCGTTGGTCACATCCAGATCTTCAAGACGTAAAACATTCGTTTCGTCTTCGAGTTGGTAGATCGTGGCCCTGTCGCTGCCCCGGCAAACCCGGTCTTTATCCCTGAAATTTCCTGTGATCAGGCTGACCGCCGAAGTCGACCCCATCGCGGACGTCATCGGTTCTTCCATGGACGATTCGAGCTTTGCTGCGATCTCCATCATCGATTCGGCTTCTGCGCGGGTCACGTTCTCGGGCACCGTGGCGTTTGCCGTCAGCGGAAACTCTTCATTGGCGACATCGTCGATGAACAGGGGTGAGCCAAGCCACCAGGCCAACCAGAGGGCCGGAACCACGAGGACCAGCCCGGCAACCCGATTTTCGCCCAGTGCTTCCGCGTGGGTGTCGCCGTCGCCCAGTCTACGATGCGCATGAAACTGTCCTTTCGCGATTGCGGTCCTTTGCAATATCTACGCAGTGGTATTCAAGTCTGATGCGTGCGATCGGTTCCAGCGAGACGGGTGAAGACCGGACGACCAACTGGAAATGGAATATGGTTCCGGTATGACAATTTATAGCACTACACCGGGAACCCGGTTCTTGAATATCACCAGATTTGGTGAAAAGAGGGGGGCATGGTAAGTTTCCAGCCGACTCTGAATCAGTTTATTCGGGCCCGGCAGCAGGAATACCCGGAAGCCGTCGGCGACTTCAGCCAGGTGATGAATGCGATAGCCCTTGCCGGCAAGCTGATTTCACGCGAGATAAACCTTGCCGGGATTGTGGACGCTACAGGCTACACCGGGAGGATGAACGTCCAGGGCGAGGAAGTCGCCAAGCTCGACGAGTGGGCGAACGAACTGATTGTTGACCTTCTTGGCGAAACCGGCTGCGTTTGCGTGATGGGTTCCGAGGAGGTAGAGGGGCCGATCTCTCCTCCCGGCAGCGCCTCGATGGGACGTTACGCCGTGCTTTTCGATCCGGTCGACGGTTCGTCGAATATAGATATCGCGGCACCGGTCGGCACAATATTTTCGGCTCAGAGGCGGGTTACGGAGTCAGGCACGGGCCACATGGACGACCTGCTGCAGCCGGGCAGAAACCAGGCGGCCGCCGGTTACATTCTCTACGGCTCTTCGACAATGTTCGTTTACACGACCGGGAACGGCGTTCACGCCTTCACCCTCGACCCCACGATGGGGGAGTTTCACCTTACGACCGAGGACTTAAAGTTCCCCGATAAGTCGAATGTCTACTCGACCAACGAGGGAAACGCCGGGACCTGGCTTGAGCCCGACCAGCGCTGGGTTGAGTGGCTGAAACAGAACGACCCCGCGACGGGCAGGCCGTACAGCGCCCGGTATATCGGTGCGCTGGTCGCCGACTTCCACCGAATCCTGCTCAAAGGCGGCATCTTTGCCTATCCCGGGAACACCGCGAAGCGCGAGGGCAAGCTGCGCTTACTGTACGAGTGTTCGCCACTTGCTTTCGTTGCAGAGCAGGCCGGGGGCCGGGCGACGAACGGCCTGAGGCGGATCCTCGATATTGAGCCTACCGGTTTACACCAGCGGACTCCGTATTACCTCGGCAATGCCAGCGAGGTTGAGTTGGTGGAGCGGTTCCATTCGGACGGCTAGTGGTTTTGCCGGGCGGTCTGAGAATTCGGGGCAATACCGCCAGCGCGCTGGCTGAAACTGCCATAAAATCGGTCGATGTCAAAAAACAGCAATTTGTTCTGGGTCGATCTTGAAATGACCGGCCTCGGCGACGACCAGGTGATCGTCGAGATCGCATCACTCATCACCGACGCCGATCTGAACGTCCTGGCCGAAGGGCCGGTAATCGCCATCCACCGCACGTCCGAAGAGATGGCACTCATGGAAGAGTGGCCAGCCGAGCAACATAAAAAATCTGGGCTTCTCGACCGCATCGAAGTATCTGAAATCGACGTAGCCGAGGCCGAGAGTCAAACTCTGGAATTTCTGAAAAAGTGGGTCGGAAAAGGCAAGGCGCCCCTCTGCGGCAACTCGATATGGGTCGACCGGCGGTTTCTTCATAAAGAGATGCCGGCTCTTGAGGACTATCTGCATTACCGGATGATCGACGTTTCTTCCATTAAGGAGCTCGTTGGACGCTGGTACCCGGCGACGGTCCGCCCGCCCGAGAAGAAGGGTGCGCACCTGGCGATGGACGACGTGAAAGAGAGTGTCGAAGAGCTCAGGTGGTATCGGGAGAACGTTTTTGTGAAGGCCGAATCGGAGTGATACCCACCCACCCACGATTTCCCGATCCCGGCGTACACCAGCATCGATTTTTCGGAAACCGACCCACCCTCTAACTCCCTCCCTGCGCAGGGAGGGAGGATTCGCGCGAGCGGTGAACATGCTCAGCGCGGTTTCACGGCTGTCACGTAACTGATGTTGCCGCCGCGAAACAGCCGCCACGAAGTGTCGGGATGAAGCGGCGTGCTCAGCGCGGGGTACTTGAATCGGGCTTTCCGCAGCGCGCTGCGGACTGCCGATTGCTGAACCTTCAGCGGAATCTCATCGGTTTCTCTGTACGAGTATCCCCGTATCCAGGTAGCCGGGCTAATTACGAAGGGCAGGCGGGTGATCCGGCCGAACCACAGTTGGGCAAGTCCACCCGGTTTGAGCACCCGTTCCACCTCAAGAATTTCTGCGTTAAATCGTTTTCGAGAATCGAACTCCGTCAGACCATGAAACGTGTACACGAAATCGACCGAGCCCGATTCGACCGGCAAGTGCAGGGCGTCTCTTGCGATCAGTTCGACGTTCTCAGCCCGGCCGGGACGGGACAATGCGGAATCGATCATTTCGGGAGAATCGACACCGATCACGCGTCCGAACAGGCTCGCAGCCGCATCGAGCCGCCGCCCATCGCCGCAGCCAAGTTCCAGCGCAACCGCGCCCCCCGGTTCTGGCAACAACCGGCGAACGGTGGGTGTGACAAACCGGAGAGAAAACTCCCACAGTTCGTTTTTGTTCACTGAATCCTGCGTCATGGGTGTGTTTATTGAGCTGTTGTTGGTGTGATGTTCCGGGGATATCCGGCTATTTATTGAACGCTGTAGCCGCCGTCGATCGCGATCGACACGCCGGTCACAAACCGCGACGCGTCCGATGCAAGAAAAACAGCAGTGCCGGCAAGGTCGTCCGGCTGGCCCCACCTTCCTGCCGGTGTCCGGCCCTCGATCGCGGCGTGCCGTTCGGGGAATAGCCGACCGAACTCGTCGGTCATTTCAGTCACAATCCACCCCGGGAGGATCGCGTTCACCTGGACGTTGTACTTCGCCCACGCAATGGCGCAACTCTTGGTGTACTGGATAACCCCACCCTTGCTGGCAGCGTAAGCCGAGGCGTAGGGCGAACCAAAGATCGACATCATCGACCCGATGTTGATGAACTTGCCTCCGCCCCTGGTCTTCATCAGCGGGAACGCCAGCGAAGTCACGTTGTGCATGCTGGTCAGGTTCGTGTCGATAACGTATCGCCAGTCTTCATCGGAAAGCAGGTGCGGTTCTTCGGCCCGGCGGTTGGTCCCAGCGTTGTTGACGGCAATATCAAGCCCACCAAACTTTTCCACGGTGGCATCAAGCGCGGCCTGCACCGAATCGCGGTCCGTTACATCGCACTGGACTGCCAGAACGCGTTCTGCCGCTCCCATCTCGCCGATCTCAGCAACGGCCGACTCCAGCTTCGAGACGGTTCGGGCCGCGAGCACAACAGATGCGCCCTGCTCGATAAATCCTTTTGCAATTCCCAGCCCTATGCCACCGTTGCCGCCGGTCACGAACGCGACTTTGCTATCCAAACTGAACATTTTTTACTCCCGTACGCCAGAGGTCGCTGACGCCTCGCGTAGATCGCGAAGACACCCAGGTGGGCTCCGTACGGCCAGCGTTAGACGAAACTCTGGCGGGATTATCGCAGAGCGGTACGGTACTTGCCGACCCGCTGGGGTTAGCGACCGATTAGAATTCCGTCTGGTTCTGGTCCCGACTTCGATTTCGTATCTCGAACCCGCGCAACCAGCCGGTCTATGAACACCGACCATCGCCATACAACAAAACATGAATGTTCTTCCGAATCCTACTGGTATGCCTGAAGCGCTCGACGGCGTGCGAGTTCTCGACTGCTCGCAGATACTTGCAGGGCCGTTTTGCAGCATGCTGCTTGCCGACATGGGTGCCGATGTAATCAAGGTTGAAAAACCAAACGGCGGAGACGACACCCGGCGCATGGGCCCGCCGTTTATCGGTGAAGAATCGGTCGCATTCCTGGCCATGAACCGAAATAAGCGCAGCGTTGTACTGAACTTCAAGGACCCCGCCGGGGTCGAGGCATTGAAACGACTGGCAAAAGATGCCGATATCGTGATCGAAAACTACCGCACCGGCACCATGGAACGTCTGGGATTGGGTTACGAAGACCTGAAGAAAGTTAATCCCGAAATAATTTACTGTTCGATTTCCGGCTTCGGCAGGACTGGGCCGTACGCAAATCGCGCCGGTTTCGACCTTGTTGCGCAGGGCATGAGTGGTTTGATGAGTTTTACGGGGTTGCCGGGCTCGCCGCCGGTAAAAGTAGGTGTACCGATAGCCGATATGAACGCAGGGATGTTTGCCACTTACGGCATCCTCACCGCTTACATCCACAAGCTCCGCAAGGGCGAGGGTCAGTATCTCGAAGTTTCACTGCTCGAAGCGGCGATCGCCTATACGGTCTGGGAATCGGGAAGCTACTTTGCCACCGGAAACGAGCCGGGTCCGCTCGGGTCGTCGCACCGGCTTTCTGCCCCGTACCAGGCGTTACGGACCAGAGACGGCCATATCAACATCGGTGCTCCAAACCAGTCGAACTATGAACGCTTTTGCCGTGCGCTCGATCGGGTAAACCTGATCGAACGGGACGAGTTCAAGGACAATGCGAGCAGGCTGGCAAACCGGGAGGCACTTGAGATCGAACTCGAAAATACACTGGCCGAAAAAACCTCCGAACAATGGCTTGAGGTGATGGACAAGGCCGGAGTACCTGCCGGTCCAATATTGACCATGTCCGAGGTATGGGCCGACGAACAGGTGCAGGCACGCGATCTTGACGTACCGCTGGAGCACCCGACTGCAGGCACGGTGCGGAATATCGGACTCGCGGCGAAGCTTTACGGCACGCCGGGAAGAATTACCGAACCTGCACCTGTTTTCGCCCAGCACACACGTGAAGTCCTGATTGAGGCGGGCTACACTTCCGACGAAATTAGCGCGCTTGTCAAATCAGGCGCCATCGCTATCGCCAAATAGTTTGGTCGGTCCGGGATTTGCTTCCAGGGGACAGTGGAGCATATGCGAAAAGTCTCGAGCGCGCGCGGTCAGGAGATTCGGTATTTTTATTCCGATCCTGCTCTTCGCCGGGGTCACATCCGCGAGC
>DPYP01000318.1:0-7110 GCA_003545375.1 Lentisphaeria bacterium
ACATGGACGGCCGGCCGGTAAGCGCACTTGTTCAATTCACCGGTCATCCGGTCACCTGTTACCACCCCGAGCGGCCGGTGGTCTTCGGCGAGTGGCCACAGGTGGCCTGCGACCGTCTGGCGCAACATCTTTCGCCGGCAGCGCCCCCGGCGGTCAGTTTTCTGCAGGGATGTGCAGGGGAAATCAACTCAAAGGAGATGTTCCGGGGCGGGGTCAAGCGTTCGCGGCAATTCGGCGGCATGCTGGCGGAGAGCTACATCGCGGCCCTCGACAAGCTGCGGGCCTCCCGGCGCGACGGCCTGGACTATGCGGTGGAGAACGTCCGCGTGCCGCTGGCGCCGCTGCCCTCAAGGAACGTGCTGCAACGAGAGCTCGACGAGATGGTGGATTTCATGCGGCGCGCGGCTGCCGGCGATGAAAACACGCTGGAGTGCCTGGGCATGAACCTGCCGCGCGACCTCTCGCCCGCGTACCGCTCTATAATGATCGAGCTGGCGAAGCGCTGGAATGACTGGGCGCTCGGGTTGCACGAGGCCGGACGGACAGACGAAGTCCCGAAGTACCTGAACATGGCGGTCTCTGTCCTGCGGTTGGGGGATGTCGGCATCGTGGCGATGCCCTGCGAGCCGTTCCAGGGGATTGGCAGACAGATCCGGCACGGGTCGCCGCTGGATTTAACCATACCATGCGGCTACGCCAACGCGGGTTATCCGTATATCACCGACGCTCCGAATACCGGCGACAGCGAGTACATGAGCGCCTGTTACCGGTACACCGAATATCTGCCGCCGCTGAAGAAACCGGCCGGCGACGTTTTGGCCCGAGGCGCCGTCAAATGCCTCAAGCGCTTTGCCCGGGAGAAGGGCCACGAGCGGTAGTGGATATACGGGAAAATGACGGGTGCGTGCATTTGCACTTGGCGATGGTTGCAACGCCCGGCTTGTCGGTGTAGCATGGGGTGACCCGACACAGGTTGTTGGCGGGGGCCCTGAGCATGTCGATGGTGCATGGGCGCCGATCGCCAACCCGGTTTTGTATAACGAAAATGCCAGCGCAGGAGTTGATCTATGGAGCGGCTCAAGGTTTTGTTTTTGCCGCAGCTTACCCTTACGGACGATTGCCAGAACGCCGCCGTGGCAGCTATTGGTGACAGTCACGACCTGGCGATCTACGATGTGGAACGGCCGATACCCGAGCAGTTCGCGGGGCGGACGGTTGTGATCGACACCGGTGGCACGGTCGGGACACACGAGATGATGGATGCCGCTACCGATACGAAGTTGTGGCAGGTCATGGGCAATGGTCTCGATCATGTCGATGTCGACTACATGAAATCCAAGGGGTTCATTGTCTGCAATTGCGCCGGGGAATTGAGCAGTGTTGCCCTTGCAGAGTGCGCGATGATGTTTGTGCTGATGCTGGCGCGCAGCTATCCCGCGGCACGCAGGAATTTCGATGCCGGCGTCCTTTACAAGCCGCCCGGCTATGGGCTCGAGGGGAAGGTGCTGGGGATCATCGGCCTCGGCGCCAGCGGTGTCGAGTTCGCCCGTCGCGCCAAGGCGTTCGGCATGCGAATCCAGGCGATCGATATCCGCGAGATCGAGCCGGAGATCCTGGATGAAATCCAGCCCGAACTAATCGCCGGCCCCGATGAGCTCGACCGTGTCGCGGCCGCCGCTGACTTTCTCTCGGTGCATCTGCACCTGACCGATGCCACCCGCCACATCATCGACGGCCGCCGCATCGGCCTGATGAAGCCGGATGCCTGTATCATCAACGTGGCACGGGGTGCCCTGGTGGATGAGGAGGCGATGTACGACGCACTGTTGAACGGGCGGCTGGGCGGTGCCGGCCTGGACGTGTTCAGTAACGAACCGACGGACCCGAGTTTGCCGGTCTACCAGTTGCCGAACGTAGTGGTGACGCCGCACGTATCCGGCGGCACCGATCTCACCCTCAGACTGCGTGCCGAAGCCGTAGCCGAAAACGTCGATCGCATTGCACAGGGGCTGGAGCTATTGTCCCGGGTCGATGGTTGAGGCCGAAACCGGCATAACCCCAAGGAATGTCAAGATGGCCAGCTCGATTGATAGCCTGCAGGAACAAACCAAGCAGCTCGAAGAGGTGGGATACACGGTCGTTCCGAATGCACTTTCCCCCGAGTCCGTGGCAGCGACACAGGAGGCAGTGGTTGATTTGCTTGAGAAGGAAGCGGAAGTGGCCCGCTGCACGGGGACGCAGACGGATAATTTGCGGAATGCCCATGTCATCGTCGGCAAGCATCCGCACTTTTATGACTTTTTCCTGAACCCGCCGGTGATGGCAGTGGTCAATGCGATGCTGGGCGACGATGCGTTTTTGTACGACGCCAATATCCGGGTGCCAATGCCCACGGGCGAGCGGGATGTGCGGAAGGGGTTCCAGGTGCACGTTGACCGGGAGGATTATGCGGTCCGCCCGTTTGCCGGGGGGCGACATTTTCCAATGGCGCTGAATGTCGTCTGGTGCCTGACGGACTTTACCGCGGAAAACGGCACGACGTCTGTATGGCCCGGATCTCACCTGTCGGGCGAAGTGCCGGATCCGGAACAGGGTACATCGGGTGCGATCCAGCTGGAAGCCACGGCTGGGTCAGCGATCGCCTGGGATGCCGCGCTCTGGCACCAGGGCGGAGTGAACCGCAGCGATGCGCCGCGGTGGTGCGTCATTGGTTATTATCAGCGGGCGTGGATCAAAGGAAAAACAGATACGACACGCGTGGTGCCGCCCGAGGCGCTTGAACAAATGTCCGAAGACACAAAACACCTGCTGGGCATTGTCCCGGCGCCTTCGGATTATTCGGAAGTGAAAGCGTTGACGTCCGAAGAGCTCGAGGCGCTGACACTCGAGCAGAAAAAAGTGCTGGGGTTCGCGGTATATTGAGGCGAGCGAAAGCCGATTGGCAGCGTGTTTCTTCGCTGAAGCAAAACCTGAAGGGTACCTGTGACAGATTATTCCAAGATGATCGACTCGATTGACGACCTGAACGACCCGGCGTGCCTGCGGTCACGGATGGAAGATAACGGGTATCTGTACTTCCACCGACTTGTCGATCCCGACCGCGCGCTCGGCGTCAAGCGCGATATCATGGCGCTGCTGCGGGAGCATTCCATCATCGAAGACGACGGTGCGGCGGAGCCGATGTGGAGCGGTGGGCCGGAGCCGACGGAAACGGAATACATGGCTGTATACGATCGAATCGCCCGGCTCGATTCGTTTCAGCAGCTTGCCAGGTCGCCCGAAATCATTTCGGTGATCGAGGCGATCTGTGGCGAGCCGGTCCAAGTGTGGGAGCAGCAGCTGATCCGCATCGTTTATCCGGAACCGGAGGCGGCGACAGTCCGGGGGGTCGGCGCGCATCAGGATGGCGATCCGGCATTGGGTTACCAGGCCGAATCCTTTTTCACCACCTGGGTGGCGCTGATGGACATCGACATGAGCGTGGGCGGACTCGCGGTTTCCCCCGAATCGCACAAGCGCGGGCTGCTGAAAGCCAAGGGTATGGTGGCAAGCTCGGCAAAGGATGCCCAAAAAAAGTCCTATGGCCTCGATGCCGATGCACTGGAGTGGGCGACCACCGAGTATGCGCCCGGCAGTACCGTGATCTTTGCCAGCCGGACGGTGCACCGCGGTATGCCGAATCATTCCGATCGAATCCGGTTGTCGGGAGATTTCCGTTACCAGCGCGCCTCGGATACGGCCGGCTGGCTGGCGCACACGCTGGGGCCGGATGTACGACGTGTGGCGCAGGCGATCGACGAGACACTTTCAGGCCGCGCGTTGTATGTGACGACCCGGCCGTCGCCGGAAATTATCGTCAAAGTACGCCGGCAAATGCTGGAGGAAAAGAACAGCACCCTGGAACGTGCGCAGGAACTGGTACAGGAAATTTCGGAACGTGAGTGAATGGCAAATCGCCACCACCGCCGCATTGTCGGCGGACAGTTATTGAACAACGAACACAAGACGGGATAGCGATGAAAAACAATTGGGTACGTGAAAAACTGCTTGCCGGCGAATCGGTCCTCGGTCTGCAAATGGGATTGGGCAGTCCGGCTGTTGCCGAAATGCTGGGCTACGCCGGCTATGACTGGCTGGTGATCGAGACCGAGCACAATGCGCTGGACTTCTCGCAGATGGAGCACATGATGATGGCGATGAGCAGTACCGATGTGGTGCCGCTGGTACGCCCCTCCTCGGGTGATCCGCTGGTTATTCAAAAGGTGCTCGACGCCGGTGCGATGGGGCTTTTCGTGCCCATGATTCGTACCGCCGCGGATGCCGAGGCGGTCGTGAAAGCGACACGGTATCCACCGGAAGGCATACGTGGTTTCGGGCCGTTGCGGGCATCGCAATACACCATGGATTACCCGGATTATTTTGCCCGCAGCAACGACAATGTCCTGGTTTCCTTCATCCTGGAGACCAAAGAGGCACTGGCGAACCTCGAGGAGATCATGGCGGTCCCGGGCGTTGATGCGCTTTACTTCGGCTTGTTCGACCTGTGCATCTCGCTCGGCCTGAACCCGATCAACATGCCGTTTCCGGAAATCGACGCCGCGATCGAGCGGGGGCTCGAGTTCAGCCGCAAAACGGGCGTGGCAATCGGGATCGGTGTCGGCAGTCCGGAAGACCTGCGCTTCCGACTCGACCAGGGCATGCGGTTCATGGTGTACGGGACGGACTACATGCTCCTGCAAAATGCAGCGAAAACGGGCATTGAGGCTTTCCGCGAGTATACTGGCGGGTCCTGAGCTTGCAACGGGAACGGACTTGGTTCCCGCCGCGGCGGAAACAACAACCTTGAATTGATTCTACATTCCGAAACACCAGAAACAGAAAGGGAGAAGATTATGGCATTCAAATACACCGTCGTGACGGATACGATGGCATGGATCGGTTACAACGTCCTGGAACAGCCGCAGGAAGTTCTCAGCGCAGTCAAGGAAGCCGGCTACGACGGCATTGACCTGCCCGGTGATCCGACACGGATGGACGGCAGTGAATGGCGGAAAATGACCGAGGACGCCGGACTGGAAGTGCCGGAGCTGCTGGGCGCCTGGGGCTACTACCATGCCGGCGAAGAGCGCCTCCTCGCCAGCCCGGTCCCGGAGAAACGGGGACACGCAGTCCAGTATGCCAAAGACACAGTTGACCTGGCGGCGGAGATCGGGGCCAGTTTCGTGGAGGTGTGTCCCGCCCAGCCGGCTATTCCGCAACTGCCCTTTCCGGATGAGGACATCTCGACACTGCGTTCGCATTTTAAGGACTCGATACGTGAAGTCTGCGAGCACGCCGCGACGTGTGGGGTGACGATCCTGCTGGAGCCGTTGAACTGTTATGAAGGGCTCCCCGGGGTGCTGACGACAGTCATCGAAGCGGTCAACTACATCGAGGAGCTGAAGATCGACAACCTGGGCGTACAGCCGGACAATTATCACATGAATGCCGGCGAAGCATCGATCACGCAGGCGGTCAGGACCGCCGGCAAACACATCAAGCATTACCACTTCAACGAAACCAACCACATGACCCACGGGACCGGTCACGCCGATTTCCGGGAGATCGTGCGCATCCTGAAGGAGATCGGGTACGACGGGTACCTGGCGTTCTACATGCCGCAGACATCGCAGCAGATTTTCCAGAGCACGCCCGGCATCGGTTACGGTAAATTGGACGCCGCTGCGGTTGGCAGCAGCATCGCCAAGAAATCGCTTCTCGAGTATTTGTCGCAACCGATTCGACTGCTGAAGGAAATCGAACAGACAGTCGAGCTTGAGCGAGATCTATACGAGCTCGACTCGACGAGATACTAAAGAAAACGACGAAATTACGCGTAAATAGTCGCCGATTATCCCGCCATACAGGCGGCGATGCCGCCCGCGAGAGGACTCTCTCTCAAAAAAAATATCAGGCGATAAAACGCCGCAATCCCCCGCCCTTAATGGTTTTCGCCGTTTCGGCAGACAGCGAATTTGTCCGTGTGCCATTTTTTTCTTGGAATTCGGCAGAGAAAACATATAACAGGTAATGATTGTGGTAGGGAACCGTGATCGCGGCGGCGAAAAAACGCCATACATTTGCAAGATTGAATCCGGCACGTGAAACACAGTGATCCGGAATCGCAGCGAAAAAAACCAACGAAAAAGGAGAGGGAGAAAATGCGTTATTTCTTAATCGCAGTTTTAGCAATGCTGTTCGTCGGAAGTCAGGCAAAGGCCGGTCTTGTGGCTTACTATTCGTTTGATCACTTTACTGGCGACCCGACCGGGGTTCCGCCTTTTCACCAGTACGGACTCTATGACGACGTTTCGGATATGGACAACGATGCGTCGGCCGGTGGGAGCACATGGGTCCCCGGCGAGGGCATCTCCGGTGGCGCGGTTGCATTGACGAATGATGAGATCGGTGGCAATACGATGGCCGCAAACCTCGGGATCATGGAGGATGTAAGCTATTCGTTCTGGGTGAATCCGGATGATCAACTTGCTTACCAGGAGGAGGCGATCCTGATACGTACCAATGCCAACGGTACGGTCCTGCAGGCGATCTGGATAACCGGTGATCCCCCGGGACACCCGTCAGCGTACTGGGGAACAAACACGCTGAAGCTTGTTGTCGCGGTCGACGGGGTGTTACATACGATCAGGCCACTGCATGCGAATGGTGACATGCCGCAGGGTGAATGGACCCATATCACGATTGTCTTCGACACTGACTACAACGGCACTGCTGGTACGAACGTGTTGATTGTTTACGTCAATGGCTATAGCGATTGGTTGACAACCGCTGATGGTGCCCTCAATGGGACGGCTCGTATCGGTGTCGAACAGGGTCACAGCATTGGCAACGGGCCTGCGGCGAATGATGGCTTCAACGGGTTGATGGATGAGGTGAAGATCTTCGACCATGCCTTGAGCGGAGCGGAAGTCGCGGCGTTGTACACTGAGGGCCTGGGCGGAGTTGGGATGCTCAACCACCTCCTGGCGAACAGCGGCGGAGGCGGCGCAGGCGAGCAGGGTCCGCAGGGCAAAGAGGGGCCGTCAGGAAGTGATGGTGCCGCTGGTGCCG
>DPYP01000318.1:7444-8567 GCA_003545375.1 Lentisphaeria bacterium
GGTGCCGCTGGTGCCGCTGGTGCACAGGGGGCGCAGGGCAAGCAAGGGGACACCGGCGCCAACGCGCCGTGCGTGAATTGCGCCGATGTCGCCGACGCAGCCGTGGACCTGACCTGCGCTCTCTTGGCAGGCAATCCCGCGAACTCGGTCGCGGACTTGTATGCAGCTGCGCAGACCGTCGCTAATTCCATCTTGATCAGCGCTAATATCTGCGACGAGGCCGCCTGCGATCTCGCCGGCGAAATCCAGAGTGCACTCGACGCTGCAGTCGAGGACAAGTAGGCGCACGACACATTGTTTGACTGGGAAAGCCCGGGAATCACTTGATTCCCGGGCTTTTTCTTTGTCGGCAGACAATCGTTTTTCGCGCTCACCCCGGCAGGTGGGAGGCGGCTTTGCGCCTCTCGGGACTGAACGAGCCGCATCCCTTGCGTTTCTCTCACCCTACTGCTATGCTCCTGCCCATGAAGAAGAGAAGCGGAGCAATCCTGTTGGCGGCCGGCCTGGCAAGCACCGTCATTGTGCACCTGTCAAGCGCGGCTCCTGAAACGGGCCTCGACACCCGGAATTTTATAGCCAACGGCTCCTTCGAGGAACTCGATTCGCAGGGGCGTCCCGGTGGATGGACGACGAGCCAGGGCGCGGATCCAAACGAGAATACGACCCTGCCCGAGGGGGTGAGCTGGGCCATCGACACCGATGTCACGCACGACGGGCAGCAGTCGCTGCGGATGTCGGCAACCGGCGTGACGGCGGAGTTCGCGAGCTTCCATCTCCGCGACCGCGTCGTGCTGCGTGCGAATCGCGTCTACGAATTCTCCCTGTGGATGAAGGCCGAAGGCGTCATGTTTTCCTCATACCTGGGGAGCAAGGGCGGGTTCGTATTCCAGTGTTTTCGCAAGGTTGGCGACCAGATCGTCGGTGGTCTCATGGTCCGGGCGGACAACGGCACCTACGACTGGAAGCGTTTCTCGACGACTTTCGAGACAACCGCGGAAGCGACGCTGCACCCCCGTACGTGGCGGGCCGTCCAGGAAGGCACGTACTGGGTTGACGACATCAGCCTGCGCGAGGTCGAGGTCGTTGGCGTGTTCCCGTCGATGCCTGTCCCGGAGCTCATCAC
>DPYP01000496.1:0-7432 GCA_003545375.1 Lentisphaeria bacterium
CGTGACACAGGGAACACGCCAGAAGAACGCCTCCTTCTGTACACCGCCGGAATCGGTAACGATCAGTTGCGCCTGTTTCTCGAGCATCAGCATGTCGAGATAGTTGGCGGGATCGATCATGTGCAACGCCGGCGCAGCTAATGCCGCGCCCGCCTGCAATAGAGCCTGGCGCGTACGCGGATGCACCGGCACGACGACTGGCACTTCGTGACTGATCGCCTCGAGGGCCGCAAAAATCGCCTGCAGGCATTGCGGATCATCCGTGTTGGCAGCGCGGTGGACGGTGGCCAGTATGTATCCCTGCGGCGCAACACCAATCTCGGCCAGGATCGTGCTTTCCGCCTCGGCGCGGGCACTGTGTTGCAGGACCGCATCGTACATCACGTCACCAACCAGATGGATACCGCCGGCTGCCACGCCTTCACGCTTGAGATTGTCGACGGCCGTCTGTGTGGGAACGAAATGCACGGCTGAAACATGATCGACAACGATGCGGTTAACTTCCTCAGGCATGGTACGATCACCGGAGCGCAGGCCGGCCTCGACGTGGGCGACAGGGATGTTGAGCTTGGCCGCAGCAAGTGCGCCTGCGAGCGTGGAATTGGTATCGCCGTAGACCAGCATGCCAGCCGGCCGGCGGTCGAGTAAAGCCGCTTCGATCCCCTCGAGCATCCGAGCTGTCTGCACCCCATGCGAACCGCCGCCGATCCGGAGATTCTGGTCTGGCCGCGGCAGGCCGAGCTGATCGAAGAAAACCTTCGACATATTGTCGTCGTAGTGCTGGCCGGTGTGTACCAGCCACTCGTCGACACCGGCATCGCCGAGCGCCTGTGACACCACCGCAGCCTTGATGAACTGCGGCCGGGCCCCGACGATTGAGACGAACTCAGGCATGGTAGGGTTTCAAGTATCAGGTTTCAGGTATGAGGAAGAGACGGCCCTGCGACCGACTCAGCGTGTCCTACAAGCGGCCAGTGGCAGGTGCCGAACATTCCCGATTGACACCTGACACCTGACGAACCCCTTATCTTACGCTTCCTCGACCGACACCTTGTTCATGATGTCGCCCTGCTCAACCGCATTGACGACGTCCTGCCCGTCGGTGACGCGGCCGAAAACGCTGTGCTTGTCATCGAGCCACGGCGTTGCGACATGGGTGATGAAAAACTGGCTGCCGTTCGAATTCGGCCCGGAGTTGGCCATCGACAGGATCCCGGGAGTATCGTGCCGGAGCTCGGCATCGAATTCGTCTTCGAACTGGTAACCAGGACCGCCTTGTCCGGAACCTTCGGGACAGCCGGTCTGAACCATGAAATCATCGATCACGCGATGAAAGATCAGGCCGTCGTAAAAGCCGTCGGCGACGAGCTTCACGAAATTGGCGACGGTGTTCGGTACCTTGTCGGCATACAGTTCGAGTTGAATGTCGCCGCGGGATGTGGAGATCGTGCAGTTGGTCATGGATTCCTCGGGTGTGGGCGGTAGTCAGTTGATCTGAGCCATTAATATGGAGACACGACGGAACGTTGCAACTTACATCGTGATCAGAGA
The DNA here is from genome assembly GCA_003545375.1 of Lentisphaeria bacterium. Lineage (GTDB taxonomy): Bacteria > Verrucomicrobiota > Lentisphaeria > JABSQK01 > CAJWLW01 > CAJWLW01. The sequence continues at coordinate 1,552 of DPYP01000496.1, forward strand.
CACGATAGAGTATAACACTTTCAAACCTTTCGACATTCTCTCCGACATGTACCGTTGCCTTTCAATATTTCTCATTTGCCTCGGAGCCACATCCACGGGTGCCGAGTTCGGCCGCAATCAGGCGAGCGTCACGACCGTTCTGCTGAAACTCGGCGACACCGGGCCGGTCGGTTTCAAGGCGATACTGACTGCCAGAGTCGAACCAAAATCGGCGCCCCAACAAACTGCCCGGGCCGCCACAGGGATCAAGGCGGACATGGCTGTGGTCATGAATGAGGCGGCACGCTTCGTCGGCAATCTATACGGCGACGAGTGGCCGTCGGACAGCACCGTCGACTTCAGTTTGTCGGACAGCTATCTCCCGCAGGACGTACCGTCCTCCAGTCTGGCGTTCGTCGTTCTCCTGGCAACGTTGCGGGAAGGCTTTGAGCTCAATGACCGGTGCGCGGTGATCGGCGATATGCTCCTGGACGGCCGCACCCGTGACGTCGGCGATATCAACGCGCGACTCCGCGGCGCCTACGAGGGCAGCTGCCAGTACGCAGCTGTGCCATTTGCCAACCAGCGGCAAGTCATCGACCTGATGCTGACCGGTGAGCGCCATATCGTCTGGCAGATGCAGATTTTTTCAGTTGCCCACGCCCGGCATGCTGTTCAGCTTGTCCGCACCGATCACAACGAAAAACTGGCGGCGTCGATCGATGCCTTTGTGAAAGTACAGGCCTACATGAAAAAGCACGGCGGCAACGTTCGCGGCAACCAACGGATCCGGAAAAGTCTGAATGAGATCCTGACGCTCGCCCCCAATCATCTATCGGCACGCATCCTTCTGTCAGAGATCCAGGGCGAGCTGCCGAAGCATCTGTCACTGGAACGGACGCTCGCGGAATTTTCGGCGTTGAGCTGGCCCTACCTGGCACTCATGGCGCCCGATCGACAATACCAGTATGACGGCAACGACACCAGCGACTTCAATCGGATCACTGCGGAGCTGGATGAGCTGAAGTACATGGCCCACCCGAAACTGGTCACGGTTATTCAGCGGTTGATCGGCTACGGTGAGTACATCAAGTTACGTTCAAACCGCGACGAAGCCGCACTCCGCCGCGCCGATGCCATCCGCAAAGAACTCGAAAGGCTCCGGAACGATCCGGATATCATGGAACTCGAGTGGCTGCGCCGGTAAACTGCGGCCACTCACTCTCGGAATCAGAATTTTGACCGGCATGCCAAGCAGCGACGGTCATGCACATGAAGAATAAAAATGACTCACGGCTCCTTTCGCATTCACTTCTGCCTGATCCCGTGCCTGATTATCCTTGCCAGCGGCTGCCGAAGCACCTCCATCCACAATCTCTCGCCAGACGGCGAGCGCGCCCAGACATTGACTACGACCACCACCGGGCACCTGACCAAGACGGCACTGCACGTCGTCAGCCGCAAGGGCAACCGCCAAACGCTGAAAAAGGGGATGCCCGGCAAATGGTCACCCGACAGCCGATACCTGGCGCTCAATGAGAACGACACGGTGACCGTCGTCGATCTGGAATCGGAAAGTCGCGTCAGGATCGACGACATCCTCAACTGGGAACAGCCAATGAAGGTATGGGGATGGGCCTCCGAGCAGATCCTCTATTTCCAGTGCAGCAGCAACCTGTTCGCCTGGGATACAGAGACACGAACAGCCGATCTCGTCGCCGCTCTGCCGCTTTTCGATGACACTCGCGCTGCCGCACATGTTGCCAACACCCCGGCAACGCTGCTGTGGCCTGATGATCCGGTCGCAGCCGGCTACGCTCTGGCACTGGTAATCCCGACCGCAGACCACGACTGGGGCATCGCGGCACGAATAGGTCCCGGCAGATCCTGGCAGTATCACAGCAATTATCGCGTCAGTCCCGGCCGGCATCACATTGCCCTTGTCGCGGCTCTCGACGCAACCATGGACAGAGCCGCAGCTGACGGTGGCCTGGAACTGTGGGTCCTCGGATTGGACGGGACTGCCAAACGGGTACCGCTGGCAGGAAGAAATCTGCGCGTTTCCGCCTGGTCACCGGACGGTGACCTTGTCATGTGCACGCCCTGGGACAGTTTGGGTGATCGATTGTGGATCTACAGTCTGCAAGCGGGCGAGCAACGTTCAATTCGGCTGCCATTCGCGCGGCAGCGAAATTTCCAACTCGACGTGCTTTCCTGGGCACCCAACGCGCAACGGGTAATTTTGATCGAGCACGGCGATGGTCCGCCAAGACACTGGCTTTTGCCACTCGACGACAATGCAGCAGCCAACGACATTACGCGGGCGGGCATGACACCAGGCTTCGACGACCGGAATTTGGTGGTTTACCGTGACCGCTGGTACGAGGATCGGTGAAACAGCCGATTGTAAAATAGCTATATGTTTCGAATGCCCTGATGTCCCCGTTATGCCCCGGTCGAGGCGTTGAGGCCACAATGACCCAGCCGTTTCCACTCGGCATATTTGCGATGCGGCCGCCGCAAGAGTATGATTGCCACCTCATACACCATCTCCAACAAAGAATCGACCGATGCAGCGCACCCGTTCCGAGCAACTCTACGCCCAGGCCAAGGCAACCATGCCCGGCGGCGTCAACTCACCCGTACGCGCCTTCAACAGTGTCGGCGGTCAGCCGCTGTTCATCGAGCGTGGCAGCGGGCCGTACCTCTATGATGCCGACGGCAACCGCTACATCGACTATGTCATGAGCTGGGGGCCGCTCATTCTCGGGCACGCCCACCGGGAAGTCACCGCCGCACTCAAGAACGCGATCGATCGGGGCACCAGTTACGGCGCCCCGACCAAGCGCGAGATCGACCTGGCCGAACTGGTCTGCGAGATGGTGCCGTCAATCGATAAAATCCGTTTCGTCAACTCGGGCACAGAGGCGACCATGGGGGCCATCCGCCTGGCGCGCGCCGCCACTGGCCGTGACAAGATAATCAAATTCAGCGGCTGCTATCACGGCCATCCCGATGCGCTCCTGGTCAAGGCCGGGTCCGGCGTCGCCACCCTTGGCCTGCCCGACAGTCCGGGCGTCCCCGAGGGCGCCACCCGCGACACGCTGATCGCCGACTACAACGACCTCGATTCCGTCCGCACACTGTTCGATGCAAATCCCGACACCATTGCCGGTGTCATCCTCGAACCGGTTGCAGGCAATATGGGCGTGGTGCCACCGGCCGACGGTTTTCTGCACGGCTTGCGCGAGCTCACCAGCACCCATGGCGCGCTGCTCATCTTCGACGAGGTCATGACCGGGTTCCGCGTCGATCGCGGCGGTGCCCAGGCGCTGTACGGCGTGACGCCGGATCTGACAACGCTGGGCAAGATCATCGGCGGCGGCTTGCCCGTCGGGGCGTACGGCGGGCGATCCGACCTGATGTCCCTGGTCGCGCCGGCCGGTCCAATGTATCAGGCCGGTACGCTGAGCGGCAATCCCCTGGCGATGACCGCCGGGCTCACGACGTTGCAGATACTGCAACGCCCCGGTGTGTTGGAAAAGATCATCGGCCAAGCCGAACGTCTGTGCCGCGGCATCGGGGAGGCCGCCGCCGCCGCCGGGCGGACGGTCTATCAGACCCGGGTCGGCGCGATGTTCTGCACATATTTCACGGCGGCTCAGGTCACTGACTGGGAAAGTGCCAGTGCGGCAAACACCGAGGCATTCGCAAAGTTCTTCAACGCCATGCTGACACGCGGCATTTACCTTGCCCCCTCACAATACGAAGCCGGCTTCACAAGTCTGATGCACAGCAACGAAATCATCGACCAAACGATTGAAGCCGCCGTGGAAGCGTTCAAAGAATAATTTTATTCTGTTGCCAATCTTTATGTATTCAACTAATTCGGTTACCCTAATTCCGTTACCTATCCTTCTCCTTCTTCCGACTCATCGCACATCCTCAATCTCATCCACCTCGATCAGCGGTCGCGGCCAGCCTTTGACCCAGTGCTGCGTCCCGTCGATCGTGACCGACCGCCACTCCCATTTCTTGAAGTCGATGTCTTCCGCCTTCAGATAGGACAGCGGGTAATACGTATCATTGAGATGCACGGCCAGCGCGTGGGCCCACGGCGAGCCTTCGGTGCCAAGCGGTACGATCACGCCGGACTTACTCACCTTCTTGGCGTCGCCGAAATACGCCAACGGCCCGTCCTGCGGTTTCGGCTGAATCCGATGGATGGTGACATCCTTCGGCGCCGGCAGCGGCCGGATTTCAACAACTGTCGGCTCGGGTTCCGGCTCAGGCTCTGGTAAAGCAACATAACTGCGGTGGACCCAGGCCACGCTGTCCGCCGGCGGCTCGATTCGCCGCCACTTGTCGCGGCTCTCGACCACGGTCACCTGCGTCGCTGCCGGCAACCTGTTGTAACTGGCATACAGCGTCCCTGGCCCGGCATAGATTCGCGTGGCGGCGGTCGTGGCCCCGTTGCCGTCGAGACGCGACGCCGGTATCCAGGCGCTTCCTTCCGGTGGACACAGAATGCCGTACCAATCGTCGAGCTCGCGGACTATCGTGACGAACGCACCGCGTTCGAGCTCACACAACACCTGGTAGTTGGTGCCGGGCTTCGGTCGCACATTCAGACGGTTGGCAGTGACCGTACCGATGACCGGCTCGGCGGCCAGCGCCAGCGGCAGCAAGAGAAAGCAGAGAGCAGACGAAAATTTCATACCGCATAATATTCCGTCCAAGCGAAATGGCAAGCCCTACGAGCGCAGGTATCCTGCCTGCTCATGAAACAACCCCCGGGCAACCATTTTTTGTTCCAAACTCCTATTTGCAGCCGGCCTAACCAAGGATATTTTAGTAACCAGATTGTGTATTGGGGTTGTAGCTCAACTGGTTAGGGCACCACACTGTCACTGTGGAGGTTGCGAGTTCGAGTCTCGTCAACCCCGCCAATTCACAACGCCTGAAACCTTGATATAGCTTGGTTTCAGGCGTTTTGGTATCTGGGCATGCAGGCTGACGCACTTTGTCTTCGTGTGCCTATCTTTGACTTTTAGATTTTGGATTGTACCCAGATTGTACCCAGGCGGAGCTCACTCCGCGAAAATACGCCGCCATTACCGCCATGATTTTCGCCGCAATTCCGCCGTCCTCAATAGCTCTGGGGAAAACTAAGTGCAAGGCCTTAACTGCCTGTGCCTGTGAAATCCCTGCCGAAATGCTGGATCCGCTGCGGAAGACAAACCGGAGATCCGTCCATCAGAGATGGTCGCGGCGGTGTGACGGGGAAGCTCATCTGCTGTCAATTAGCATTCGGATCGAGAAGCAGAAAGCGGCGAAGGCAGAATGAGCAGCGACCGACAGAACAGCAGAGCGGCAGAGCGGCAGAACTGAGATAATGGAGTTTAAGTTTCTACCTGAAAAAATGAAAAAGAAGGGCAAACCATGTTTGTTCTTCTTCGCATATACAGGCGAATTGCTCGCGATTACTCGGTCTACTTCTCGCTGCGGATCGCCTTGCGCATCTCAATGAGACGCTTCTCGGCATCCTCCCTGGAAACCTCGCCACTTTCGACGGCTTTACGGATTCCCACTTCAGCACGTCGGTATTCCTCGACGCTGATGCTGGAACCGGGTTCTTGGTGGCGCGCTTCGCGTTGCTCGTGGGTGCCACGGTCGTGCTCCTGGGCTTGGGCAAAGCCGATCGGAAGGATGGCAACTGCGGCCGCAAGAGAAGCCGCACGCATCCAACGCGGCACAAGTTTCTGGGGGTTCTGCATGAGAATCTACGTTTTTCAGGAATGGTTTTATTTCCTGCCAGCGCCGCTACCAGGGAATAAATCTCCATCCATTTCTTGAGTTTGATAAAGGTTGATCTGCTCGGTGGTAAGAAGCTGATAGGAAA
>DPYP01000327.1:0-7872 GCA_003545375.1 Lentisphaeria bacterium
CCTTGTCGCCTTCTGTATCACCCGCTCCACTGGCAAATTGACTGAGCCTGTCCATGAGCTCTTTGCCCGATAGTTGTGCGATTCTCAACTCGTTTTCGGTGACCGTCAGGTAATTACTGGACATCGCTTTCGCGCGGATAAAGGGTTCGGCATACCCGGTTTGACTCCACCAGCCGGAGGATCCCGCAAATGCCTCGATGCGTTTGTGGGCAAGCTGCGTGGTATGGCCCTGGGACTCGTACAAGGCCTCGGCCTTGATGCGGTTGGCAATCTGATCGGAAATGTCCACGAACAAATCGATGTCCGTCCAGCCGAACTCGACACCGATATAGTAGATCTGCGCCACATGATGCGGCGAATGCTTGAGTTGACTGTCTGCCTTGGCGACACGGTGAATGGTCGCATCGACAATCTGCCGGCAACCGAATGGTCATTATTCCACAGGCTCGACATGTTGTGGTGCGGGTAGTTGAAGGGTGCGTGGGTGATCACGATGTGCGGGCGCAGTTCGTAAAAAATGTCGGCCAAGGTGGAATGAAGCTCAGGCGTTACCTCGATCGGCTGGTCGGCAAACGGCAGTATGCGCACGTCGGTAATGCCGAACAGGCCGCAAACTCTCTCCATCTCATGTTTCTTACGGTCTGCCAGTTCGTCGTGAGACCGTTCCAGAATCTCCGGCTGCCGTTCAATCTCTGGCTTGCGCAGCTCGTCCTCGAGTGTTTCGTCGTGGGTCGTGACACCGTCGGTCAGTGAGACAACGGTTACCTTGTCGCCGCGCTCAATATGGTGGGCCGACGTGCCAAGTGTATACGTCACGTCGTGTGGATGCGCCGCGATGGTGAGTAACTGCAAATGATCTGGCAAGTCGGTGGCTGGCATGCTGCATATTCTCCGGGGGATCGTTATAATGTCAAGGGGACGGGAAGAGAATTGATTGTTTTCCCAATGTATGTGTTGCCGGCGTGTTGCAGGCGAAAATCGGCTGGTAGCGATACCACCGTTGCGTAGAATGCCACGGCTGCCCTTCCTATGGCCCGGGTGCTTCGTTCCGGGTCAGCCACAGGGCCAGATCCGGATATTTCAGGACCAGGCCGAGGGCAATGAGCTGGATGATGATGTAGGGGATGATGCCCCGATAGATCTGGCTGGTCTTCACTTCCGGTGGCGCCACACCTTTCAGGTAGAACAGCGAAAAGCCGAAGGGTGGCGTCATGAACGAGGTCTGCAGATTCAACGCCAGCAAAATCCCGACCCATGTCAGGTCGATGCCTTCGCGATCAAGAATAGGTTGGATGATCGGTACCAGAATGAAAGTGATTTCGATGAAGTCGAGGAAGAACCCGGCTATGAACACGACGATCATGACGACGGCGAGAAAACGCATCCCGGTAAGATCGAAGTGGTCGATTAGCTCGGCGAGCACGATATCGCCGTCCAGTTCCCGAAAAACTTCGCTGAAAGCGGTGGCGCCGATGAGGATCAAATAGACCATGCTGGTGAGTATTGTCGTCTCCTTGGTTACCCGCTGCAGGCAATCGAAAGTGAATCGTCGTTGGGCAACCGTCAACAGCGTTGCCCCCATCGCCCCGACTGCCGCCGCCTCGGTAGGCGTGGCGATGCCGGCGAATATGCTGCCGAGCACGGCGACCATCAGGATAACGGGTGCGACGAAAGCGCCCAACACACGTTTGATCATTGCTATGCCGTGAAACTCGGCGAGCTCTTCAGCCGGCATTGCCGGGGCGGCCGACGGTTTGAACATTGCCACACCGAGAAGCCACAGAAGGTACAGCCCGACCAGCATAATCCCCGGCACGATCGCTGCCATGAACATCCGCCCGACCGGCTCCTCGAGGGCGGTAGCCAGCAGGATCAGAACGATGCTTGGCGGAATGATCTGCCCGAGCGTGCCCGATGCCGCAATTGTCCCGGTCGCCAACTCGGCGCTGTAGCCGCGCTTGAGCATGATCGGCAGGCTCAGCAGTCCCATGGTCACCACGGTGGCGCCGACAATGCCGGTCGATGCTGCGAGCAGGGTGCCGACGACAACGACTGAGATCGCCAGGCCGCCGCGTATGCGTCCGAACAGCAGGGCCATGGTTTCGAGTAAATCCTCGGCGAGCCCGGATTTCTCCAGCATTACGCCCATGAATATGAACGGTGCCACAGCGATCAGGTACTCGTTCTTCATGATGCCGAAAATGCGGGACGGCAGCACGCCGAAGTCCAGACCGAAGGTGAACAGCGCGAAACCGAACGCCACTCCGCCGAGCGTAAAGGCGACGGGAAAGCCGGCCAGCAGCATGGCGAACAGCGTGCCGAACAGCAGCAGAACGAGTCCGAGATCACTCATATGCTTACCGCCTCGTCGGTTGCGTCGGATTCCTTGTCCTCGCTCTCGTCGAGACCAGCGATCGTCAACAGCGATTTGCCGACAGTGGCGATGCCTTGAAGAAACAGATAGGCAAATCCCAGCGGGATGACCGACTTGACGGCGACCCGTGCGGGCAGCCCGCCCGGATCGCTGGAGGTCTGTTTGATGCGCCAGGCGTATTCGATGAAGCTCTGCGATTCGACAATGACCAGCGCACAGAACGGCAACAGGAAGATCAGGCAGCCGAGGAGGTTGATCCAGGCCTGGTAAACACGTGAGCGACTGGCGTAAATAATGTCGACCCGCACATGACGATCGTGCTTGAGCGTGTACGCTGCACCCATCAGAAAGACGACGGCGACGAGATGCCACTGCAGTTCGCTGAGTCCGGTGTGGGACTGGCCGTGGACTTCGCGCAGGTATACTTCGGCGCAGACGACCAGCACCAGCAGAGAGGAAACCCAGGTGACGGCCGTGCCCGTGTGCTCGTTGAGCGTGTCGATGATCCGAATGCAGCGGCGGATTGGAGATGACAGGAACGCAATGACCCGGCGCCCCGCACCGGCAACGCAATTGTAGAGCCTGGCAATCATAGCACTTTCAGTCTCTGGCCAGCATCATCCCGGCATCCCCCATCCATCATCGTGCTTCGCGCCTTGCGCATCATTCAGCCAGTTCCGCTTCCAGACGGCGCGTCGTGTCGAGCGCAATAATCTCGTCGAACATCTGGCCGATATCCCCCTCCAGCATGCCGGGCAGGTTATGCCAGGACAGTCCGTAGCGATGGTCGGTGACACGGTTCTGAGGGAAATTATAGGTGCGTATCCGCTCGCTTCGGTCGCCGGTGCCGATCTGTGATTTGCGCTTGGCAGCGTGCTTGGCGGCCTCCTCCTGCTGCTTCATCTCGAGCAGGCGCGAACGTAGGATGCGCATGGCGATTTCGCGATTGCGATGTTGTGACTTTTCCTGCTGCGAAGCCACACTAAGGCCGCTGGGTTCGTGGGTAATGCGAACCGCGGAATCGGTCGTGTTGACGCTCTGACCGCCCGGGCCCTGGGAACGGAACACATCGATGCGCAGGTCCTGCGGCCGGATTTCGATCTCGACTTCTTCGGCTTCCGGCAGGACCGCGACCGTGACTGTTGATGTATGGATGCGGCCGCTGGTCTCCGTGGCAGGTATGCGTTGCACCCGATGCACGCCGCTTTCGAACTGCATGGCGCGATAAACCTCATCGCCTCTGAGTGAAAATGAAATATCCTTGAGACCGCCGAGCGGGGTGTCGGTGCGGCTGAGCGTTTCGACGCGCCATTTCCTGGTCTCCGCGAAGCGGCAGTACATGCGGACGAGGTCGGCGGCGAACAGTGCCGCCTCGTCACCGCCGGCGGCCGGGCGGATCTCGACGATCGTGTTGCGCGACTCATTCGTCGAGGGTGGCAGGATCTGCGTCAGCACTTTGAGATCGAGCGCCTGGATTCGGCTCTCCAGCTCAGCGTTGTCGGCGGTCGCCATATTTATGAGTTCGGGATCCTCGTCTGACTGCAGCAGTTCCTGGTTATCGGCCACCTGCTGGCGGCAGCTTTCTATCTCGTCACAGGCCGAAAGCAGCGTCGCCAGGCGCTGGTGCTCACGCCCGACCGTCTCGCTGCGTTCGCGGTCGGAATAGAAATCCGGATCGGACATCTGCTTCTCGATATCCGCAAACGTCGCCCGCATGCGATCGATGAAGGGAACCAGGTCCATTTGCGCCGTACCTCGAACAAGCGCGCCTTGTGCCGGCTGTTCGGCAATTAATTTTCTGAAGTTCTAAACGAAAAGAGCCCAACCGTGGTTGGACGGATGGGCTCTGTGCCACAAAAGAAAATTTAGAGAACTATTCCTCGCCTTCCTGGGGTTCCAGATTGTAGCGCCGGCGGAAGCGGTCGACCCGACCTTCGGTATCGACAAATTTCTGCTTGCCGGTAAAGAACGGGTGGCATTGCGCGCAGATCGCGACCTTTGATTCCTGGCGTGTCGATCCGACATGATATTCGGCACCACAGGCACAGGAGACTACCGCGTCCGCATAGTAGGTTGGGTGAATTTCAGTTTGCATCTTGGCATCCCGCTTCGAATTTTCGAAAGTCAAAAAGTGAACGCACAATGTATTAGCGGTACCCGGGTGTGTCAAGCGGCCAACAGCGGCCTTTTCCCCTGCAGTTCCCATCACCCGCACGCGTTTTCAACCGAACTCGGCGCCGTATTTATAGTAGAACATGGAAAAGATGCAAAGGCAGATATTTCAACGTGGAGGATTGCCGGCTCGACAAGCTGGACTGTTCGGGCGATATATGTCGGGACAGCGGTGGGACTCGATCAGCGACCGGTGCTCGGTCATCGGCTGGCCGTACGATGCCTGGTGGTTGAATTTCTGTTGCGGATCCACGGTCACACTCAGGACCTGCGGTTCGCCAGCAGCAACCCCGAGCAGCCGACCGTCGGGAGCTGCAATCAACGACCGGCCACCTGTGTCTTCGGTCCCGATAGCGTAGGTACTGCGCAGCAGATAGGTACCGGTGTCGATGGCGCGTCCCCATCGCCATTGGTGATCGATAATAATGCTGACTTTTATTACATCAACTTGAAATTCCACGCCCAGTGAACGGCTGCTGCTCTGGCGCCACCGGGTCGTTTCCCGCAATACTTCCACCGTTCAAAGATCGAGCGCTTTCGCCAAGCCCGGCCAACTGAACATTTCCCTCAATTCACCACATTCTCCGATGCATCGGCCTGAAAGGCGCGGACATTGCCGACTGTTGTCTGCATCAGGCGTGATCGTGCCGCCAGCGTAGCCCACGCAATGTGCGGGGTTATGATACAATTCTTTGCCGTCAACAGGGGATTGTCGGCTGTCATCGGCTCGACCATCACGACATCGAGCGCGGCACCAGCGATGGCGCCGTCGTTCAGCGCCGTCGCCAGGTCGTCCTCGACAACGAGCGGACCGCGGGCAGTGTTGATCAGAAACGCCGAATCCTTCATCTGGGCGAGGCGCTCCTGATTGATCAGTCCTGTGTTCTCCGGCGTCAGCGGGGCGTGCAGTGATATGGCGTCGGACTGCTCGAACACCTCGTCCAGGCTAGCCCACGCGAACGGTGAATAATCGGGCGGGTGGTCAGTGTAGAGGTCGTTCGCAATGACGTTCATACCCATCGCGTGCCCAATCTCACCGGTGCGTCGGCCAATACGGCCAAACCCGACGATCCCCAACGTCTTCCCGGCTAGCTCGATCTGCGGCGTATTCCAGAAACAGAAGTCCGGGCAGCGCGTCCAATCACCGTCTTTGACGGCGGCTTCATGCAGGGCGACGTTGTGGCACATCTGCAGCAGCAGAGCAAATACGAACTGTGCGACGCTGTCGGTGCCGTACACCGGTACGTTCGAGACAGAGATATTGCGAGCGCGTGCCGCTTCGATATCGACCACGTTGAAGCCGGTTGCAGTCACCGCCACGAACTTGAGGTTCGGAAGCTGTTCGAGGACGGCGGCGCTTAGGATGATCTTGTTGATAATCAGGATATCGGCGTCGACAGCGCGTTCGATGACTTGATCGGCGGGTGTGCGTTCATATACTTCCACGTCGCCAAGCGGCAACAGGTCGTTCCAAGGGTTGTCGCCGGGGTTGAGTGTGAAGCCGTCAAGCACTACGATTTTCATGGTGATCCTTTGGGATGCGTTAGTTGTTCAGGCGTTGGTAAGGCAGTATTATACCTGACTCGGGCAATTTTGCATGGTGGTGACCCGATCTCGGCCTGACCGTCAGACGCAACGTTTCCATGAGTGGTTAGATGTCCGACCGCAAAGTCACATGATACGAACACCACCGCGCCATCTGTCTGGCGGTATGCTATGCCACATCTAGCGGTTTGCTCAAAATGCGGTGTGTGCCTGGCTAAGGACAGCCTTGTCTGTACAAAATGCGGACATTGCGTCGGTGCCGGTACACCTACATCTGCACCCGCACCTGCACCTGCACCTGAGGGTGATTCGTCTCCCGAGGCCACGCCGCCACAACCGCAGCCGGCTGAATTGCCCGAAGCCGCCATTGCCGCTACCGGCAAGCGCGGCTTCGCATTGAGGATCGCCATCCCCGTCCTCGTATTCGTGCTTGCCGGCCTCGGCGTTGGCGCCTGGTTCCTGATGCGGTCCGACTATAGGCTCGAGGGCGATGACATCAACCGTGGCAATTGGCCGGTCATTCTCAAACACTCGCAGTTGTGGCAATGCTACTTCGAGCATCGTCGTGACGGCGACGGCCGCCGCCCGTACCTCATCTTCGAGCTTGAGCTGAGGAAACGTCAGGACGGCCGCGACGACGCCACCGAATTCTTCCTGCGCGCCCTCGACGGCAGCACCCGGGACAGACTTTACGAGGTAAAAAAAATCGTCGAAGCGAACGCTATCGACAAGTTCATGGCGGGTTTCGTCGATGACCTGGCTGCCCAGACTTTGCTGGCTGCCTGCAAGGAGGATCCAGCGGTGATCGATCGTCTGGCCGAGTGGCTGCAGAAGGAAAGCATGACGCAGCCTGAACCCTTTATAGACCTGCTCGGCAGCATCGGTCATCCCGCCAAGTCGGCCGTGCCGGCGCTCAGCGCCAGGCAGCAGTCGGGGCAACCGATTGAGGTGCGGCGGGCCGCGATCGAGGCGGTCTCCCACATCCTCGACCCCGTCAAAGATACCGAGCAGTTGATCGAAACTCTCAAGCTGGTCGTCGGCGATACCGACGATGTCATCCTGGATCTGGCCTTTCGCCTGCTTGTGCGCGCCGGCCCGGCAGCCGCGAACATGCTTGCCGAAGTCGGCGAATCAGGCACCGCCAAATCCCGCATACGCGCCCTCGATGCTCTCGTCGAACTGGGACCCCGCAATGCAGATGCCGTTGAAACGCTTAAAAGGTTGACGGCGGCCGCGGATGAAGAGATTCAACGCCTTGCCATCGTGGCGCTGGGCGCTACCGCCAGCAAAGACCAGTCGGTTTTGGACCTGCTCGGCACATTCGCTTCCAACGACGAGGACCGCGAAGCCATCCGCGTGGCTGCCAGACGGGCGTATATCGTGCAGTCGCTCGTGGGGTCCTCGTGGCAGATGACGATGAAACGCCACCTGGAATACGAGACCTACCTGGGCCAGGACGGGGATGGGGACGGCGTCGATTTTGACGTCGATATGAATCCGAAAAGCTATTTCCTGCTCTTCAATAAGGGCGGCACGCTGCGGTGGATGAACGCCGACACGAGACGTGAAGACACCGGCACCTGGTGGTTCGATGGAATCAATGTCAATCTGCGCTTGACCGATGGGGAGCTCTACACTGCTGCGATCACCAGCACCAGCCTCCAGAGACTCAACGGGAAGGGACGGGACATTAAAGCCTATGGCGGTTTTGTGCGGACCACCTTCAGGGCAACGTGCCGGAAATGACTGTGGCGCGTCCGGCGAATCGAGTTTTCCTCGTT
>DPYP01000327.1:8186-8760 GCA_003545375.1 Lentisphaeria bacterium
TCCTGCTGCTGAGCCTCGGCAGCAGTTGTATCATGCCAACCGGCAGTCGCAGCGGCAGTGCATCGCCCCCGTTGCTGCCGACCGCCCCCGTTTGTTATGCCGTCATTTTCACCAGCTCCGACTGGCGCACCGGCGGCAATGCCGTGCTGGACCCGATCGACCGTAATGCCGGATGGATCCAGACCGTACGTATTTATCGCCATCTGCTGCGGCTCGGGTACGAGGCCCGCAATATTTCAGTATTTTACCTGGACGCGCAGCCGGACTACGAGGATGCCGGGGCCGGTGACATTCCCGAATCGCTGCGCCGTATGCTGGATCGCCGCCTCGCCGCGGCATCGACCAAGGCGAATCTGCATGCCGCACTGCGCCAACTGGCCTTGCGCATGCGGCCCCAGGATCACGTGGTGGTGCACCTCAGCATGCACGGTCGAAAAGGTGCCTGGCTGGAGAGCGATACTGGTGAGACCATCCGCCCGAGGGAACTGCGGCGTATGCTCAAGCCACTGGCGCCGAGGCAGCGGCTGCTGATCGTCGACGCCTGCCACAGCGAGGCGATTATAGAGCGGCTCGA
>DPYP01000327.1:9051-11578 GCA_003545375.1 Lentisphaeria bacterium
GCCTGCCACAGCGAGGCGATTATAGAGCGGCTCGACCTGCCTGGCACCAGCATCGCGACTGCCCGGGCGGACGAGCTTGGATGGCTCGAGCGCAACTTTTCATTTGGCGAGTTCTTCTTTGCGGAGTTCGTAGATTGCCTCGATCCGGGCCGGCCGGACCGGGTGGAAGCTGCCTGGTCCGCTGCAGCCGTGCGCTACGGCAAGGCGGCAGATTGGCAGTATCTCAAGACTCGATACGGTGGCGAAGGGCTGCCCGAAGCGACGATCGAGCTGCTGACGTTCGAGCCGGTCCTGCGACAGGAATCCCTGCCTGCGTTTTGAAATTGTCTGGTACAAATGGAAGGTCAACGACCTGGCAAGAGTCACTACGCAGAGCGGCGGTGATTACCCTTGCCGCGGAGGGCGTGCAGATACTGGTGAACACAACTTGTCAGTTTACAGTGCAACCGTTCGACTGTAGTGGCGGTCTTGATCTTGCGTTTCTTCCTGCTCATGTCGCTACTCTTGGCTCTGGTTAAGTTCCGAAATTCACATATCATATGTGAGCGCAATTTCTGTTCCGGGATTGCGACGCCGGTGTGCCCCGCCGCGTTGATACGTATCGTGATTTTTTGCTCGATCCGATCGATGGCAGCATCCAGTGACCCCCGGTGGTGTTTCGGACACCACCCGCCTGCAAGCAAAAAGCCGCGGCACAGAACGTGACGGCAATGAGGAAATGACGGTCGAGCCTGATCATTGGAGGTCCCAAAAAAATGTCAGGGGGAAAACAAATGATTGACGGTCGGGAAATCGCGGCTGTATCCGTCATTTCTTCCGACCTGAACACCCGCACCGGCGCAGGGACAATGAGTTGAGATGTCTATCGGAGAGGACAAACAATCGTATCGTTGATTCCATGAAGAATGGTGGTTCGGCGATATGTCAAATGTTCGTATTTAGGTAGCTGTGTGGAACGGCTGTTCGCGGCTGTTTTCGTGAGCTCCACAGTAAAAAATGCGGATGCTGCAAAGAAAGTCTGTGGTGCCATGGGGGCAACGATCATCGCCCTGGCAAACCGCAAGTTGTCGTCCGGAGTCTTTCAGCAGATCGTCATGGCCAGCCTTAAAACGACCGCCTTCATCACGACGATCCTGATCGGTGCCAAGTTCTTCAGCCAGGTGCTGCGCCAAGTCGGTGGTGACGAGGTCATTGCCCAGGCTTTCGGCGGGTTGAATCTTGATCGCTATGCCATGCTCGCGGTCCTTATCCTCATCGTTTTCCTGCTCGGCTTCGTGCTCGATTGGATCGAGATCACCCTCATCGTCCTGCCGCTGTTCAAGCCGGTCGTGCTTGGCCTCGGTTTTGAAATCAACGGTTTCGGGCTAGACAATGCCGTGCTGGTGTGGTTCGCGCTGCTGGTCGCAATCGCGTTACAGACTTCGTTTCTGTCACCGCCCGTCGGCTTTGCGTTGTTCTATCTCAAAGGCGTCTGTCCGCCCGAGGTCAAGCTTACCGACATCTACAAAGGTGTCATCCCGTTCATCATCCTGCAGCTCGCGACACTGCTGGTTGTCATCAAGTGGCCGGAACTTGTTACCTGGCTGCCCTCGGTCAAGTACGGACACTGACGCCAAAACTTACTCAAGGCGCGCTGCGACGGCAATCCGGACACCGATTTCCTCGCAACCGCGCGACAGTAGAGCTTTCCATGGTATACTACGATACGATCCGGCCGTTCATTTTCATTCAACCATTCAACCAAATTACTCTTGGAACCTGTTAAATGTCCGTACGAATCGCCCAGCGTTCCGTTGTCTGCCTGCTCGCCTTGTTTCTCTCTTCCTCTGCCGCCTTCGGTTCGTTCCCGATCCGTTCGCGGAACATCGGTGGTACCACGCACGTCGTACTCTATGATGTCATTCGATACTACGGCCTCAAATCAAATGTTTCCGGCAGGCGGATCACTCTGTACGGCGCCGAGACCGAAATCATCCTCACAATCGACAGCCGCGCTGCCAGGATCAATGGTTTCCTGTTCAACCTGGCCCATGCACCGACACTGCACGACAACGAGGCATTTATCAGCGAGCGCGACTTGTCACTGTCGATCGACCCGATCCTCCGGCCCCAGGCTCTGGCGACCGGCAACGCCGATATCCGCCGCATCGTAATCGACCCCGGACACGGCGGTAAAGACAGCGGCGCACGGAGTCGGCAGAAGACGGATGAGAAAACAATCAACATGATGATCGCTCAGGATCTCCAATGGATGCTGGAGGACCTGGGGTACGAAGCGTATCTGACCCGCGACCGCGACACCTACGTCAGCCTGGCGGAGCGCCAACGACGTTGCCAGCAGTGGGGCGGCGACCTGTTTATCAGCATCCACTGTAATTCAGCAAAGGACAAATCGGCGAATGGCATCGAGACGTTCGTCGTTCCGCCTGAAGGCACGCCCAAGACCGGCGATCACAAGCCATCGACCCGAACGCCCGGCAACGAGTACGACAAGTTCAACACGCGATTGGCGTACGAGGTACACCGC
>DPYP01000564.1:0-1695 GCA_003545375.1 Lentisphaeria bacterium
TCACTGCTGCGCGCGGCGCTTACCCCGCTGTTGTCGAGTTCGTCCCGGTCGGCCATGAAACGATTGCCGACGTATACGAGGTCGCCGTCACGAAGTTTAATCGGGCCGTGTGGTGTGTACAGCGGCACGCGCACCTTGTCGCTCCAGGTTTCCCCGCCGTCCGCGCTGAGCATGATCCACGATCCAAGATGCGGCGCGGCGACAGCGTCAGTGAGTGCGTCAAGCGTCGTTGTCCAGCTGTCCACTTCGGCATTGCCAACCAGATCGATGAACGACTGTTTTATTTCCGGGTCCTCCAGCTGGAGACGATTGTTGACACTGGCCCAGCTCAAAAGAACATTTCCACCGCCCAGGTCGAGTACGCCGACGTCACGGTCGTCGAGCGGCGACTCGTGGATGACACGCGGTGGCGACCACGTGTGTCCGTCGTCCTTGCTGGTGTTCAACACGGTCTTGCCATACGGGCAGATGTGTTCGGAGCGCAGTCCGGAGCTGCCGACAAGCAGCGTGCCGTTATCCAAACGTTCAACGCTCGGCCAGCCGAAGTAACCGAAGTCATCGCCCGGCAGTTGGCAGACGATGCCGTGTTCAGCGGATAAATGTTTTGCAGTCATGTCATTCCTGCGATTCTGATGTGAGGAAAAAAACTACCGTCGGGCCGGTCTGCGGGGTTCGGCGGATCAGCCCTTGGCGTAAGTAGGCACAGTATGCGCGAGTACACACTAATAGTGTTGGCTATTACTTTCAACGCACCGTTGGATTCCGGCGATCGCGAGTCGGCGTGCAGATGCTGCGCCGAGTCGACAGAGAATATCACTTTTCATCGCTTCGCCACTGTTCTGGCCAGTCAGCCGGCCAGTCGACGGTGTCCAAGTCGGGTGTTTCCGGATGCCACAGATCGATCTCCTGAATCGTCAACACTCGGTCATTCGGCTTATCCAGTTGCTCGGGCAAGGGTTCGATCCGTCCGGGGCAACCCTTGACCAGACTGCGCGGCGGCACGTCGCAGGCGACCACCGCACCCGCAGCGATGAAGCTGCACGCACCGATCGTTATTTCCGGCAGAATCGTGCAGCCACCACCGATCATCACGTTGTCTTCGATCGTTGCGCCGCGCGGCGTCGGGATGTCCGGCAGACGGCCGGGATAGGTGCTGTTGAGGAAGATTACACCTGGACCAACGAACACGTGATCGCCGAACCAGGTCCGGCTCGGCACGTAGACATGTGACATCAGGCGCACCCCTGTTCCCATGCGGATGCCGCC
The DNA here is from genome assembly GCA_003545375.1 of Lentisphaeria bacterium. Taxonomy (GTDB): domain Bacteria; phylum Verrucomicrobiota; class Lentisphaeria; order JABSQK01; family CAJWLW01; genus CAJWLW01. Next base: position 1,267 of record DPYP01000564.1, read on the forward strand.
CTCGAGCGTCGAGCCGTTGCATAGCGTGCAGTAGTCGCCGACCCGCACTTTGGCGCGGATGACAGCGTTGTGGCCGGACTGGAAATAGTCGCCCAGCTCGACGTCGCCGTAGATGATCGTACCGCGACGCAGGATGCTGTTTTTCCCGATCCGTGCCGGTCCGCAGTCCGGGTGATAACGGAAGCCGACAACTGCACCGGGCTCGATTATCGTACCTTCACCTATGGTGTTGTCCGGGTGCGATTGACTGTCGGTCGTTGTTGTTGCCATATCCCCTTCCATTTCGGTGCCTGCGTTCTACACTGCGCGGATTGCCTTTGCCGTGTTGCCCAGCAATTGGTACAACATTATCGCGGGTTCGCCCGCGCAGATGAAATGGTAGCCTTCCTTGCGCAGTGCGACACCGTCGCCGATACGCCACATCGCCTT
>DPYP01000564.1:2083-10801 GCA_003545375.1 Lentisphaeria bacterium
TCCCAGAGGACGCCGAGCCTGGCGGCAAGGTCGTATGGGCCGACGCCCAGCGCGGTGACGATTTCGTGCTGCGCGATCGCATCGACGTTCTCCAGACCCTTCAGACTTTCGATCTGCGGAATAATGATCAGGTCATCCTCGACTTCCGTCTTCCAGTTTTCGTAATGAAAATCGCTCACCCACATGTTGCCGGAGCCGCCCGGCCGTCGATTACCACGTGGCGGCATGTAAATTCCCTGCTGCACTTCGTCGAGCATCGCGGCATCCTCGATCATCGGCAGCAGCAGGCCGCATGGCCCGAGGTCCATGACTGTGCGGATCGAGTTGACATCGGTCTTTTGCGGCCGGACCAGTATCGGGAAATCAGCCATCCGCCCGATGGCACAAATATCGGCGACCAGCGCGTGGCCGTGGTCCTTGTGTTCCAGGTCGGCGATCAGATAGTCATAGCCCTGGGCGATTGCGGACTCCACGAGCTCGACCCACAGCTGAAACGTTGCCAGCAAGCCGATCGTCGGTTCCTTGTTACTCAGTTTCTCCTTGAGAATCTTTGCTGCCTTCATCTATGCCATGCCTCATTTGGATGTGTTTAGACAATCAGTGACAAGTTGTAATTCGCCGAAAATGCGGCGAATTACAACAGTATCTGGCGTTGATTGAATATCCACTGAAAATTTTCACCAACAGTTCCAGGCGGATTGGCACGCTTAGCATCTGCTGTATAGTAACTTATGAGCAGGATAACGGAGGTTTCATGGCCCAGACGCTCGATATTGGAATACGCATTGAACTCGTCTCGATGGATCGTCACTTCCACGACATTTCCTTAGGCTTATACCGCCTGGACGGAAATGATGGTGCCGAATTCCTCGTGCACAGCTACAGCGGGCTTGCGGGTGTGCCCGTGCGTGTTGCGTTCGTTACCGAGGCGATGAAAACCATGGGCGGCCTTGTTGCTGCCGAAAACGGGCGCCTGCGATTCCCCTGCGGGAGTGAACACAACCGTGGCGTGCGCCGGGTTTTTCTGGACATTTGCAAACTGGTCCCCGACGGACCGCCGGCCGCTCGGGAACTCAATGTTTTTGATCAGAAAGCCGATGCTACGGTCACAGTAACTTCATACGCTGGCGGCCGTTATACGTTTGCCGCGGACAAGGATACTGACAAAGCGACGATGCGCACCGGTGCCATCGCCAACGGCATTGTCAAGCTTGCCGAGACGACCTTGGAGGACGATACCACGGTCAGTTTTGATTGCGGTCACAGTCACGATGTTCTGGTTGCCCAGCTGTTGCCGCGGGCGATCAACGTGCGTGCCGTGGTGCGCGAGCAGGAAGCAGCAGCAAGCCGTGGAGTTCTGGCCTCACCGAGCCAACAGGAGTAAGGGATATGGCAGATGCAATCAAACCAATGACTAGCCGGCAGCGTGTTCTGGCCGCTTTGAATCGGGAGCCGGTCGATCGCACCCCGGTCTGCAACCCGACGTCGGTGGCGACGGTCGAGTTGATGGACCTGGTGGACGCACCTTTTCCGCAAGCCAACCGGGAACCCGAACTGATGGCGCGCCTGGCAGCCACCGGTTATACCGAGCTCGGGTTCGACACGATTATGCCCGTTTTTACTATCATCCAGGAATCTTCCGCCATGGGCTGCAAGATCCAGTGGGAACAGAAGGACAACTGGCCGACGGTCAAGATGCGTGAGCCCATCTGGGAAACAGCGGACGATATCAAGATTCCGGCGGACCTGTGCACGCATCCCGATACGAAGTGCGTCACCGAGGCGATCAAAATCCTGCGCAAGGAATACGGTGACGAGGTGGCGATCATCGGTAAGACCATGGGGCCGTGGTCGATGGGCTACCATTGTTTTGGTGTCGAGCCGTTCCTGCTCCTCTCCCTCGACGACCCGGGCAAGACCAAGCTGTGCCTGGACCGCATGAAAGAGGCAACCGTCGATTTCGGCATCGCCCAGGCGGAAGCCGGTGCGGACGCCATAACCCTGCCGGACCATGCCACCGGCGACCTGGTCAGCGGCGAGTACTATGAACGCTACCTGCGCGACCTGCATATCGAGTTCGCCGAGCGCATCCCGATCCCGATCATCCTGCACATCTGCGGCCGTACTGTCGACCGCATGGAGTACATCGCGCAGACAGGGATGCATGCGTTCCACTACGATTCGAAGAACAAGCCGGCGGAGTCCATGGCGATTGTCGGTGATCGCATTTCACTGGTCGGCAACATCAACAATCCGGAGACCCTCTTTTCAAAGGGCCCGGAGGAAGTGAGTGCCGAAGTCATAGAAAACCTCGAGGCGGGCGTACAACTGGTTGGGCCTGAGTGCGCCATCCCGCTGCAGACTGCCGTTGAAAACCTCAAAGCCATTCCTCAGACCGTACGTGACTGGCATAAGAACGTCGCCTGAACAGCGACCCATGAAGGAGCTTCCGGATGGCCGAGATCGGTGATATTGCCAACGCTTTCATACGCAGCGAGATCGAGGAGTTTCTCGAGCGCCCCCAAGAGATCGAGCGCATGGTCAACATGTTCTCTGCCGCCAGTGAACGGATGCAGAACATCGCGGCGGCGCTGATCGACGGGGACAATGGCGCCTGCGACGAACTGACCAAGCAGGCTCTGGCCGATGGAGTCACTGCCCTCGAAATCATGGATGACGGCTTGATCTCTGGCATGGGCATTGTCGGGATCAAGTTCCGCGAGAATTTCATTTTCGTCCCCGAAGTTCTTGCCTGCGCCCGTGCCATGAAGGCTGGCATGGCTTATATCGAGCCGATCCTGTCCGCCTCCGGCGTCGAGCCGGTCGGCGTAGCCGTCATGGGAACGGTCAAAGGCGATCTGCACGATATCGGCAAGAACCTTTGCATCATGATGCTGCGCGGCTCCGGTTTCGTCGTTCACGATCTCGGCGTCGATGTTTCGCCCGATGATTTCATAGAAGCGATTGAAGAACACAAGGCGCCGTTGCTGGGTATGTCCGCGTTGTTGACGACGACTATGCCTAACATGGGACTGACGATCGAGGCATTCATCGACGAAGGACTGCGCGACGACCTGAGGATCATGGTCGGCGGTGCGCCGGTCACCCAGGAATTTGCCGACGACATGGGGGCCGACGGTTACGGCAAGGATGCCATGGCCTGCGTCGAGCTGGCCCGCAGCCTGATGGCCGAAATCAAAGCAGAGTAGGTCAATGGTCATGGAAAAAATCGATCCGGAAGAATACCAGAAACGCCTTGACCGCATCACGGCAATCTTCAGCGATATTGTCGAACAGTCCGATGTCCAGGCCACTCGCCGTTGTCCATACCGTGACCGGCTGGACCGGTGTACCGCGAAGTTCGGCTGCCAGAACCAGCGCAAGCCGCTCGAGAAAGGCGGCCTGCGCCAGTGCGGCGGCGACGATAAGATCGACTACCGCGGTGCCTGGGAGACCGATGCGTCAGAAGAAGCGGAGTAGATCCGGTCCGATTTTTGTATTTCAACAGGTCCCGAGTGACGTATGACACTCGGGACCTTGCTTTATCCGAGTGACACATGGCGAAGGCGACATACGACAAGGCAACCTGTGACGTGATGCCCGGCAAGACCGTGTTCGATCATGCCGACGCACTCGACCTCGCACTGCCTACCACCTGCGGCCGCCAGGGGCAATGCCACGAATGTATCGTCGAGGTGGAAGAAGGCATGGACTGCCTCAGCAAGCGGACCGGTAGCGAGGATTTTCTCAAGGACAACTACCGGCTCGCCTGCCAGGCCGTCGTCAACACGGACACCACCGACCTCAAGTTCGCGCCGCTGCGCCAGAGTTCGAGAATCCTCAGTGCCAGCCGCGAAAAAGCTTCCGAGTTCGATCCCATCGTCACCCGCACCGGCGATGTCGTCTACTACGACGGCGAGGAGATCGACACCTATCGCGGTCACATGTACGGGCTCGCCATGGACCTGGGCACGACAACTGTCGTTTTGGCCCTGATGGATCTGGAAACCGGCCGGACGGTGACGATCAGTTCTTTCGAGAACCCCCAGAAGTTCGGCGGCAGCGATGTCATGCACCGCATCTCCTACGACCGCGATTTTCGTGGCAAGCTGCAGCGGGTGATTGTCCAGACGATCAACCACGAAATCATGGAAATGGGGCGGCGCCACGGGTTCAAGCGCCAGGAAATCTACGAGATTGTCGTTGTCGGCAACTCGACGATGCGTGACCTGCTGTTTAAGTACGATGTGCAGCCTATTGGGCAGCGGCCTTATCGATCGACAACGGAAGTCGACGTTCTCGAGGGCCGGCGCCAGACCACTGCGGTCACCGAGAAGGCGAGGGCGCTCGGCCTGATGACAAATCCGCAGGCGCGGATCTACGGCCTGCCGCTTCTCTCCGGCCACGTCGGTGCCGACACCGCTGCCGATCTTCTGGCGATCGACGTCGAGGTCCGCGACGAGCTCTTCATGCTGATCGACGTCGGAACGAATACTGAGGTTGTAATCGGCTATCAGGGGCGCATGATGTGCGCCTCCTGCCCGGCCGGCCCGGCCTTCGAGGGCGGGCTCGTCAAATACGGCATGCGCGGCGGCAACGGCGCCATCGAATCAATACACTGGGCGGATGATCACTGGGCTTACAATACCATCGGCGACGTGCCGCCGATGGGACTCTGCGGATCCGGGCTGATCGATCTGCTGGCCGATCTGCGCCGACGCGAGGTAATGACTCCAAAAGGCGTTTTTCAGGACAAGCAGTATGAGTTGCCGATCGTCCCGGACCGTGGCATTACCCTGTCCCGCGAAGACGCCAGCAATCTCGCCCAGGCGAAGGCCGCAAGCTATTGCGGACAGTACATTGTCATGCGGACATTTGGGGTCGGTCCCGCCGATATCGATAAACTCTATCTGGCCGGCGCCTTTGCGAATTATCTCGATGTCACCAACGCCATAGCGATCGGTTTCCTGGCGCCAGTGCCCGAAGAGCGCGTCGTTAAAATCGGCAATGCTGCCGTCCACGGCGCCATGGAAGCGATGATGTCGAAGCGCAAACGGAAAATGATCGACGAGTACCTGCGCAAGATCGAACATATCGAACTGGAGACTACGCCCGACTTTTTCGAAGTCTTCGTCGAGGCTTGCCAGTTCAAACCAATGCCGGCGGAGCTCGTTGTCAACCCGGGCTGATCGGAGCCGGAGTCTGTCATGGCCGAAGAACCTCAAAAACCTGCACGTCCAAGTGGCGCCTGGAACAAGTCTTCGTTTCGGGCACTGCTGCAGGATACCGACACCTTTGTTCACTGTGTCGAGCTGGTGACCTCACGCGGCCTGATCACGGAACGCCGCGGCCGCCGCATGCTGCAGGTAGCCCGTCAACTCGTCGAGCATCCAGACATCCACGCGCTCAGCATCACGGACAATCCCGGCGGCAACCCGATGATCAATGCCGATACGATGGGCACCGACCTCATCGCCCGCGGACAGGAAGTGATCATCCATCTCTCGTGCAAGGACTGGAATCGCAATGCCCTGCAGGGGCGTGGCTGGCAGTTGGCGAGCGACGGGTTCCGCAATATCCTGGCCATGTCGGGTGACTATCCGGTTGGCGGCTATCATGGCCAGGCCAGTGGTGTTTTCGATATCGATTCGGTTGGCCTGCTGCAAATGCTGAGCGAGATGAACGACGGCGGATCGGTTGATGGCGGCAAGCCGGCGGCGCAGTCAACCGGCTTTTTTCTCGGCGCAGTCGTCACCAATCACAAGAAGTTGGAGAGCGAGGTGATGCCGCAGTACTTCAAGCTGGCGAAGAAGATCCGCGGCGGCGCCGAGTACATCATTTCGCAGATCGGCTACGATGCCCGGAAGCAGGATGAGCTGATAAAGTATATGCGGATGCACAATCTGAACGTGCCGGTGATCGGCAACGTCTATGTCCTGGGCGGCCGTGCGGCCCGCTACTTTTACTCCGGCAAAGTGCCTGGCGTCGTCGTCACCGACAAGCTCATGCAGCTGGTCGAGAAGCACACTGCCGACGAGGACAAGGGCAAATCCTTCTTCCTGGAGTTCGCTGCGAAGCAGTGTGCGATCCTCAAGGGGCTGGGGTATCGGGGCGTATATATCGGCGGCCATCTCACTTACGACGATTACGCGCTCGTACTCGAACGCGCCGCCAGCTACAGCGACACCGATTGGAAATCCTTTGCCGACAATATCTGCTACCAGCAATCCGATGAATTTTTCTACTTCGAGCAGAATCCGATGACGCGTCTCAACACGACGACGGTCAATCGCCTGTACAAGCGCTCGAAGGATGCGGCGATGATCGACCAGTCCCGCCGCCGCGCCCCGATCACGTATCGCCTCAATCGAGTCGTGCACGACAAGGTATTCGAACGCAACACTACGGGGTTCAAAGCCGCCAGGAAAATCAGTGAGCTCATCGACAAGGCACCCGCTGTAGTTCAAAGAATTATCCATGGCGCCGAGCATGTCGCCAAGATCGCGGCCTTCGACTGCCGTGACTGTGGTGACTGTTCGCTGCCGGAAATCGCTTATCTCTGCCCGGAGTCACAGTGCGTCAAGAACCAGCGGAACGGCCCTTGCGGTGGTACTCGCCAGGGAAAATGCGAAGTCGGCGAGAAGGAATGTATCTGGGCGTTGGCGTACAATCGCCTGAAGGCCTATGGTGAGGAGGAGACGATGCTCGATGGCCCTGTTGTCATCAAGAACGGTGCCCTCGAGGGCACCAGCGCCTGGGCCAACCGGTTCCTCGAAAGGGACCATCAGGCAGACAGCGCCGACACAACGCCGGAGCCCGGCGTTGACAAGAAATCCAACAGTTCAGGGAAAACAGCATGAGTGCACAAGACCGCCGTGACAATTTCATTATTATCGGCGAGAACATTCACACCACCCGTATCGTTTTGCGCAAGGGGCGGTTTGTCGTCCAGGGTGAGGACGGTGTGGAGCGGATTCGCTTCACGACGTCGGATGGTGACCGGTTTCTGAATGTGCCGGAGAAAATGCAGCGTTCAGCGGATTTCGAAGAGGGGCGCGTCAAGTATGTCCAGGCCGGTATTCTGGCCGCCATGTCGGACAACGCCGAGGAGGTTGAGACCGGAATGGCTTTCCTGAAGAATCTGGTGCGGCGGCAGGTCGAAGGCGGCGCGCACTTTCTCGATCTCAACGTCGACGAAATTTCGATCCGGCGCAAGGAACAGGAAGTGGCGATGCGCTGGCTGGTACCGACTATTGCCGGCATGTGCGACACACCGCTGTCGGTCGATTCCTCATGTATCGGGACGATTGCCGCCGGCCTCGAAGTTGCCGGGAGTGACCGTCCGGTCATGCTCAATTCAGCTTCTCTGGAACGCCTCGACGCACTTGACCTGGCTGTGCAGTACAACTGCCATGTCATCGCTACTGCGGCAGGCGTCTCCGGCATGCCGCAGAACACGGAGGAGCGCGTCATCAACGCCTCGCAGGTCGTCGATGCCGCCGTTGCCAAAGGGATTCCGCTGAATCGCATCTACATCGACCCGCTCATCTTCCCGATCTCAGTGGACGCCGAGTTCGGCATTCATTGTCTCGAGGCAATTCGCCAGCTGCGCGAGAAATATGGGTCGGAGGTACACATAAGCGGTGGCTTCAGCAATGTCTCGTTCGGTATCCCGATGCGCCGCTTGGTGAATGATGCCTTCACGAATCTGGCCGTTGAGGCGGGGGCCGACAGCGGTATCATCGATCCTGTGACCAGTCCGTTGGCGCGGGTGTTTTCGGCCGATCGCGAGTCCGGGCCGTATAAACTGGCCGAGAGCATGTTGCTGGGCAACGATGAGTTCTGCAAGACCTACCTGAAGGCCTTTCGCGCCGGTGAGTTGAAGTAGGTTCGCCGTGGACGCGCAGGGTGGGGCTATGGTACTTCGTGAACCGCCCAGGCAGCGTGGTCGCCCGTCTGCTGTGTCCAGCCAGCGTGCCCGTCGCCGTAGAGAAGGTTGAACCCGTCGTTGTGGTGGTAGCCCACCTTGCGGTCGCTGGTGGTGCCGTCCAGGCTCGAGTTGATCTTGCCGTTGCCGTTCTGGTCCAACTGCCCGTGATCGGTCTGGTCGAAGCGCTGGATGGCGATGGAGGAAGATGGCGAGGAAAACTCGGCGTTCGGCGAATCCACGATAAGTATTTTTGAGGAAATATCGCTGACCCGATTCAAACGGACCGGGTAGGTACTGTTGTTTGTCGTCCAGCCGAAAGTTATTGTCGGCACGAACCCCGCCAGCGTGGCGCCGGCCCATCTCGCCCCTGCCGCGCCGGGTGCGATTGCATTCATAATGTAGGTCGCATCGGTGAGTTCATTGTAAGTGCCCTGGCCACCAAAGGGATTAAACATATTTACCTGGTCGACGGCGGGGCAGCGCACAAAATCCGCGTCGTGTCCGGCAAGATCCACGTACAGATAGTTCAACCAGTGGCCGATCGGATCATCAGGTTGCACCGGAAACAGAAAACCCTCGTTGTCGGCGGCATACATCTGAGCCGAGGCCCCGAACTGCTTGAGGTTCGACATGCATTTTATACCCACGGCTTTCGCTTTTGTCTTATTGAGTGCCGGCAGCAGCATGGACGCCAGGATGGCGATGATGGTAATCACCACCAATAGTTCGATCAACGTAAATCGTTGTGATCGCATTAAACGCGTTCCTGGAAGGCACGGGTTTCCGGG
>DPYP01000286.1:0-7472 GCA_003545375.1 Lentisphaeria bacterium
AAACGCCGTGCTCGGCGACCCGGACAAGGTCGAGAAACTCAGAGCACAAGGCGCGTTCAAAGGCACCTACGAGATGTTTTACCATCCACTCGACAAGCAGAAGCTGCGCTCCGGCCTCTTTGGCCCGGTGCGCCTGTGCTTCGAAAAAGTCGGTCAACGTATGACAGCCGATCCCAAGCCGCGATAGAGTTGGTCAACTCAAGTATGTCCTGCGGCGGCCCAATGATTCGTTTTTCCTCGATTATCGCCGACATCTGCTCCAATCACAACGAGTTCCCCTCAACGAAAAGCAACGCCTGTGTTAATTGCGTCCGGTTCTGCCGTTGCAGGTAGACGGTGAACACGTGGACCAAAAGACTTTTTGACTACTGACCCAGTGTATGGCACAACGAACATAGATTATCCGTGAGTCATGGGATTTTATTCTGTGTTTAGGAGTATAATAACCAAACAAAATAAGGTTGAACCACGAATGATCGCGACGGACGGCGCGTGACCGAATTGATCTCGCACCGCTCCCCATCCGAGCAGGCGGCACCACGAACGAGCAGTTCGCGTCGGGCCAGTCGTCCAAGGTCATTCTGGAATACAAACACGAGAGGAACTGATGATCTCACAAGACTTCGTTTATGACGACACCGCGCAGGCGCACTACCGGGAAGATGGGTACCACATCTTCGACAACTGCCTGACGCCGCAAGGGGTCGACACATGCCGGTCGAACATCGAACGCATCGTGGCTTCACTCCATGCAGACAGCATACCCGAGGAAATCATCTGCGTGCACCAACGCGGCGAGAGGTGGCTATGGGATTTGGCTGTGCAACCACAGATCCTCGACATGATCGAGCGCACGATCGGGCCAGACATCCTGCTGTGGTCTATTCATATCCTGGCCAAGCGCCCGGGTGCCGGAATAGATGTGCCATGGCACCAGGATGCCCCGTACTGGAACGTCAGCGGCAACATGCCCGGCGCTGTCTGGCTCGCGATCGACGACGTCGACGAAGGCAACGGCAGCATGTCCGTCCTCCCCGGATGGCACACGAAAGGAACCCTGCCCCGGCGCGACAGCCGTGCGAACAACGCGTTTAACGAAGAGATCGAACCCGGCGCCCTGCCCGAGAATATTGATGACATCAAGGTTACCTACCGTTTGAAAGGCGGCCAGATGGCGACCCATCACACGATGATCCCGCACAGCTCAACGACGAACAGGTCAGAACGCTGGCGACGCGTCATCGTCCTGCGCTACATCGCTGCCGACGCACAGATCGGTGAGAAAACGTACGTCTGCCCGATAACACGCGAACCGTTTGATCGCGAAGCTTTCCTCGTGCGCGGCCGCGACCTGAACGACCAGGGCCGACGGCAGACGCCGTTTTAGCCGACCCCGGACTTTACCCGTTCCTCGTTGAGCGCGGCAGTCTGGCTGCTGGTCGGCACACGCACAAGATCAAGGACCTGAACACATCGGCAACCGCCGAACTCGGCGACCCGGACAAAGTCGAGAAACTCAGATCAGAAGGCGCGTTCAAAGGCACTTACGAGATGTTTTACCATCCACTCGACAAGCAGAAGCTGCGATCCGGCCTCTTTGGCCCTGTGCGCCTGTGCTTCGGCGCATCCCCGCCTCATTCCATCGTTTCTTAGAAACTCTTTTTAACACCGCCTCTAAAAAACCAAACACGGCGGGAAGAGTATACCATGACAACGGCAGTCGGGTCAGTCGACGTGGAAACAGCCATCGAGAAACTCTACCAGGACGGGTACACGGTGATCGAGGGATTGCTGCCCCCGGGCGAGTTGGAGGAACTCCGAACGGCGATGGAATCACAGTTCGAGCGGCAGCTCACTGCGCCCTACGATCCGGGGGACGGTCCGTCACATGCTGACGACGAAGAGATCGACAAGTACATTCGCCAGATGTATTCGACGGCACCGGCAAGTGAACTCGATCGTATCTTGCGACTTGTGCGCTACAACCGAGCAAGGAACTACGACACGCCGTGGCCAGTGCCGATCGAGAACGTGTTGAAGAATTTTCTCCCCCGGCCGGAGATTGAAGGTCACGGTAGTACCGTCTACGTCTCTTCGGTGGCCCCGACCCTACCGATCTATGCCAGGCTCCTGGAAGACCCTCTGCTACTGCGACTCGCACGCAGCGTCCTGGGTGATGATTGTGTGCTGTCCGATATGACCTTCAACAGCATTGGACCGCACACGGACAACGGTGCCTGGCACGTCGACGTACCACTGGGCCAACTGCCCGAACCGTTACCGGAAACTCCTTTGACGCTGCAATGCATTTGGATGGTTGACGATTTCACGTGCGAGAACGGGGCGACGCGCATCGTGCCGCACAGTCACAAGTCACTCAGGAAACCAACGTGGAAAAGCGGAAAAATGGAGGACGAAGTCGCAGTCACCGGGCCCGCTGGTTCGATGGCCATCTGGTTTTCGAGCCTGTGGCATAAGCCGGGACAAAACATCACCGACACACCGCGCCGCGCCACGCTCTGCTATTTCTGCCGCTCGTGGGTCAAGCCTTACTCCGACTTACGACCTCTTATTTCGCAAGAGCAGGCCAAAAAGATGTCGCCCACGTTACGTTACCTGCTGGGCTTTTCTTCCAATGCGATCGTTCGCAATGACGGGCAGGCTTGAAAGGCTGTTTAGCCTCACCGGGAACACTCCCGTGAAAGTCTGCGTGGTCGGCGACAATGGTTCGCCTGGCCGTAAGCGCCCAACATCCACTTGCACCGCGTGTCGGTGAAGACAATGACAAAATTCGTGTCGCTCGTCCACCCGTTCAATTCGTGCTTGGTTTATTCATCGCAGTCCTCGGATGGTGCTTCCGCGGACACGCGACGCACGGAAAAGCCATCGTCGAAAACAGTGACCAGCTTGAACGAGGTCTCCTCAGGGTAATGGTGCCAATTGGACGTTCCGATGCTCATGATAAGGCGCACGTCCTGCCAGACAATATCGATATCCTGATGCCTGTGGCCGGAGAGAACGCACGTGATCTTACTCGCCTTGAAGAACTGCGCCAGTTCATGCCGGTTCGACATGTTGTAGACACTGTCTTCCTCGTCCGGATGCACTATGAACAACGGCCAATGCATGATCACGAAGCGATGGGTCGCATCGGCCGGCGCAGCCTCGATCGCATCGCGGAGATTCCCCCATTCCGCCGCCTGCGGCTCCGGTCCGAGATCGCCGCGCAACGCACAGGCGTTGACGCCGATGAAGAAACAGCCCTTGTGGTTTAACAGGAATCCCTTCGGCGTCGCCTCGTGATCCAGGTAGACCGGGTGCTGGTCGTGATTCCCCGGTACGCCGTACCACGGTGCATTCAGACGCGCGGCACCAGCCAAAAAAGCATCGCGCTGTTCTTCAGAATCGATGACATCTATGTGGTCGCCGCCAAAAAAGACCAGGTCGACATCGGCGGCATTTATAAAATCAACGGCCCTGTCCATTCGCGCGCAATCGGAATCGTCGGCATGCAGCCCATTCGGGCTATTCATGCCGATCTGCGGATCGGTTATGAAGGCAAAGGTGAACATCAATGACTCATAAAGAAATTGCTTTTTTCGATCTGGCAGAAGGGTAGCATAGTGCCGGCCAGGATGCAAGAAATGGGCCGAGATATCCCCTGCTGCTCCGCGGCGGTCGTGGCGTCCTGAGCTCAGGGCACCACCAAGACCTCGTCGGTGTCGACGTCTGCCAATTCAAGCTCAAGTTGACCGGCGGCAGCCTCAGCCGGCGTTGCTGTGGCATGTATCTTGGTGATTACTCAGGACAATTCCCGTCCATCCACTATACTATTGAACATAATCAAGGCTGCGTACCGCATGGCCGCTGCCGGCTGGTTGGCGAGCAATCCTTGCTAAAATGTCGCACCGGGCACCGCCGTTCCACGGCAGTCATTCACGGCAAGTCAGGCTACTGGCAATCGGCAATTACTGGAGCAAAGAAAACCCATGAGTGAAGACACGACAATCCGTTTGGAATCATCGCAGGATGTCCTGCTGTTCGAGTCGTCTTCGGGTGCGTTGGTGTCATTCCGCAGCAAGGCTGTGCCGGACCAGGAGTTCATTCTGACGGAGAGCTGTCAGCCCGTCTTCGTCATCCAATATCTGGATGAGGCGCAGCGCTTTCGCCAGATCGGGTCGGGTGAGGCCGTGGAGGTCGAGGTCAGCAGCGCGGATTCGCCGGAAGACGGCGGCACGACGACTCTCATCGCACATTTCCGACAGTTGGGGGGACTGGACCTTGACGTGACCGTAACGGTCCGCGCCACGGCCAACGACCGCTACAGCCGCTGGTCACTCTCCCTGCAAAACGACGCCGGCCTGTCGATCACAGACGTGCAGTTCCCTTTCGTGGTCTCGCCCTACAGTCTGGGCGGCAAGCCGGGCACCGAAGCCATCCTTCTTCCCTTCGGGCCGGGCGTGTTGCTCAATGGGCCAAAGCCAGAGGACCTGGAGCCGGACTGCCCGCACACCTGGCAGATACGCCCGGAGAACGGCGACTGTTCTCACTATCCCGGCTTGGTCGTGGCTCAGTTCCTGGCTTACTATAATGATCGGGCCGGCATCTTCGTGAGCTGCCAGGATTCGAACGGGATGATCAAGCTGATCATGCCTGTGCACCGCGAACCGGGCGTGCGCCTCGGCATCTCCCACGTGGGCGACTGGCCGCAGCACGGCGAACGCCAGTTGGAGTACGACGTGGTGATCGGCAGCTTCACCGGAGACTGGTACACCGCTGCCGACATGTACCGCGATTGGAGCTTGCAGCAGAAATGGGCGGCCACACCGCTGAGCAAGCGGACAGATGTGCCGGAATGGCTGCTCGACTCGCCACCGCATATCATCCTGCGCATCCAGGGCGAACTGGATATCGGTCCGACGGCGCCGAACGAGGCGTTCCTGCCGTACCGCAAGGCACTCCCGATGCTGGACAAACTGTCCGAACGGATCGATGCGCCAATCGTGCCCGTCATCATGTCGTGGGAACGGGCCGGCCCATGGGTTTACCCGGATTGCTTTCCGCCGGTCGGAGGCGAGGAGTCGCTGCGCGAGTTCACGGAAATGGCCCGGGAGCGCGGCTGGCGTGTCGGCACTTTCGCCAACGGGACCCGATGGGTGGTCGGCCACTTCTGGAGTGGATACGACGGCGCCGACTACTTCGCGGAGCATGGCGGTGACCGGTCGGTGTGCCGGACACACACGGGGGACCTCTGGTCCGAACAATGGGATGCAACCTGGCGTCCCAGCCACCCCGCCTGCCTCGGGGCGCCGCAGACCCAGGAGATCGCGCAGGAGTTCGTCCGCACCATGACGGATCTGGGACTGGACTGGATCCAGTTCCTGGATCAAAACGTTGGCTGCTGCACGTTCCCCTGCTTCGCGACGGATCACGACCATCCCCCGGCCCCCGGCCGATGGATGACCGACCGCATGGAACAGCTTGCCGATTACTTCACCGAAGTGAAGACGGAGCAGCTGGCGCGCAGCAAAGGCCAGCGCCAGATGGTGTTCTCCGTCGAGACGCCGGTCAACGAATACTTCCTGCCGCACTTCCAATGCTGCGACGTGCGCGTCATACCGCCGGGCCACGATGCCAGGGGCCATTTTCCGAGGCCCTTCCACAACATGTGCTATTTCGTGCCTCTCTTTCACTACCTGTACCATGAGTTCATCGTGATCCAAGGCGGGTTCGGGATGGGACCGGAGCCCTATCACCTGCCCATCCGCAACGCGTACAACCTGGTCGTCGGCGAAATCCCAGGTGCAGTGATGAAAAGCGACGGCACGCTCCTGAACCTGGACTCTACGGACTGGGCACCATGGGATGTGGAAGCGGGCAGCAACGACGATGCCGTGGAGATGCTCGCCGCAACCGCAGCCCTGAGGCGCGGACCGGCCGCAGACTTCCTGGTCTACGGGCGCATGATGCAGCCCGCCCAGGTTGGAGAAGTCCGCACCATGCGCTGGCAACACGATGGGAAGGATCACCAGATCCCGGCCGTATTCCACGCGGCGTGGCAGGCGCCCGACGGGCGCCTCGGCCTGGTCCTTGCCAACTGGACGACCGAAACGCAGGAGATCACCGTATCGGATAGCCGGCTCGGGCCCACGGTGACCCAGCACGGGTCAGCGCCGAGCTTGGATTCTCAGACCTGCCAAACCAGCAGTGGCGAACTGTCGGTGACGCTGCCGGCGCTCAGTTGCACCCTGCTGGATACCGCGACGGGGGAATAGCGATGGAATCGGAAGCGTGCAAGGTTGCGCCGTCGATATTCGAGCAGGCAACAAAGGTTTTCGATGGCTGGACCGATCCCGGCACCGGCATGCGCGTGCTGCGCATCTACACCCGTGGCCAGGATACCGAAGAGCGTATCTGGGGAACGCAGTACCATCAGTTCCGATGCTTTCTCGAAAACGGTCGCAAAATCCTGCTCCGCCAGGGTGACATTCCGGACCAGGGAGCGGTGGCTTATCTCCTGCTAGACCTGACGACCGGACAAACCGAGTATCCGTTCCCGGCCGGGCATGAAGTGACGGAAATCAGCGGCGATACCCAGCTCGCCTGCCTGATCGACAACGACACCCGCGGGCAGCGTGCGATACTGTGGGATATGCGCCAGGGGCTTGAGGTGGCATCGGTGCAAGTTGACGGATGGCGTCTAAGCAGTGCCACCAGCCTGCTCAGCGATGACCGGCGGGCAATGGTTTTCTTTTTTCGCGGCCAGCCCTACGACGAACACGTGCAGTCAAGGCATTACATGATCTGCGCCGATGAGCCACCGCGCCTGTTGCTCGAGGCCGACGGCTATTTCTGCAGCCACATACAGGGGTGCCCGACGGACCCCGACTTATACGCTTATGACCGCTGGCCATCGCCGGAACGGTACATCGACCAAGCTCTGCATCTGCGAACGCTGGACGGTCGGCACGATCAACCAGTGCCCCTGGCGGAGGACGCCCTGCGACCCGCCATGATGCAGGGTGCCCGCGACCATTACCTGTGGACACCCGACGGCAAACGCATCGTCAGCTATCTGACCCCACACAAGTTCGACCTGGGGCCGAACTTCAACCATTACGAGGTGGAGTGGTGGCTAAGCGCGACGGACTGGCGAACCGGTGAGGACCTGGCGGCAAAGTATCCGCCGGGCCGGTGGGGAGGGCACATGCAGGTGACGCCCGATTCGCGCTACATCGTCTGCGGCGGCGAACCGGGATACGACCACCTGCTCGCCGTGGAAATCGAGGGACTGCGGCACGGATGGAACGAACAGATCATCGCCTCATACCCGACAACGAGCGACAGCGGCAGCCTTAGGGGCCCGTTTGCCTATCCCTTCGTGCTGCCCGATCAGAGCGGCGTGATCTTCAACGCCGCTTGGCCGGGCCCCAAGCACGGCGTGTACCTGGCGGAGTGGCCGGCAGATTTGA
>DPYP01000286.1:7791-8224 GCA_003545375.1 Lentisphaeria bacterium
GATTTGAAGTGAGCTATACCCACGGCGGTCTGTGCTCGTCGAGCATCTGCCGAAAATACCGTGGAAACGCCAAAAAACGACCGCAGGCGTTCCGTGGCAGCGGCTAATCGACGAATCGTTCAATCGTGGCTTTGGCGCGGAACGGCTCAGGATGCACGGCCCGCCTCCAGTCGAGCTTGGCGGTCTTGATGCGACCGTAAAGTGGGCGACGGCCGGGTTCCAGATACGTCCCCATCAACGCCATGCCCCAGTGGTCAATCTCGGCATCCGTTATCGCCACCGCCGAATATTCCTGTTTTAACGCTGTGAGCCCGGCACGGAGTTCATCGTCGCCCTTACCCACAGCCATGCGCAGAAGCGCGCGTACCTCGACGTTGCTCTTATAACGCCTGCGGCCGTCGAGCGTCAGCGTCTGACCCATCGGCACGGTAAT
>DPYP01000051.1:0-9878 GCA_003545375.1 Lentisphaeria bacterium
CAAGGAGGGAATGATGAAAACATCCTGGGGTAATCCTGTGCATGTAATTCCGTTCATTCGAACACTGGGATTATAAATTACCTGTCTTTTTAAGCAGTCTTTTAAGCAGAAAAAAAAGCGGCAGGCGGTCATCAGTCACGCGGTCACCAAAGGCCTCGATCCCGATGTGCCCATGAAGGACAGCGGCATCGAGTGGCTCGGGGAGGTGCCGGAACATTGGGAGGTCGTTTCACTCAAGCGAGTTACTCTCGTGAATACTGGCGTTGCAAAAGGCAAAGACCTCACGTGAAAGAGAACCGGCAAACGCGATGAAGGAGCAATTGATGCAGATGCCGCAGTGGACAACCGGCCCCCGGGGCCGAAATATTCGTCGGTCTTAGAGATGGGTAATTCACGCGGGCGGACGTATTGTTTTGGGGAGGAGACACAGCGTCATGCACAATCCACAATGGGCTCTTTTTTTCGACTTCCATACGATGCCGGCGAACCCGGACGTCGGCAAAGCCTTCGATATGGACGCCATCACCGACTGGCTTGCGGAATGCGGCGTTGATTTCATCGTCTTCCCGGCGCGCTGCAACCTGGGCACCGCCTACTATCCGACCAGACTGGGGATTCCGCACCCGGCCATGGGGCGCGATCTCTTCGGCGATCTGGTGGCGGCCTGTCATGCGAAGAGCATCGCGATCTCCGCTTATATCAACGTCGGACTCAGCCACGAGGAATCCTATCAGCACCGCGATTGGACCGTGCTGCAGGTGGACGGACGGACCTACGGAGAGCCGTTCGGTAACTCTTTCTTCCGGCATATGTGCTACTATTCGGGATACGCCGATCACGTGATGGGGATGGCCCGCGAGGTGGTCGAATGGTACGATGTCGATGGTCTGTTCTTCGACTGCTTCCATACGCCGCCCTGCATTGGCGTGGAATGCATGGAGCGAATGAAGGCGGAGGGCGTCGACTTCAAAGATGCGGAGCAGCTCAACGACTTCAACTACAGCAAGATCCTGGCGATGGGACGAAAGCTGTCGGCAGGCGTTCGCGACCTCAACCCTGAGCTCCTCCTCTACTTCAACGGCATCGATTACGAGGCCCAGGCCGAATTCGGCAGCTATCTCGAGCTGGAATGTCTGCCGCAGAGCGAATGGGGCTATGAACTGCTGCCCATGGTTTCGCGCTATATGCGCACCCTCGGCAAACCGGTACTGAACATGACCGGACGTTTTCAGAAGACGTGGGGGGATTTCGGCGGCATCCGCAGCCGCGCCAGCATCGAGTACGACTGTATCTACGGCATTGCCAACGCCATTCCGCCGACCATCGGCGACCACTTCCATCCGCGCGGCGACCTGAATCGTGCAGTGATGGCACTGGACAAGGCGGTGTACCACACGCTGCAGCCGCTGCAGCCGTGGATGGATGGGGCCGTCCCCGTGGTAGAGATAGCGAACGTGATGAAGTGCGGCTACCCCGGGAACGAATGGGCTGGCGGCGACCGCCCGCGGCAGAAAGAACTGTCGCAACAGGCGCTGAAATCGGCCACGCGCATGCTGTGCGAGCTGAAGATGCAGTTCGACAACGTCACTACGGCCGTTGCGTGGGACCGGTACAAGCTGCTGATCCTGCCGGACGAAATCGAGGTCGATGCGGCGATGGCCGGGCACCTGCAGACCCACCTCGACCGCGGCGGCGCCATCATCTCGACCGGGCATTCCGGACTCGACAGTAATGGCGCCAAATTCGCCCTCGACGCCTGGGGGGTGGATTACCAGGGGGACGATCCCTGCGATCCGGCGTACATCGAATTCGGCCCCGAATTTTCCGCGGGCATGCCCGACATGCCGGTGACGCTGTACGAGCGCGGCACGGCGATCTCGGCCAGGCCGGGCACCAGCGTGCTGGCCACCATCACCGCGCCGTACTACAGCCACCAATGGGACGGCCGCCACGGCTTCCGCTACACCCCGCCCGACCAAAACACGGGCCGACCCGCCGTCACCCTGAACGGCACGGTGGCCCACATGAGCCATCCGCTTTTCCGCACCTATTTCAACAGCGGGTCGCTGCCGATGCGGCAGATCCTGGCGAATCTGCTCGCCCGCCTCCTGCCGGAGCCGTTGATCCGCGCGCCCGGCGCGCCGGCCTTCAGCCGCATCACTGTCACTTCACAGCCGGGCCGGCGCATGGTCTACGTACTGGCCTACCTGCCCGAGTCGCGCGGCGCGGGCATCAACATGATCGAGGAACCGCTGGAGTTGAACGACTTCACCCTCAGCCTGCGCCTGGATGGCCACGCCCCCGCCAAGGTCTACCTGGCGCCGGACCGGGAAGCGCTCGAATTTGCTATCGGCGGCGGGTACGCCACCGTCACCATTCCGTGCGTGCGCGGCTGGTCCGTAGTCGTTTTCGAGGAGTAATTGGCAGGCGTTCGTGGCTGTATTGGAACCGTCAATTCACGTTAATTACTTACTCAGGAGTCAGGCGTCTAGTACTGCACGGCATAAGTTCTCCGACATTAAAATTGATGGATGGTGTGGGCAGTGTTACGTCGCGACACCGGAGGCGATCCGGTCGGCTACTGGCGACCTGTTCCCCGTAGCATCATCGAGGATTGTCACTCGCTCCGCTCGCTGCTGCCCTTGGGGGCAGCCAGTCGGCCTTCGGCCAGCGCGCGGCGCGACAATGGCGGTGCCAGGCGCGATTTGAATGTCGGAGAACTTCTGCCGTGCGGTAGTAGTCCCTTCGTTCAGCCCTAATCATCCAGTCGGCGGAATCAATTTGAAACCATACTCCGAGGTCCACGGTTCCAGGTGTTTGACATGCTCGGCAACATAATTTGCAGCCCAGGACCGACGACTGAAATCACTGCGATTGGGGTGACTCCGGTGGATCAAGCCGCTGTCGAAAAAGACTGCCGACCCCGGACTCAGTTCAATCGGAACCTGACGATCCAAGTCCCACTGTTCATCGCTGAGGATCCACTTTTGAACCGGATGTTGCTCATGCGGCAGCGCTTTTCTATGACTTGCCGGGATGAAATACATGCAACCGTTTTCCACGGCTGCCGGATCGATCGCCAGCCAGCATTTCAAAGAGCGGGGTTCGAGCCCGGGCCAAAACGCCATATCCTGGTGCGGTGCGGCGTCAATGCCATGACGCGCCGGTTTCCTGAAAATTGACTCTCCGAACAACTGCACGCCATCATCGAGCAGGGCGGAAATCACTGCGTAGATGTTTGGATGGCAGGCGAATTTCCAGAAATACGGGTGATGAAAAGCCATCCTTGACATCAGCCGAATCCGATCACGGCGCGGGATCTCCTCTCGATCCTCCAGGCCTGGTTCCCAGAAGGTGTAAAATTCGGCCGGGATCTTTCCATCGTACGCCATTTCAGGCTTTAGCCCGCCGTCAAGCAGGCGGTGGGTCATGGCGGAGAGCTCTGCCAGTTCCGCAGATGGAATAAGGTCCTCAACGATGATGTAGCCCTGCCGTTCATAAGTTTGAAATTGATCATTGGTGATTGTCATGATTCCGGGAACTCACCTTTTGTGCTGATCTCATTGTTTTGCGTCAAGTGGGTTCTGCAATCCCAGCCAAAGACTCTTTGTACAGTTCAGGGGACCGATTGAAGTAAGCCCCATCGATCGTGTCGATTTCGCTGGTGACAGCAGCGCTGCCCCAATGCGAGGCATAGGCCCGACGCCACTTGTCAGACTCGTTGCGATGCGAGGTGTGCAGGGTCTTGCTGTGGTGGAACACCACGCCGCCTTTTTTTACGCATGCCGGCGCCTCCTGCGTCAGGTCGATTTGTTCCGTCGCGGGCGTCGTGTTGTACGGCTCGCCCGGTATGGGGAGGTGCTCCAGGATCGGGCCGCGGTGCGAGCCGCTGATGTAACGCAGACACCCGTTGAATTCATCCACATCGTCCAGGGCAATCCACGCCGTGATCACCTCGTCGTCGGGGTGACACAGGAAGTAGGCGTTATCCTGGTGATAGGGTTTGGCCGAGCCGAATCGTGGCGGCTTCATGAACATCTGGTCGTTAATGAGCATCGGCGGCCTCCGTATGAGTTCCTCGACCAATGCGCGAAGCCGGCGATCCATCACGAAGTTGCGCAGGTCCCGGTGCTTTAGAAACGGGTTGTCGAGCTTGCGCGGGGCAAGGCGTCCATCCTTTGAGAGATCGGCATTGTAGCTCGAGTCCGCGGAGGTGATTTCGGGCTCACACAAAGAGATGGCCAATTGGCCAATCGTATCCACCTCCGGGGCGGCAAACACCCCCTCCACAACCGTCCAGCCGCGAAGCCAATATTCTTCGTATTTCTGCGGGTCAAGGCCCATTCCGACATTACTCCTTGGTTGGTTGGGAATCATGGGGTTATGGCAACTCTATGGCGAGCGGAAATGCGAACGCCTGTTTATCGCCTCAGACGCGGGCGCGGAGCAGCGGATTGTTGAAGGACACCGGAATGTATTGACTGTCGTGGAGCGACTTGGTGCCAGGCGTCATGAAATGAATGGCAAAAGCGCGACGTTGCCGACCACTGGCGTTGGGTTTCGTCGAATGAAGCGTTTGACAGTGGTGAAACATGATGCCGCCCGCGGCAAGCTCGACGACGACAGCCGTCGCGGCGTCGACCTGATCGCCGGCGTCGAGCAGCACGTTTGATCCCTCAGCACGGCCGTGCGACAACGGCGTCAGGTGCGATCCGGGAATCAGGTTCATGGCGCCGTTCCGATCGTCCACGTCGTCGAGCGTAAGCCAGCAGCTGACAATGTTGGCGGGTACACATTTCCAGTAAGCATTGTCCTGATGCCAGTGAATTGGCCCCCCCGTATGCGCCGGTTTGAATAATGCCTGATCGGAATAAAGTTGGATATTCGGTCCGATCAGGGTCGCGACAATATCCAGCAGCCGGCTGTCGTACACGAGTTTACGAAAGCGCAGGTTGCGGCGTGTCACATTCATGATCTGCAGCATTTGTGTTTCAGCCTGGACCATTGCCTCGTCGTCGTCGGTTTGGTCAACTGACAGATTGCTCATCTCTGACTTGCCGGCCCGGGCCAGGTCGAATTCGTGATCATATTCCTGTCGCAGTGCCTCGACCTCAGTGTCGTCGAGCAGCTTGCCGAATCGCAGAAAACCTTCCGCATGAAATGAATCGATTTGTTCGCGGGTCAGGGCAACGCCGTCGGTTTGTTCGAGTGTTTGATCCATGTTTGGGCACGCCGTCATTTCTCGCTTGTCCGAATACCGGAAGTGTCGCAACTGGGGGGGATGCGGTTTAACTTGTGATTGTGACCCTGGTTTGCAAGGGCTGTTGTGAATTCACCGCATCGATCGATTGTTGTCTTTTGACCGTTTGAAATCGTCTAGTTGTCCCATTAAACCGTAAGCAAAGGAATTGCATATCATGCGAGTAGAAGCGATCCCGATGACCATTCAGAGCAGTACTGGGACCGAGCAGCGTGCGTTTGATATTGGCGCCCTCTGCGGGGCGCGGTTCGCCGCCCGCGACGTTCAGGCCAAGCGCCGGGAGCTCGACGACCTGATGGTGCGCGAGGGCCGCTACAGTATGGCGACACTTACAAATCCGTCGATCTTTCGCATCGGGCGGTATCTGCTCACCCAGGATTCCGAGTTCGAGGTGCAAGGCGCATTGACCGGCGGCGAAGGCGAGGTCGTGGCCATCCGCGACGGCGACGAAGTCTTCATCTCAGTCGGCAGCGATCAGTGCGATCGCGAGCTCGATCCGCTGTTCCCCGACAAGCCCAAACAGATGTGCCCGCATCCGATCGCTACCGTCGCCTGGCCTTACGCGGAGGTACGCGACCACTGGGACCAAATGCAAATCCACAGCGAGGTCACTGTCGGTGGTCACAATGTGCCCCTTCAAGACAGCCCGTTGAACGCACTCGTCGATCTGGAGTACCTGCTTGCTTTGGACGTGGTCCGCGCCATGCCCGATCCGCTGTTCCTGTATTGCGGGTCGGCGCCGTTCCTCGATAGCGTGCAGGAGACGATCGCGCGCCACGATCTGCCGGACGTGACAGCCCATGGCACTGGCGACACGTTCCTGGCGCGCCTGCACGATCCGATACTCGCGCGGACGATCGAAATCCGATATCGACCGATCCCGCTCGGCGATGAGATGGACGAACGCCGCGGCAGACCCGGCGCGGCAGAGCATCATTTGAACTACTGACTACTCCGCCTCACCGGGATCGTTCAGGGCGTAGTTGCCGATCTTCGGGTCGAAGATGTTTCTCAAGTCGGAATCGACGGGTGCGTCGGCGATCGTGGTGTCGGGGCAGAGCGCCGCGTCGTTGATGCGCCAGCGGACAAGCCCGATGTCCTGCGGGCTGTGGGTGCGCTTCCCTTCCATGCCCCGGTTGCGGTACCCGGTCCCGAACGCGGTGAGCAGCGAACCGTCGGGCAGCAGCACTGTGGCGGTGCGCTGCGGGCTCGCAAGCCAGCCATCCCTGCCTTTGCGGTTACCTTTCCACACGGCGAGAAGGTACCGGTGATCCAGGTCCCAGGTCCAGCCGTGGTCCCGGCTGATGACCGCTTCGATACCGAACTGGGGATAGCCGTCGTCGGTATCCACGTACCCCATGCGCGCCACGTAGGTCAGGACGATGTCGCCGTTGGCCAGCGTCACCATGCTCGACATGTGACGGCCCCAGGCATACAGCACATCGAGCTCGGACCAGGTCTGCCCGTTGTCCTCGGACACGGAGATGCCAAGCCCACTGTGATGATCGATCTTGCCCTCGAATTGCGGCAGCATCATTCGGCACGCGGCGATGATGTTGCCGTTGCCGGCGCGGTGCAGGACGATCTCACCGGTACAACCCCACTGGGGCACGTGGCGGCATGGGCCCCAGGTCCGGCCCGCATCTTCGCTGCAGCGGTAGAGGCAGGCGAGTCCGGGCTTCTTGCCGGTCCCCCACAGGCGGGTGACTCGCCCGCTTTCAGCGTCGCGGTCCACTAGGAATGGAGAATCTTCGTCGAAAGTCTTGCCGTCCTCAGTGTCGGGCGCGGCTATGGCGTCTGCCCAGGTTTCGCCGCAATCGTGGCTGAACCGATATTGGTCGGCCAGCTTCAAGACCAGATTGCCGCCGCTGAGATCGGACAGGCCGATGCCCGATCCGTCACCGACGCTTCTGGGGCGGCTCCACGTCGCGCCGCCGTCGTCACTGATCGAGATGCCCGTCCTTGTCTGCTGGCCCCAGAGCAACAGCAGCACCAGCCGGTCCTTCTCTGGGATATACACCATGTAGGGGTAGTATACCGCGCCCATGTCCCAGGGTTCGGTGATGATCTGGATTTGCGCGGGTGATATGACGCGGGATGCCTGTCCGTTCAATTGTACTATTTCGTGCATGCGCCATCCGCTTTCAGGCGTAGAAATATGGGTCGGGTGGAAGGACATTATTATTTGCGGCGAGTATGACGGCGAGCCCCTTACGCCAGTCCCAGGAGATCGAGTGAATCGCGGTGTATAATGGCCTCGATCCCGTTTGCAGGAATCCTGGGCATGCCGGTGCCGGCCATCACGTCATTGATGCCGTGCAGGGCGTTAATTGTGTCATCGACGGAGGCGAACGGCCAGTCCGTTGCGAACAGCAACTTGTGAAGCAGATTGGATTCATGGAATGCGGCCAGGGCTTGATAAGCCCACCATGGCCGGATCGGCAGGGGTGAAATATCCGCGAACACGTTGCGATGTTTGCGCGCCATGACCATCGCATCGGCGAACCAGGGTAGGCCGATGTGCGCCAGTATGATCTTCAGCTCGGGAAACTCGCGGGCCACCGGGTCATAGAGAAGCGGGTTGGCCCACTCCATGGGGGTGCTGGGGATGCAATGTAAGGCTGCGTGAGTGAGGATCGGCAACCCCAGTTCCGCCGCCCGGCGATGGACGCGCCGGGCCTCGGGCCCGCGCGGATCATAGTTCTGGTATACCGGGCTCATTTTGATGCCTTTCAGGTCCAAATCACCGGCACTGCGATCGATTTCCTCGAGCGCCCCGGGCTCGTTGGGATCGATCGACATGAAGCCGATGATCTTGTCCGAATGGGCCCGGGCATAGGCCGCGATGTCGTCGTTGGGTGTGCACATCTGCAGCGCCTTGGAGTTGATGCCGAACACGATTGCCCTGTCGACGGCGGACATGGCGGCCTGATGCCGTTCGGCCGTACAGTCCAGGTCCATTCCGCTACCGTCATAGGCCTGGTCGACCACCTCACAAAACACGGGCCCCCACTGCTCCCGCGTCGACAAATGCGTGTGAACGTCAACGATCACCGATCAACCTCCATTGATTTCAAATCCGATTCTTTTCACCGACCGAGATACGCCTGTATCTACGCTAACACCGTTGCCGTGGCCATCAAGCGTGGCTGTACACAGTTACATTTGCTAAAAGCGGACATCGCCCGCAAGCCATTTATATTGTATCATGAGTATAGGACGAATGGGAAGCATGGGAAGTATGTCTTTGATTCCTCCCCATGACTCCCATATTTCCCATTCCTCCCAAAGATTTTCTTGTTTTTCTGACAGACGCTGGGGAATAAGGGCGCGCAACAACCAATGAAACAGTTTCACCTAGATGCCGGGAATGGTGCGTACCGCATCGTTCATGATGTTCTGGTCATGCATGCCGGCCAAGAACCCATCGGGACCTTTCGATTGTCGCCACTGTTTGACGGGAAGTCGGCAGTGCTGGCGCCATGGACCGAGTCCGGCGGGGAATACAGTGCACCGATCAAGGGACAGGCTGCCTCCGTGCACCTGGCTGTCCGCAGCGGCTGTCTGGCCTATTGGATCGAGGGCGACTTCGAGTATATCGAGCGCTTAACCTATCTGCCCGGCTCCGAGCTCTGCTGCTGCAATTGGCAATCCTATGTCTCTGATGAGCATGACCGAACATGGCCGATGCAGGCGGACAGGGAGATTACCGTGGCCGCCACGGTTGATCCTGACAAGCAAAGGTGTCAGGCTGATCCAGGTGACAATCCACCGACCTGGATGCTCTGTTCTCAGCCCAGAACGGTTTCCTTTGAAATCCGCGACGGCGAATGGATCGGGTTCTCGATCCCCGGCCCGCTGCCCGTCGGCGCGACGCGGTTCATTGTCGACGACGAGCGATTCTCGATTGTCTTCGATTCGGTCTGCGGCGGCACCCGAGGTGGGAGCCTGCCTGCGGTTTACTTCGTCACGGCGCTGACCGATGCGTATGCGGTCCTCGACGCGCATCTGGCAATCTCGCGAGATCTTGGCCTGGTGCGCGAGGACAAACCGTATTACGCCTGGTGGTCGAGGCCGATGTACGACACCTGGGGGCAGCAGCTTCTTTACGGGAACCCATGTTCGGCTGCAAACACACCGCTCACCCAAACGAATGTCAGCGACTGGGTGCGGGACCTCGAGGACAAGTCCGGCATAAGCGATTTCACGGTGTGTATCGACGTGGGATGGTTCGAGCATTACGGTGATTTCAAAGCCGGCGCGTGACTGGGCGGCACGGCAGGGTTGCGCGCCCTGACAGACGATCTGCACGGCGGCGGCCATAAAGTGATACTCTGGTTCTGCCCGTACATGGTTTCATCTGAATCGGAGCTCGCCGCCTCGATTCCGGAATGCATGGTGAGGGACAGAGACGGCAATCTCGTCACCACGCATCTGTATCAGCTTGTGGATGACAACTGTGACAAGAGCCTGATCGGCAATCAGAACGGCTTCCTCGATTACAGTCTGCCGGCGGTAAGAGAGCACATGAAGGCGGTGATACGATACTGCCTCTCACCTGAGCCCGGCTGTCTTGACGCCGACGGATTCAAGTTCGATTTCAACCATCAGACGCCAC
>DPYP01000051.1:10210-32690 GCA_003545375.1 Lentisphaeria bacterium
CCCCGGCCGCCACACCCTGTACGACACATCCTGGGCCGCGGGCGACCAGATGTGGCATGCGGTGGCGAGACTCACCCACGAGCGCGTTCACGAGGTAAAGGCGGATGCGCTGATTACCTGCGGCGTGAGTGATGTCTATCTGCAACCATACGTGGACATGGTGCGGTTGGGCGATTCGTTCGTCGACAGTCCGTTGCACTGGTTCAGGCGGGCGCGCCTGATCTCGAAGCTCTTCCCCGGTACTTTGATTGACAGCGATACGTGGTACATGACCCGCAGCAAAGCGTTGCAGTACTGGCCCTGTTCAGCGGTGTACGGGGTGCCGTCGTTCATGCAGCTCGTCCAGTTCGACGACGGCGGCGGCCGGCTGACGGCGGCCGATCACAGCCGCCTCCGCGCCATCTGGCATCTGGTGGAAGCCAATCCGATCGAGCCGGACATGGCGTTTTGCGTTGACCCGGAGAACGGTGTTTTCGAGCGGAAATACACGTCGGGCCCCTTGACCGGGTTTTATGCTGCGCTTGCCGTTGACAACCACTGCCTGGTGATCTACAACATAGATGAAGCGCTGCTCGCCGCTACCCGGGATATGGAAGTCACCATCCCGCTGCCGGCAGACTGCCGGATCGAGAAGGTCGAATGCGTTTGGGTCAGCGGGAAGACGGAGAGCGTTGACGCCCAGGCATCTGGAAACGGCCTGACTCTGCGGGTCAGCGATGCCGGCACTGGTATTCTGCACTACAGGATTCGCTACACCCTGAAATAGCCCCTGAACTAGCCCCGCTCAAGCTTCAGTTAGCCGAAACGAGAACAGCTCCGCATTCCTCAAGAAGAACCGTAACTTGCGATACGGCGTCGTTTTCTTCCATGGGAAAACGGTGTCGCCGCCGAATTCCGGGCGGGCGGCTGGCAGTTCGCTCTCGCCCTGCCAGGTCACCTTGTGCGAGACACTGTCGCCGGTAAAAACATCACACGCCTGACGGCTGCGTCCAGGCATCAACTCGTCGAAGTGATCAAGGACCTCGGCGAGGATGTAGCCGTCTTTCCCGCAGCGGCCATTGATGACCAGACTCGTGCCGGTTGAAAGAAACGGCCGCGTCACCAGCAGGCCTTCGCGGAGCGCACCGGAGCTTACGGACACAAAGCCGTCCTTGCGCAGACGGGCGAGTCCCAGACCGAATTGGGTCAGGTTGCGATCATGGACCTCGGGATGATCCATCCCTTCCCGCGGCCCCCAGATGAAGTAGTCGTGATGACAGTTCGCACCGCCGTAGTAGATGAAGAGCTCATCCCCGACCTCGATAACCGACGACGTCATGGCGATATTATGCTGGTCCCACTCACCCGGCGCGCCGAGCGTCAGCCATGGTTGCCGCTTGTTGACATGATGCCACTGTTTGCGGTCGCGGCTGATCACCAGCTGCACGTCGATCTCATTAAGGACTCGGTGAAACACACTGAGAAAGCCCACGTAAAAACTACCGAACTGGTCATACACCATTCCGTAAAACCCATCGTCGAGATTGTCCTCTTCGTGATCGGGACAAACCACCAGGTACGGCTGACTCCAATGCAGCAAATCAAAGCTTTCCGAAAACCAGATGCGACGCCGGTTCTGTCTGCTGAAATCGTGCGGATACCGCGGCCCCGGATTCACCGGACCGATGGGGTTGCGAGGGCTGAGACACGGGTGGCCCTGGTGCCAATGCCGGCAGTTGGCTACAAAACAGCGGGCGCTATGGTCATAATGCAGCATCGACGCATCGCCCATGGATGCGCCGAGCGTGCCGAATGCCGGCCGCTGCTCGTCGACCGTCCAATGAATCCCATCGGGGGAATAGGCCGCCCGAATCTCGCCCTGGAACGGCGGGTAATGGGAAAAAAGACCGACAAATCGTCTGGCGTCATCCGACGGAAACGGGTCTTCGATGACATTGAGTGAATGCGCGTGATCAACGCCGTTGGCGCCGCCGAGAACGACATTGGTCTTACAGCCGTCCTCGATCACGATGTCCAGCTCCGGCTTTTCCCAGGTCACGCCGTCTTCGCTGACGGCATAGCACTGTCGTGCTTCGACCAGCGAGTCCTTCGGATCATGATCGATCAGGTCTTCGTACCAGCATTTGAAAAGACCGTCGCGTGAGTCACGCCGGACCACGTGATTGGCGCTTTAGTGTAAAGGCGTTGCTCCCATGGCCGGTCCTGTTTGATCAGCGGGTTTGCCGGGTCTTTGCGCGGCTGATGAAAGGTCTTGGTGATCTCCTGGCAGGCCTCGATGATTGCGTTATCCAGAAACAGCTGAGGCGTCTCACCGATTACCATCATCGTGCTGTCGAGGTGGTCTGTTGTTGACATGGCGTTGTTCCCCTGTTCAAGTAAGTGTGTCGAATCGGTCGCCTACAGTACAGTAACCATGATTATTCATGGTACAAAATGACCCGAGAGCAAGGAGATATCCCAGTATGAGCATTCGCATCGGGATATGCGGAGTTGGCGCATTCGCGGGTCGCTTCATTCCCCTGTTCAAGCATCATCCGGAGGTGGAGAACGTCGTCCTATGCGACCTGGATGCACAAAAGCTGGATGACAAGTGCGCGCAGTTCGACATCAGCGATCGATGCCCTTCACTGGATGATCTCTGTGCAACGAATGTGGATGCGATCGCGATTATTACGCAGCATCATCTGCATGGGCCGCAGGCCGTCCAGGCACTGCGAGCCGGGAAGCATGTCTATTCAGCCGTGCCAGCCGCACTTTCTGTGGAAGAGATGTCAGCCCTGGTGTGCGCGGTTGAAGAAACGGGCAAAACGTACATGGTGGGGGAGACCAGCTACTACTATCCATGCGCCATCTATTGTCGTCAACAATATCGGAACGGCGCGTTCGGGGATATCGTGTATGCGGAAGGTGAATACTACCATGACTATAACCATGGCCTGATCGACGTCCTCCAACGTCGGCACGGTCCACAGTGGCGGCGCTATGCAAACTGGCCGCCCTTTTTCTACCCGACTCATTCGGTCAGCATGGTGGTTTCTGTAACCGGTGCCTACGCAACACAGGTATCGGCCATGGGCGTAACCGACAGAGATCCCGACGGTCTCTTTCACCAGGTCGATCAGATTTACGACAACCATTTCAGTAACGAGAGCATGTTGTGCCGGATGTCGGATGGCAGCGTGGCCCGATTCAACGAATTCCGCAGGATCGGGCACCCGGGCACCGAGCGCTTGAGCATGCACGGCACGAAAGCATCCTACGAGGAACAGACCGGAAGCCAAGTGTGGGTAACACGGAATCCGGAAGAAACACGGGACTTGACAGCCGAGCTGATCTGCCGGGACCTTGCGGTTGACGCGGACAGTGAGATGGCGACGATATCCGGCGGCGGCACGCACAAGGGTGTGTCCAGTGTGCATCCCATTGGCAACCTGCCGAAAGAATTTATTGGCCTGCCAAACGGGCATTCCGGGTCGCACCATTTCCTGGCGCATGATTTCGTCGCTGCCTGTGTGACTGGCACAACACCACCGAACAATGTCTGGGTCGCAGCTCGCTACCTGGTGCCCGGGCTCATCGCGCACGAATCCGCATTAAAGGGCGGCGTGTTGATGGATGTTCCCGACTTTGGCGATCCGCGCTAGTAGTCTGTCCAGCTCCCATTCACCCAACTACCCATCTACCCGTTTCCTATGGGATGACTGTGTTTTGAATTTGCTTCGGATTTCGGATTTCGAATTTCAAGTTTCCAGTCTCAAGTTTCAAGTCTCAGTTTCGATTCAGGTCGATCGGGATGCGCAGGTCGAGCCAGTATGCCAGCACAGCGGCAAGGAGAACAAGCAGTATCTCGCCGACAACCAGTCCCATGAAGAATCCCCGCACCCGATAGTAGATCTCCCGGGTGCCGTACTTGGTGACCAGCGCATTGGCCATCCAGCCGAGAAAGATCGAGAACCAATACGCCCCCATCATCGGGTTGACGAACATCAGCAGGCCGATGGGATGCGGCAGCCAGAAAAGCCGGCGGCGAAAAAAGAGGAGCGCAGCCATCAGCAGGGCGCCGGCCAACAGCCACCTGGTGTTGGTGGCTGACGCTTCGAGCGGTGACCCGACCATTTCCGCCAGACTGCTGAACTGAAAGCGCGGCAAGCCGCTGTGAAACCATTCCTCCAAGCCGTCGGCGCCGCCGGCATAGGACATCAGCAGCGTGGTGACAATGGTGGTGACGACGGCGAGAACGATGCCGAGTCCGATCGCAAGATGAAAGCGCAAGCGCTCCAGGCACTGGTCCTGGCGGATTTTCAAACTGGTGGCCATCGCCGGCGCGATCAACGTTTTAACATCGAAAAACAGGACAGCGTAAACCATCACCAGCGGTGCAAAGAGCGTTGCCGAGCACCAGGGCCGGTCGAAACCGAAGACGTTGCGAATGAAATGGATCGGATTGAAGTAACTCTTGAAGCCGAGCAACCCGCCCTCGGCAACAGCGCGCATGAAGGCGATGTTGATCAGCAGCGTGATCAGGCAGACGAGCACAACGAAGCCAGGATTGGCGCCCATTCCCAGCCACAGAATGAGGATGATCGCCAGGCAGGCGGCAACGAACAGCAGCGACGAGATACGCAACTCCCGCCGTTCGCCGAGCGGGAGCCCGTCGACACTGGCAGGCGTAAAAACACAGAATAGATAGCGCCGGCATTTATAAAGGACGATGGTGGCAAAAACCAGCAGTGCACCGCCGCCCATCGCGGTGCGGAAATTCAGGCGGTATAACATATTGCTGCTGCCGATTTCGTGCCCCAGCGAGGTCAGCACCAGGACCATCAGCATGAAAAGAAGCGAAAACGACCAGAGTGAGAAAGAGACATGCTTCGGGGTCATGAAGGTGATGCCGATAACGGTGAAAAAGACCATCGAGCGTCCGAACCTGCCAACCAGGGCATCCAACGGGGAGTCGGCGATATAGGGTGTCCACCTGTTTTGCAAGTCCAGCGGTGTGAGGCCGGACAGGCCGTTGAGATCGAGGGCGCAGAGCAGGTTCCAGCCGAGCGGCACAGCCGCCACCAGCACGCCCAGCCAGAAAAGACCGTTGTAGAAGATCTTCGGCAGCAATGAATCACCGTCGGTCGCGGCAAATATCTGCGGAATTTCGGCCAACGGATAAACCAGTTTTTCATGCTCCGCCCATTGGCGAAAGATGAGCACGTTCAGGGTCATCAGCGCCAGGTAAGTCAGCCCGATCACCAGGCACCAGCGCCCCAGGGGCGCGAGCCAGTGGGACCAGGGAATATCGCCGGCGACGAAGCGCCACAGCGAAGCGTCAAACTGCGGAAAGCGCAACTCGAGCGCGGTCAGTGCATCGAGCACGACTGCCTTTTCCGGCTCGGCATTGGCCAACGCCGCGCGCACCGCCGCGAGCTCGCCGATGGTATCGTGCACCAAGCCGGCAATCACCGCTTCCCGCCGCAGGCGGGAGGTCTTGAGGACCCGCGTCCGCTGCTGTGAGCGGAGCCGTTTCTGTTGTTTCTTCAACGACCGCAAACGCGATTCCAGCTGACTGCGTTCGGTTGCGGATGCATTGTCGTGGGCGCGGGTCAGCTCCTTGTACGTTCCGGCGAGCGCAGCTATTTCCTTATTAAGCTGTTGCGCCTCGGCAGTTGCCGCCTGCTGTTCAGCCACCAGCAACCGGTCGTCCGCCAGAGGCGCGAGAATGTCGGAGGTCCGCTGCAACAATTCGGCCGCTTGCTCGGTGACCGCCGTTGATATGGGCACCTCGGCCGCGACAATCAGGTCCCGTGCCTGCACCAGTGCTTGCAGCGCTTTGCGACCGGTGACCAGGCGGCGCCATCGTGCCCAGTAGCTGCGGCTGTCGTCGGCGGGTGTAGGCATGATTCCGGGGGTTGCCCGTTTCCCCTCCGGCAGGCCGCGCCGGTAGGGGATGATCTTGGCGAACGCCTTCTCTTCAAGCCGCCGCAGGACCGCCGTGCGCTCGTCCAGTCGCTGCCCGGCGACGTCCATTGCTGCCGGACAAGCGGCGAGGGCAGCCGGTACGGTCGCGAAACCGGATCCCGGTCCGAGCGCTTGCCATTTCTGCTCGGCCGCGGTCTGGTCGGCGCGGGCCTCGGCCAGTGACTGGCGACAGGCGCGTAACTCATCCGCCTGCGCTGACCTCTCGCCGGTCGATGACTGCAGCGTCTTGACCTCAGTGGCGATCCGTGCTGCCCGTTTCCCAGCGTTGTCGATGGCCACCGCGGCATCATGTACCCGGCGCAGTCGATCGCGTTCCAGATACGCCTCACGATAGTTGGCGGCAGCATCCCGGATGCCAGGCTCGGAAACGAAATACGCCTCGTTGATGAACGGTTCGATATTCAGGTTCCAGGCCGACTGGTCGTTGTTCCACTGGTCGTTGAACAAGCCGCCGATGATTGGAATCAGCGGTCCGGAAAGCCCGAACGTGGAAATCCCTGATGACACCATCCCCATCAAGAAGATGACCATCAGCTCCGGCAGCGTCAGGGGACGGATGAAGCGCAGGAGCCGCAGCAGCGGATTGATAACGATGACGGCGAAAAAGAGCAGGCCGTACGACAGCGGCGGGATCTGTGTGGCGGTGAGGTACAGGGCGTTTCGGTTCTCGAGGTAAATCGTGATGCAGGCGAAGACGGCGGCAAACAGGCTGCCGATAACCATCGACCGGACACTGACCCGCGGCCGTCGGCGTTCTTCAAGCTGTTCGGGATTTTCGCTTTTCGTTTTCAAAAGTCGTTTCCTCAAAAGATCAGCGGCGACATCATCTTCGACAACATCGTGCAGGCGACAGACACCATGGCCGCGAGACCGACGCCGCAGGAAAAACCGGCAAACAATACCGGCGCGTACTTCAGCCACATGTCGCCGAACCGTCGCCGGAAGTAGAAGCGGCCGACCATTGCACCGATGAATTCCAGCAGCAGCCCTGACGGTGTACTTTGACCGAGCCCGCGGACGATCCCGAAAATCAGCAGAATCGGCAGGCCCAGCACCAGCAGGATACTGTATGTACCAACCCCGATCCCGAGTCCCCAAAGGAAAGAATCAAGATTCAACGCTTCCATGAACAGCGACCCGCCTTCGCTGGTCGAGCTATAGATCAGGCAGACGTTTTTCACCTGCAATTCCCACATCTGCTGGGTGAACGGGTAAGCTTCGGACGGAATGGGCGCCATTCGCCACAGCAACTCCGAGAACAGCAGCGAGGCAACGATGACGATCGGCAGGGTGACCAGGAGCGTTTTGACCTTGCTGATGATCCGGGTGCCGGTCAGTTCGAGGATGCGGAACTGGACGGTTGCGATGCCGTAGTTTGTGACCGGCGCCGGTGCGAACCAGATCTGTACCCCCTGGTAACCGCTGAGGATGTAGGCGCCCTCGCGAATCATCGGGATCTCGACCACCTGTCCGGCAAGCCCTTCCAGTTTGGCGGTGGCATAGGAGATGAGCGGGGTGTAGAACATTGCGTAGAAGACGAAGAAGTACCACGGAAAACCATCGATCAGCCAGGTCGCCAAACCGATCCAGAAACCCGTGGTGCCGATGTAGATGCCGAGGGCGAGAAAAATCGAGAAATCACCGCGCTGGACGTTGTTGGTGACCAGCTTGCGCCAGCCGGCCGCCAATCGGCTGGGACGCCGGCGCTCGTCGGTCGGCCGCTTGACGCCGGTTCGCAGCGTGAACGAAGTCATCAGCGGCTTCACAATCTGCCCTAAACTGATCAGCGTGATGGCCAGCGTCAGCCCTAGTCCGAAGGAGAGATAAAAATCGACGCTGTTGCTGAATATGGTGTCAACGACACCCATCTGCGGGTTCCAGTTCGCGAGGGTGCCGTGCCGGTAGAGCATCGGATTGGCGATCATGGTGACCACGACTCCGATGAAGCCGCCGATCACGGCCCAGAACGGGATGACCATACCGACAAAGACCAGGGTCAGATCGAAGGAGATATTAAACGGGGTCGCCGGGAGGATGTGACTGACGTTCTCGGTAAAATCGACCCACGGAATGGGCACCAGCTTGAGCGGTTGCATCAGGAAGACACCGGAAATGGCCGGCACGCCGATGTAAATCAGCCCCCAGACCATGCCCAGGATGCCGCCGATCGAGAAGCAGCGCCAACGCCAGGGCACGTGATCGGTCTTCGATTCGACCAGCGCGGTGATGCCCGACGCTGCCACCGGCGCCATCGGGAACGGCAGCTCTTCAACGTCGTTGGTAATCCGGTAGAGCACATACCCGAGGCCGAACTCCTCGACGCGATGCACAATCAGGATCGTCGAGACGAGCAG
Source organism: Lentisphaeria bacterium (assembly GCA_003545375.1). Taxonomy (GTDB): domain Bacteria; phylum Verrucomicrobiota; class Lentisphaeria; order JABSQK01; family CAJWLW01; genus CAJWLW01. The sequence continues at coordinate 18,535 of DPYP01000051.1, forward strand.
GATCGGGGGCAGCCAGGCTTTAGTGAAGAACGTGCGGCCCTGCGCCTCGATGATGTCTTTGGACGGCGCAATCCAAGAAGGTACCTCCTGCGCGATCCCCATCGACAGGGCAAATTCAGACTGCACCAGGAATTGATTCCAAAGCAGACCGGTAAACGGCGACGACAGGGTCAGCCCGGCCATATAATACAGGATAAAGACCTCCTGCATTTTCAGCTCTTTGAAAGAGCGCCGGCCGACTTCGGCAAAGAGAATGATGATCACCCACTGGGCCGGAAAACTGGTGGTGGGGCCCACCACCAGGCCGAGGTACATCGAGCCCGGCAACACGAACAGGCCGAGGCAGACGGCGCCGATCACGGTTTTCCACCCGAAGCCGTCGTCGAAGGTGTCCGGCGGCTTCATGATCTGGCGATAGTCTTCGAGTTCTTTGTCGTGAGTTCGCAACGTTAATTCACGGTTCCCAATCTTTCCTTGGCGGCTTGCACGTACGTTTCCTGGGTTTCACGGTCGAGGTTTCGCCAGGCCATCAGATACTTTCGGAGTTTCTTCAGGAACGGCCGGTTGGTTGCCACCCACGTGCTGTCCTGTCCCGATACGCGTTCGATATAAAAATGCATCTGGTAGGTTTCCAGGGCGGTACTGAACGCGATGCGGGCGACAACCTGCTGGGTGACACCGAGGTCGTACGGCGCCAGGGCAACATGATAGTGCAGCTCGTAGGCGTCGCGGCCGTCGGCATCCCGCACGGATTCGAATCGGTCCAGTTGCGCGATCAAGTCCCCGATCGTCGCCTCCGTGAATTTGGCAAAATATTCGTGCAGATAGCCGGCCACACCCAACGCGAGTGCGCCCGTATATACAAAAGGAAAGGTGAGCGCCATCTGCTGCCCATCGTGCTCCGGCAGCGACCACTCCCGTTTACCCGACGGCACCGCTGTTCGCGTGGCAACATAAGCCGGGTACAGGGTCGACAGCATAACCACGCCTATAGTAACGACAATGACGTAGACAACGGTCAGCGACGAGAAGTTGAGATTGATGGCCGCGAAAAGCGGCAGGCGGCTGAGGAAAATACTGGCCGCCTGCCCGATGAGGTAACCGCCGACCGCCCCGATAACACCGTAAACAAAGGCCTCGGCAACAAACAACAGCCCGATCTGCCGGGGATTGACGCCGATGGCGTTGTAGATAGCGATTTCGTTCTTGCGTTCGAACACCGAACCGAGCATGGTGTTGAGAATGATTGTACTGCCGATCAGCAGCGGGATCAGCAGACTCGCCAGCCCGCCGATGGACGTCTTGTGGCCCGCGCCGACGTAGTAGATCCCCGGCCGCGACTGCACGTCCGACGCGTCATTGATTTTGAACGGCATCGGGCTGCTGAGAAAATAATGGCCGTCGGTCATCATCAGCAGCTCGTCGAGCAGCGGCCAGGCGTCGGCACCGTCCAGCTTCACCGAGATGCTTGCCGGTCCACCACCGAGATCCCCGATCGTGGCCACCGGCATCAACACCAGGGACGACGGCGCGACGTAATACAGATCGGCATCATCGCTTGCCGGCGCCAGGTTCACGTTCTTCGACGCAGTATCCGCCAACGGCGCCGGCTTCACCGGCAGCAGCGTCCTGCCGTTGATATCCCTGATCCGCCGAAAGGCGTCGGAGTCGAGAATGCCGATGACCGGATAACGGCGGCCGCGGAAGGTGATCGCGGCGTCGGCGAAATTGTCGCGGCCGATGCCGAGCGCGCGCGCCACCTGAAACGGCAGCACCGCAACATCCCGTTCGCCCTCGATGAAGAACCGGCCGGCCAGCATCGGCATGGCGCTGATGAAGCCGTCCTCTCCGGCGTCGAGTCCGAGCAACGCTTCGATCTGCACCGTCTGGTTTGTCGACGCCGAGATATGGAAGGCGCGGTACGCCAGCGGGCCACCCGGTGGTGGTGGCAGCAGCCAGCGCCGCATCAGCACCTGGCCGCGGCCGTGCAGGATATCATTCAACGCTTGGGCGGTGTTCTCATATATCGTCTGCGTTCCGAGCCACTGGTACATCAATCCGGTGTAGGGCGGCGTGCCGCTGCGGGCGATCAGTGTCGGCTGCAAGCGCACCGAAATGCTGGAGAACGCCAGCATGGTAAAAGTGATCAGCAGGATAGTGGCGGTCGTCAACACCATCCGCACACGGCGCCGTTTCATATTGCTGACACCGAGCATCATAGCAGTCGAGGAGGCCGTGCTGCTCGACATCTCGCCGGCCCCGGTGGTGATGTTGCTTAACAACAGCCGCATCTCGCCTTCAAACCGGGCGTGCAGGATCACCATCACGAAGATGCCCAGCATCGCCATCACAAAGGCAACGAACATCGCCTCCGGGCTTTGGGCAACCTTGAAGGCCGGATGAATGTTCCGGAACAGCACGTAGGTACCGGTAAACAGAACGATGAACATGACCATCTGTGCCTCGATCCGGACAAAGTTGAACAGCAGCTTCTGGATAAAAAAACAGAACGGCAGCAACAACGCCATGTAAAAGACAATGACCGTCAACATGTCATTGGTAATGAAGGCAATCCGCTGGTAAGCCCTGCGCTCTGCGCCCAGCGCCTCGTAGACTGAGCGCCGGCCGGCGGCATGGTGATGACGGTCAAACGCCGCATCCGCATGTTGCAGGGCCGCCTCGCCGCGATCGAGAAAATAGCCGGCAAGGGTGTCCTTGATGCCCTGAAAACGGCTCAGTCGATAGCGATTCAAGACCGCCATGTCATGGGCGCTGCGGCGGTGGAAATCCGAGCCCAGCGCCGCCGTGTCCGCAAACCCCTTGCCGAGCTGTGGTGTCCGCCCGTCGTCCCCGGAGATGCCGGCGTTGAGGGCCAGGTATTTCTCCGCTGTCATTAACTTGAACTTCATCTCCGGCTCGAAATAAAACGCCACTGGACCGGGCCGGAATATCTGCTCCTTCGCCGACGTCATACAGATCATCCCCGGCCCGAAACCGAATTTTCGCGGTGCGTCATTCTGGGCACCGGTCAACGGTACGAATTCGATGTTCAGGTCGGTGAGATGGGGAAAATCGGTCATCCGCGAGAGATTCGTCCGCTCGTATACGACCACTTCGCGGCACGGGAAAAGGGCCAGCGTGTGACTGGGATCGGCGGAATTGATATTCGAGTGCATCCGCCATTCCACGTCACCGGCATCGAGGGCAAAGTCGATGGCCGTGAAGTCCGTGTCAAAATGACGGGCGTTGGTAACGAGCTTTTCCTCCCGGTAGCGGGTGATGCCGAGCACCGGCGCCACTGCCCGCCCGTCGGTGAGCAGATGCACGGCACGTAAAGTGTCATCCGCAAGTAACGGTGCGTCTCTGCGGCGCCCGAGGTCGCCATGGACCGTGACCACGGTGCCGGGCAGCGGCAGTTCCGGCAGGGTGGTGGCGGCAAACGGGTCGAACATGAATGATTTGATCTGGATGCCGGCAGGCTGCCAGTCGTTGGTGTTCGGTGTCTGCACCTGTGCCACCGCGCTGATCTCGCGATCGGCAAGGACGGCACGGAGGAAATCGCTCACAAAGTCGCTGAAGCGCGTGACCTTGTCAGTATCCAGGTTGGCAAACGTATCATCCGGCGTGAACGCCCGGCCGCGGTCGACAAAAATGTCGCGCAGTACAAAGGCAGCGGTGGGCCGGGCCAGCTGCAACGGCTGCAGGACGTCGGCGAAGCCACTGTCGTTCCAGTAGTACCCCTCGTTGAGACCGCCGGTCGCCGTCATCGTATCCGCCAGCAGCCCTGGCAGGTCAGCACCCGGCAGGGTCGCAGCAATGCGATTGAACGCCTTGCCCCACGCCCGGCTCCAGATGCCCGTTTTCGAACCGCGGCAGCTGGCGAAACCGATCTGTTGCCCCGTCCAGGTAAAGTTCAGGACCCACACGAACAGCGGCTGACGTCCGCCCATGGCATCGCGGACGGCATCGTTGGCGTCGAGTTGCTCGAGCTCGCGCTGGTTTAACCGCGACCAGGTGTCATAGGTTTCCACGACCTCGTCGACATAGCCACGCAGCATGGCAATCTCATCGGCACTCAGCTCGCTCAGTGTCGTCCGGACACCGACCTTATTAAACAGCGACAACACACGGATGTGTTGTTTCAGCCGCTTGTCCAGGCGCTCCAACTCCTCCTGCTTGCCGCTTTCCTGCTCGCGAAACAACTTGAACCGTTCTGCCTTCAACTGGTTCTTGTCCCGCGTTGCCAACGTCGTGATCGGTGTTTTGATACGCAGTATTTTGCCGGTCGTCTTGTCGGTGAGCGTGCGCAACGAGATCAACTGTTGTTCGTCGCTATTGGTCGGCGGCGACAGGTTGAGCTGGCGATAATACTGAAGATACAGCTCCTGCGCCCGCTTCGAAGCGAGCAGATTCGCCCGATAGCGCTCACGCACGTCGTCCGGGAACAACAAATGCCAGGCCAGGTGCCGTTCGCCTGCGAAAGCCTGGGTGTGGGCGTTGACGGCGGCGAGAAGGACAGGCCGCGCCGGTGGTCTGGCGGCGAATTCATCCAGAAGCCGCAGCAACAGAGAGAGGTTGGCTGCCGCCTGAGCACCCTCGCCCAGCTCGGGAACAATGCAATTACTGTCCAGCGGCGCGACAACGACGGCGACCTCCTGCTGCAGTTCCGGATTGTCTCCCGGTACCAGCACCCAGAGGTTGCGCAGGGTCTGGTTTTGCCAGCGCGATGGCGTATGGGTGACGCGGACGGCGCCCGGCGAATCGCAGCGCTGCCGCAGCATCTCGCCCGAGGCGGCGTCGACGTAAAACCGCGGTATGCTTACTTCGGTACCGAAAATCTTGCCGACAGCGTCGGGATAGGAATGGGTGGCGCCGCCGATGAAGACAAAGCCGCGAAGACCGAAGCGCAGCCAGCGCTGCCAGCGCTCACCGCAATCGAATTCCGCTACGCCGATAGCGCCGGCCAGCGGTACGCCGTTCAGGCGCTCAAGGTCGGCGGGGGTGCAGCGGCCGAGGTAAACCAGCGTGGTGGTAAAGTCACGTTCGGTGAAATTTCCCGGCCGCGTCACCGTGGGATGCATCGGCACCACCGGCACAGCGACGTGATCCGCGAAATTCAGCACCGTTTTCCCAGACCGCAGCACGGGCGTGGTGAACCGGATGGCGCCATGCTGAAAGCCACTCGCAGCAAAGCGGCGCGCGACCTTTTCTTCGAGGACGAGGTTGCCGGGTGACCCCGGGTATCGGACTCTGCAGTCGGCGAACACGGCGTCGACAGCGGGTGGTTCCGAGCGACCGGTCATTGCCAGCAGCAGCAGACTCATGCAGAGCATGCGGATAGTAGAGCGCGGGATCACTCGAATGATCAAACCGTCTGACATCAACTCTGAAGCCGATGCGGGAACCGGATGAGAAACGGCACGAGGCCCCACTTCGGTGTCGTTACTTCGATGGGGTAAAGTTGAAACCCCTCACCCAATTCGAGGACGCCGATCAGGGCGTCAATGTCGCTCTCGCCGTTGTGCATAGGTCAGCGATTGAAATAGATTTCACCGTCACCGCAGCTCGACTCGGTGGCGGCGTTTGTGGGAAAGCAGCATCTCTGGTTGCGGGCGAAGTCCGCTTTAGTGTGTTGTTCTTGTTCTGTGCAAATTAACCATAGGTGAATTAAATTACGAGTTGTTGTTGAATGAACATGGATCGACGGTATCTCCAGCATTCAAATTATCGCACCCGCGTAATTCCAGAACATTTTTTCGTTGTCGCTTTGTAAGCGTCTAAGAAATCGAAAATGCAGATTCGTGATTTCAGGCGAGTATTTATTTATCACTCACCGCAGTATCCCGGTTTCACCTCGTGGTGTGGACTGTGGACGATGCCGGACGAGAGCGTCATGCTCTCCTGCCACGAGGCCACGGGTCCGATTTACGGACGGCCGAAGGCGCCGCCGGACGTGCGTGCGGCTCTGGACTGGCCGCCGCCGTTTTTACGACCTCCCCGGCGTCCTGGCGGAGTCGAATCTTTACAGCAGCGGCCGGTAGCTCAACCTTACTCATGATACTGATCTGCTTCGGCAGCGGGATCACACAATGGAGCCACTGCGCTTCTTCTTGCTTGGAGACCTTCACTGCCATTGCGCTTTGGGCCAGAGCAAGAATCAGTAGCGTAGAGATAAAACTGGTGATCGGTTTATTCGCTTTCATCGACCTTATCCCTTCTCACCTGCCACCGTAAAGAGCCACCTCGCCGCCGGAAGTGGTCGCCAGAACCGCTCCATGCTTTGCGACAGCAAGATGGTCAATAGGGCCGGGCAGATGACCGCGTCCGATAATTTTGCCATCGCCGTTCAGAACGAAAAGCTTGCCGTTAACCGTCCCCGTCCAGATTTCCTGCCCGGCGCCGACGGGGCGGGCCGCCAGGGCCATCACGGCTTGCTCGACATCGGCGTTGAACAGTTTCTCCTTGGCATAAAGTGCGGGCGGCTCGAGACCCGATGGCGGGGTACCATCGAAGGCCTGCACTTGTCCCATTTCTGTGCCCACGATTATCTCGACCTTGCCATCACCGTCAAGGTCCGCACCCACCATCGCATTCGCCCCCGAGCCGACATTGCAGTACCAGATTCTTACTCGTTCGGAGCCGAAGTTGTTGTAATACCCGAGTTGCAGTCTGAAAGCGTCGGAAGCGATCGCAAACTCGTCTTTGCCGTCGCCGTCAACGTCAGCGACCAAGACCGTCTTCAGCGTGCTGCCACAGAAACGGTTGGGCGGTCTGCTGTGGCGCCACAGATACTTCTGCGTTTTTCCATCCCACACGTTCACAATTCTGCCGCCACCAGAGTCTCCCACACCGGCATAATCCCCAACGATTTCGTCTTTGCCATCACCCATGAGGTCGCCGACCGCCAGGGTGAAAACGCGCTCGGGTACGACAGCATCCCAACTCTTGCCACCGGTTTCCATTTCGTTCTTGAAAATCATCTTGCCTTGCCGATCGAGAACATACCAACCCACCCCCACGGCCACGATCTCCGGCTGCGCGTCTCCGGTGGTGTCGGCCGGGCGTATTTCAGTGATGACGGTCCGCGTTGTGCCGTGCCCTTTCCAGGTCCACAACGGACTGCCCGTTGCGGAAAAGGCATGTACCCCGGCGGTGTCGCTGCCGGCAAGTATTTCATCACTTCCGTCACTGTCCAGATCCAGTGCGCACAGTGCATAGACCCTTCCGGGCATCTTCATCTCGGCAGTGACCTTGCCGTTTTCATCCCGCAATCGGATACGCCCATCCGCCAACCCCACGGCGTAAAGCGCGCCGTTGCCGCCCGACATCACGGCAGAGGACAGTATCCTGGCCGATTCGGTCTCCTGCCACTTTGGTTGCAAGTCGGGAGCAGGGGTGGCGGGCTTCGCTTCTTTGGTTCGGATTTGAAGCTTCCGGTCCCCGAGCGGCTCCAGAACCCACTTACTGTCATTCTCAACGCGGGCAACCCAGCTTTCTTTCTCGCCCTTCACCAGGTACCCGCCTGTCGCCAATTCCTGCAGATCATAGAGCAGTTTGGACGATTCATCGACGTAGAACAAATTGCAAAAAACGTGGGTATCGCCTTCCTTCAAAGGACCTGCCCATCGTCGGGCAACTTCTGTCCGGTAATAGGTCGAGCGGGAGAGGTCGGCAGCCGTTCGAGGAAAAGGATGGAGGGGCGAGGTCAGGAAGTCCCGGTAATGCCTAGGGCTCATATACTGATTCTGCCAGCCCGTGCCCGTCAGGCGGAAATGCACTTTGCCCTTGTTGTTCGGGCCGTAGTTTGCTGCCAGAATATCGTCGCCATCGAAGGCCGAACATGCAGCAAGCGACCATCTGCTTTCCAGCAGGTAGTCACCGGGTTCCTTTACGGCGATCTCATCAATGACCAGGAACCACTTGTTGGGGACGTTGATGATGTTGCGGTACCAGTCTGTCCCGTTGTAATCCACGTAGCCGGTGCGTGTGATGCCCCATCGCGGCGTTGATTCCGCTCGTTCCAGCTTTACAAAGGCAGGTAGCGGTTGACTTTCACCGTTGCGGACAATGGCTACCGAGGTGAGATGGCGGGTGGTCTGCATGATCCATGATCCGCTGCCAATCCATCCGCGCCCGTGTGAGTAGAACTCGGTAATGGCATTACCGGAGTCGGTGCTGTAAGACCCGCCGTTCTGGCCGTTGACGTGAAGATACTGTTTCTCCTGGCCGTCGGGATCTCGGAAGACGAGAAAATCAAACGCTTTGTCATAGGGTATGTTCTTCGGACCGTGGGTCTCGACTTTCTCGTGGAAAAGCTGCGCCAGGGGCATCGTCTTTACCCAGTCGGAGCGGGTCGCTTCGGAAGGGATGTTCGGTGGCAAACGGCCATCCCAGAAGGAGCGTCCCAGCTCTCGGGTCGTCCTTTTGGGGAAACGGTAATCCGCTACCACCATACTGCCGTGGCGGCGAAGGAGGGAGCGCAGGTATTCCGGCTCATCATAAAGGTGGGCGGCCAGGTTCAACCATAGCGGACCGTACCCGCCCCAGATCATGTAGTAGCTTCTGTTCTGCATATGTGGTTTGTCGGCAATACGTCCCAGTATATCCCTGGACAGGAAAGACGCTTCGTTTTCAGCCAGGGCATAGGCGGTGGCCGGCAACAGGCTGGCGATGGACTGATCGGTTCCTTCCATGGCCATGAAACTGGTCATCTGCGGCTTCCAGAAAGTGGCCACGTCAGCCAGCCACTGTTTCATCTCTGCAATACCGTAGTACTGCCAGAAGTAACGGGCGGCAAAGTAAAAGCCGATCGCCGATCGCGCATTGTGATTTGCCCGCGGCTCGAATCTGTCCTTCACGGAAAACACATAGGTGTCCCAGTCGGGACGCATCACATTGATCGCTTCCCACAGCTTGTTGGTAATCCACAGGCGTTCCGCATCACTGAAGGCGGGCGACTCCTCGACCAAGTCCCAGGATACCATCGGCCGGAAGAAATCGTCGGTGGCGCTGTAATAGTCGCCTCTCTCGAGCCACTCGATCAGATGTTCCTTGAAGAGGGCGGCATATGTTTCGTCTCCAGTATAAACATAAAGCATGGCCGCCTCACCAAGAAACTCCTCTGCATGCTGCGAATAGGTGGGCCACTCGCGCTCGGGATCGAGCGCTTCTTTGCCGCGCTCCTCGACGAACGCCTTACCTGCTCCCATTTCTACTTCAAACAGCCTGGGCAGCGTGGTCCCGTATTTCTCGATATTCGCCATCAGGCGGTCAGCGGCTTTCGCCACGCCGGCGCGATCGCTCCCGCCCGCGATCAGCAGGTTGATGCCCAGATTGTCCGGATTATGAACGGTCTGCAGCACATACCCGCCGGCCCCGGGTTGCATACCGTCCACCACCAGGTACCAGCGGAAGTAGAAATGCTTGATCAGCTTGTTATTGCCGAACTGGCCGAGGGCGATGATGTTGCCCTGCCGGCCCAGTCCTGCCATCGCCTTGCGCTCGGAAACGAGGGGCAATTTGATGCCGGTGGCGTTTTCAATCCGTTGCTGCAGGTCCTTACCCAGCTCGCCATACGCATCGCCGGCAACAATACACGCCTCAGGCTTCTGCAAATTGCCCAGGAATGTCTCCAGATGAAGGGGTTTCAGCCTGGTGATGGTGACGGCGTTTTCATTGGCCCCGGCAGACCGGGAGCAGAGGCCCAGCATCAGACAGGCGGTGATCAAAATGAAAAACCGCATCACCTGCTCGCCCGAAGCAAAGTGGAACATTTTTCTATCTCCTTTCACGGACATGTCGATCCTGTTTGCCCGATAAGTTAATCCAATCGCGAAAGATTTTTTTCGCAATTCCACATTTATACAAAACTACGAACGCCGCGCGAAGGGCGTTAAGTTCATCGTATAGGAATCAAAAACCAATTCACCTATTCCTGCATATACCGGACTCGTAAGTCGAGGCCGGTCACCACGGACGTCAGCCGGCCGATGGAATGTCGACCCGGCAGGATCGTGATCTGGTTGAGTCCTTGTTTCAGCGGCGGCGCGTGAAGCGGGGCCGCAAAGGAATCGTGACTGACGCGTTCGATGTCATCGGCCGACACCTTGGTGCCGTTGACACTGATATTGATTCCTTCAACCCGATGCATTTGCTCGACGTCAACCTTCAGCCGCAACGCTTTGAGCAGCCCGTTGTGAGCGGCCTTCTCGACATCGTCGCCGACCATGATCTCGAATGCTGCGCCGTGAACAAGGCATTTGGGAAATGGATCGGGTCCCACGATGTAACCGCGGTTTCCCCCGTAGTCGACAATCTCAGGTTGATAGCTTTTCTCGAACCCCGCCAGGGTCTCGGGATCACCGATCTGGTTGAGCCATCCCCCGTCCAACACTTCCTTGTGCCAGTACGGAAAATTGAACAGGTATATCCCGTCTGCTCCCGTGGCCCAGAAGTTGCTCGCAATGCTGCGTATGAGCACGCCTGGATCGTGCTGCTTCGACCAGAGCTGGGCATTGTGACACAGGTAAACCGGCACACCGCAGCGGTGGCCGAGGTCGACAATCTCACTGAACGCCGTGAAGTAGATCCAGTCTTCCGTGCTGGCAATCAGAAGATCAACCAACCCTTCGCGGAGCCAGGCCTCCACATCCAAACCGGTGCGCAGCGCCAGCCCCGGCGTTGCCGGTACGCGCACCGCCAGTAGATAAGACCGGCCGCGCTTTTCGCCGATTTCGTTCATGACAGCTCGCACGCTGCGCATGAACCCGGTCATCGTCTCCAGGTTCTCCGCCTCCTCACCCAGTTTGAAGTACAGCGGCATGCGCATGAAATCCAGCTCGATGCCATCCCAGTTGTATGCGCTGCAGAACTGACGGATGAAGTCAAGGCGATAGTCATGGACTTCGGGCTTGGCGAAATCGAACGCGGCCCAGAATTGATCCATGATGGACTGCTCGGGATAGCCACCGTCGTACACGGGTTGTTCGCCATCGAGGACGTGGTGGTATTTGTCGGGCCAATGCGGGTGGCCGATCACCAGCTCGGGGTGCTTCAGCTTGAAGGGCTCGGTGATGCCGTTCGAACCGCAGTGCACATCGTTCAACCGCAGCGAGCCGAATATCTCCATCCCGGCCTTGCGCGCGGCGTCGATGATGATCTCGTTGGCATCGCCAAAGACGCCGGCGCTCTGCCGTCTGTCCATGAACGGGCCGCCCGGGTACAATGTCCCGTCCTCTCTCAGCCAGCAGTCACCGTAGTTATAGAACCAACTGTCTACCTGCGTGCCGACAGACGAGTTGAAATGCGATGCCAGAAACCCTTCCACAGTCGCATCAGGGTTATTGCTCGGCTTTTCAGCAGCACCGTCGTCGTTGTAAATAATTCGCCGCCTCTTACGCATCTGCCTCTCCTTTCCATCAACCGTGCAGCATGTTCACTGCCCGCCCGATTGCCGGCCGCACCACTTCACCGCGTTCTCGAGTAGACGTCCTTCGGCGCCGGTCGGTGCGATTTCCGTATTGTTCGGGGCCATTCCGGTTATCATACCGCAGGCCACATACCGGCCCTTACCGAAAGCGCCCGCTACCACTACCGGCTTGCCGCTTCGCGGCGCCTTGGCCAGCACCACGCCTTGCGGGCCGGGCTCCAGCTCAATGTGATCGTAGTAACTGTGTGACAGTTTCTGGTGCAGTTCGATCCCTTCAGTTACCGGATGTTCTTTGATCGCGATCCATTCAGTGTCCCTCACATGTGCCACCCCCTTCGCGCAAACATCGGTGATGATCGGAGGATGGCCGCGATATCCGGCGGCGTCATGGGTAGCGACAAGTCCGCCACCGGCACGCACAAAGGCCTTGATCGCGCTGGTCATCGCTTTTCCCATCCCGGCAACGCGCTGCTGGGGAAGCACCAACACCTGGCACGGTTCTATAGCAAGCGCTGTGGCGAACTCGACCGGCTCGGCGTCGATGTCGTCGAGCGTGCGAAGGTGGGTTAGAATGGACCCCGAGCCCCAACCGCTCTGGAGAACGCCGACCCGCAAACCCGTGCCGGTAAACACGGGAACCTTGGATTGGGATTTCTGACGCAGCTCATCGTCTGTCAACGGCAGCAGCTTGGCGGAGATCGATCCGGGATCCAGGTTCCTGGGTCGCAGCGCCCGCATCCAGACATCTCCTTTGCAGTACTTCATCTTGCCGTCGTGTGCCAGAGCCGAATGACCTTCAATGTCAGCGACAAGGAAATAGCGAAGGCCGGGATCGAGCCGGTCAAGGGGCAATGTGTAAATGTGCGCTTTGTTGGTGCGATATGCCGTTTGACCCTTGTGCTCGTCGATGCTCAACTCAGTCAATTGATCCGGCCTGTCTGCAGGTGCTGACGCCAATGCGGCCCGAAAGGTGTCAAGCCCATAATGGCTGCCATTCTTGAAGGTCACCTCGTAGACGCCCGTGACCAGGACCTGGTTGGTGACGTCCCACGTCGTCGTTATCCTTGCGTTCTCGTTGAAGTTCTCGCTCTTCCAGGCACCGACCTTCTTGCGAAAGTAACTCGAGGCGTAACCGCGGATACCGAACGGGGCCAGCGCATCGCTGATCCCATACACGGTCTTACTGATCGAAGCCAGGGTTCTGCTATAGCGGTTCTTCTTACCTTTCTTGTACACCGTGAGGTCAGGGAGCGACCTTATCCATTGCTCCAACCCGTCAACGGTTTGAATCCCGGCACCACCAAGTCGTGTCAGGGCGTCCTGTACGTCGACGCGCTGGTCGTAGGTGAGCGTGGCCACGGAGGAGATCTGCGTGGCAATGAATGCGACCTCTTTCATCATCCTCACATACCCTTCAATCACCCGCGTCTCAGCGATCGTCGCCGGGTCACCGAGGCGTTTGGCGATTTTCATCGCCTTTTCGCATACCGCCAGTTCCTCGTCGAAACGCTGCATCGTCGGGAAGTACTCGAACATCCCCTTCTTTCCCAGGCCGGGATCGGCGCGGGCAGCCACCATGTCGACGAGCTTGTCGGAGTTGTTGAAGTCATACATTGCCGGACCGTAGAAGTCCCATCCCACCGGCCCGAGGAGCACGGCCCAATCGGCGAAAGCGTCGGGGTCGCGGATCCCCCGCCGCGTCGCATAGGCCGCAGCGAACGCGCGCTCGTCGCGGCCCTTGGCGTTCCACGACCACTCCGCGGCCGCGGTCACGTTGAAATCATAGAGCCGATTGCTGTACACCGCGTAGCCGTCCAGGCATTTCAGCTTCTTGTCGACAAACTCGTTCATGCGGTACCTGATGAACTGCGGGGCCGTCCATGGTGCCACCGCACCGAAGGACGACGTCAACTGCGGACACACGCCCAGCCATCTGCCCTTGGCCGCAAAATCGTCCAACAGGGGGTAGATCATCGGTTTCTTCAACGAGTTATAGGTTGCCCAACTGGCATAAAAGATGACACCGACGTCTTGCGGCACTTCAGCCAGCACTTTATCGTTGCTCGTATAGCTGCCTTGGGTGAGGACAATGCGTGCAAACAGCTTTGGATACTGCTTCCGCGCCATACGCCAGCCCTTGATGTAGGCCCGCGTCTCTAAGGCGTAGTGCATGTCATCACCTTCGGCGAGACACTTGTCACATGGGCACTGGAAATGCCTACCTTCCGTCAGCCAGCAGTCAACCTCCGTGGCTCCCGCTTTCGCCAAAGCACACATGAAGTCCGCCAGCACTTCGGCCATCTTGGGCTCCGACGGGCACGGGACGATTTTCACATCCACCTCTCCCAAATCCCGCACGACCTTGCCCTTGAACTTGACTTTCCCCTTGTTGAGGTGGGGATAAACCTCAAACAGGTTCGTGTACTCACCCAGGATTGAGTAATGCGTGATGAAGGGCACCAATTTGAACGCATGACGCCGCGCGGACTCGATCCGCTCAGGGCGGATATTGGTGACGTCGCCGCGGCCGTCCTCCCGGATGTGGCATCTGATGCCGTAGACGAGCATATTCATTTTGTGGTGTGCCATCCATTCAATCTCGTCGGGTGGAAACCATGAAATCCCGCCCCATTCGCCGCGCTGCTCCATATCGGGCCAGTCGGTTACAGAAACGAGTGGGATCGTGACGTTGCCGTCACTGAAGTTGCTCTCAAGCAATTGGCACAGG
>DPYP01000477.1:0-6903 GCA_003545375.1 Lentisphaeria bacterium
CAATCTGCAAACGGCCGCCGATCGATTCATGCAACTGCTCGAGGCGATGTAATTACGGGCCGTTCTGTTCTCCGCGCCGCGATGGTGCGTCTTGGTGTCACGATTGACCCGCAGTCACTCTTCCTGTTGCCGCTGCAGATCCGCTTGCGCCGTCTGCAACAGGCGCCGCGAAGCGCCGTCATCGGGATTGACTCGCAAGGCTTCGCCGAACCATTTGACAGCGTTTTCGTAGCGCGATTGTGATTCAAACATGAGGCCGAGATTGCGCATGGCGTCGTTGAATCGGGGCTCAAGTTCGATCGCTTTCAGAAACTCGCGCTCGGCCGCTTCATAGTCCTCCAGGCGCACCTGGACAATGCCCAGATAATTGTGTGCGTCCGCCGAGTGCGGATCGAGTTCGACCGCCAGTGCCAGGTGTTCCCGGGCATCTCCGGGTTGATTGTTGGCGGCCAGTGCGACACCGTAATTGTATTGGACCTTCATGTTGTGCCGATCCAACTCTACGGCCCGTTCGCAAAGCAATATCGCATCCGCCACCTCGCCATGCCGCAGACAGAGCTCACTGAGGCTGATCATCGCTTTCGTATGATTCGGATTGAGCCGCAGAGTCTCGAAGTAATGGAACACCGCCGCCTCGTCGTCGACCCCGCTCAAAGCCACTGCGAGACTGTTGTGGGCCAGATCATTGTTGCTGGTGCAGTCGACCGTATGCTGAAACAGCGTCGCGCTGTTGCGCCAGTACTGCAGTTGCTGCCAGGTACCGGCAGACATCAGCAGCACAACGGCAAGCGCAAACGCCCGCGCCATCTGTGGCCGTCTCTCCAGGAGCCGACGTACGGACCACGCAGCGATGATGAAAATGCCGATCTGCGGGATGTACGTGTAACGGTCTGCGTGTGAGGCGCTGCCGATGTGTACAAGACCGATCACCGGCACCAGCGTGCCAAGATACCACAGCCAACCGGTGCCTACCCAGGGTCGGCGCCGGTATGCGATAACAACGAGAACCGTGACGACTGCCAACAGCACAGCTGCCGCCCACGCCGCGCTGAAATTTACGGCGTCACCCGGATGCGGATAGAACACCGCCAGGTTCGCCGGGTAAATCGTTTGCCAAAGGTATGTCACGCAGGCAATCGCCGCGTTGGCGAAACGGATGTCCAGCGGAAACTCAGCTGTCGACTTGATGGCGCCACCTTCGAGCTGGACACGACAGGTGATCAAACATGACACCGCGACGAGGAGCAGCATCGGGACCTTTTCGGCAATCAGGAACCCGATCGAAGGGGCTGTCGCGTCCGCGCCTTGCCGGCGGGCCAGGGGCCACACATCCAGCAGGAGAAAGACACAGGGCAACGTCACCAGCATCGGCTTCGCCATCAACCCGAGCGCCAGCAGGATCAGCACGAACACATAGCGCAGGGCCCGCCGTGAACCGCTGCCCTGCTCGCGGATGTAGGCAAGGTACGCCAGCATCGTCAGCATCCAGAACACTGCCGAAAGCACGTCCTTACGCTCCGAAACCCAGGCTACCGATTCGACATGCAGCGGATGCAGTGCGAAGCCCGCAGCAACAAAAGCTGCCGGCCAGAGATTGCCGGTCGCACGAAACAGAAACAACAGCAGCAGGTTGGCAGCGATGATGTGCAGAACGACGTTGGTGGCATGGTGCCCGCCCGCCGCCAGCCCGTAGATCTGGCAGTCCAGCATATGGCTGAGCCAGGTCAGCGGATGCCAGTTGGATGAGGATGTCGAGGTGAAGGCCCAATGGACGCCCGCCGCGGTGATCCCGGCCTTGACGATCCGGTTGTCTGTGACGTAATCGTCGTCGTCGAAATTGATGAAATCGAAACTGACGACCTGGGCGTACACGACAAGGATCAACAGGGTGAGAGCCATCATCGCCTTGAACAGCGCCGGGCACCTCGCGGCAGCGGACGACTCCCGGACAGGCTTGTCGCTGTGGCTCACGCGAACAAGGTACCGATATCATCGTCGGCCGCAACAAACTTGCCGGCATCGATGACGTCGTGCTGTCGGCCGCCGGACCATTTGCGGACGCGATAAAGCGTTGCGTAAACGAAGGACGGCACAGCACCGCCCTGGCTGCCGACGATCTCGGCGCGGCGAACGTTGTCGATCATCCAGGCCGGCAGTGTCATGTGGTACGGATTGCGCTCGACTTCACCAACGTGAAAAGTCAGCGCCGTCACCAGCTCGCCGACGTCCTGCGTCGACGATTCGATCATCACGTTCGGTGTCGGGATCTGGCTCCAGAACTCCGTCTCGACCGTGTAACACTCGAAGTCCGCCGGCTGCTTGTACAGCGCCTCGATAACTGCGAAATACGTACCGATGTGCGATGTATTGGCGTCGGTTTCGTGCGGGTACAGGATAACTTTCGGCCGGTGCTCCGTAAGGATGTCGGCGAGGCAGTCAACGTTGTGCTGCCACTTCGCCGGATCACCTTCACGGGTCTTCATGTTGACGCCCTCAAGGCCATTCGGGGCGGTCTGCACGAGCTCGAAACCGAGGTAGTCACAGGCATTGCGCAGCTCTTCGAGACGGCCCTGTTGGCGATCCCGGTTGCTGCCCTGGGTGACCGCGATATTGACGACGCGGTGACCGCTTTCCCGGTGCAGGCGCAGGGCGATGCCGCCGACGATGCATTCGTCGTCGGGGTGCGGGGAAAAGATCATCGTCACCGGCGCGTCTGCTGCGGGTTGCGGTCGCGGCACCGCGGTGAACCCGCCTTTCTGCCAGTCGGCGCCGTCGCGGATCGAGTCCGCGAGTTGCGATACAAATTTATGATAGCTATTGGACATGTTACTTCTCGCTGTGGAACGGCCGGGAACGACGGTTCCACAGCCAACAGCAAATCGCGGGTTTTGTTTGAGACGTTACTTCAGTGAGGGCAAGCTGGCAGCAACCATGGCCTGTCCGTGGCGTTTGAATTTTTCGTCTGGCGTGTGAAAACGGATCGACTCGGCGAGCTCGGGGAAATCAGTGTTCAAGACGTTGCGGGCCTCATCGAGAATGATCTGGCCGCCGGGCCCCGAGGTAATACGTCCGAGAATCAGGACGTGCTCGAAGTCGTAGTAATCGTTGTAATGCGCCAGGGCATATCCGAAGTAGGTGCCAATGGTCTGATAGATTCTTTCGGCGCGTGCATCGCCTTCTTTCATCAGCGCCTGGATCGCTTTGAGTTTTTCCGGCTGCGGCAGATCGTCTGCCAGTTCGATGCCGGCAACGTCGTGAAGACGCGCGGTGCACTGCTGCGAGAAATAAAGTGCCCCGCCGCCCCGGTCGCCCGACCATTCGTCGATCGGCCCGGCGGGATTATAGTCGACCGGCGCGAAGGCCAGCTCGTTGAGCCAGGAAGTGATGTTGCCGCGCGGGTTGACGTAACCAGCGGCTTCGCTCGAGCCCATGGCAACGCCGAGCACGCCGTTGGCGTCGATACTCATGGAACCGGCCAGAGCAGTCACCTCACCGTCGTTGGCGAGCTCGAACGGCACACCCCACTCGTCGCGCAGGAGCAAAAAAAGTGGTTTGACTCGGGCCTCGAAATCGCCTGGATCGACACCACGGAACAGCGACGCGATCTGCACCCGATTGTTCACGTAGATACCGGCAACACTGCCTCCGATGGCATCGACACGCGGCAGATGGGAGGCGGCATCCTTGAGCGACTCGTTTATCTGGTCATAATGCCACTGCGGATCGGTTTGCGGCTTCGGATCCCACTCGACTTCGTTGCTGTAGACCGTCTCGCCGTCGATCACCGCGGCGACCTTTCGATCGCTGGCCCCAAGGTCGAAGCCGATGCGGCAGCCGTCCAGGTGCCGTCCGAGCGGTGAACTGACATCGCCCTCCTGCGGCACCTCGCCGGCATCGACGATGCTCAGCTCGAAGGGGCACTCATAGACCCGTTCGCCCATCACCTCGGCGTCGAAACGGCCGACGGCGCTGTCGCGATAGTGAGCCTGCAATTGTTCACCAAGTTGCCGCGGTCCGGAATAATGGACACGCCATCCACCGTACGCCCAAAGTGCAAACTTCAGCCAGCGCTCGGTATATGCGAAGTTCGCAGCGCTGCCGGTATGTTCGTCGGCAAACACTGCGGTTTCGAGGCGCGAGTAATCTCCGTCTGTCCGCTCCAGCGCCACGCTCACCGGCACGCCGCCCGCTGTTTGAACGGCTTGGCGGTAAGCACGGTTCGCCAGGACCGGCGCCCGGAAACCCGGTTCCAGCGGCGGCGAAGCCCCGCCTTCCGGTAACGGCAGATTTTTCAGTTCACGCATGGGGGACGTACTGGCATAACGATGGTCGCACAGTTGTCGGAGCAGCTAAGCGGCTAACCTATAGCCCGCCCGAAGATTGACAAGGTATCGACGAGTCCAGTACAGTGCGATCACTTCGCACACGGCCCTACTCCACCGCCGCGGCCATCCACGCTTCCTTTGTGCCTCGATAGAAGAGGTAGGTGCGACGGTCCTTCACATCGATATTGTGCGACTCAGACGTTGCCAGGCTCTGGTCCCGGAAGATTTCGTAAAGCGGCTGAGACTCCGGCAAGTTCAGCGCCCGGACGCCGTCACGCATGGTGTAGATAGCGATAAACGAATCGTTGACGAAGAGAATGTCGTCGCTGTCGAGATATATGTGCGCGCCGCTCTGCCGCGCTGCCGTCCGCAACAGCACCGGATCGAGGACGGGAGAGGCGCTGTAGATCGAATTCCAGTCCGGCAGAATTTTCATGGCGATGGCACCTTCGCCACTCTCGTGGCGTGCCAGGATTTGTGCGTCGTCGTCGTCAACAACGAACATCGGGTTGATCGCAACGTCCGCGGCTCCGCGATTACCGTAACGGCGGACACCGCAGAAGTCCCATGAAAACCGGTAACCGGGCGGGACGATATTGGCCAGCAACTCGGAAGGCTGCAGGCGGAGCGGCCAACTGCCGGGTTTCAGGCGTACATCGATGCCGAACATCTCACGCTGGTTCTTGCTGCTGATCGTGTTGTCACCGATGGTGGCGTCCGCCCACTGCCAGACGACCGTGCGTTCGTCGCTCTTGCATGAATCCATGATTTTCCGGCGCGCATCGGTAAGCTGGAGGATGTGATAAAAAACTATGATCCGGTAGCGGTCGGGATCGAAGTCATCGATAAACACAGCCTGCCACGGCACCCCGCTGCGACTCCAGGCGGTGCGGGGCGCCTCGGTGAGATAGAACGGCAGCGATGCCGACTGGGAACGGCGCGACGTTGGCACGTCCTGGACTCCCACGTTATCGACCCCGCTCAAGCGGGTTTGGGGAGTCTGCCCCGTCAGGACGGCGGCGGTAGGATCGGGTGCCAGGTTCAGGCCGATCCCGGGGTCGATGACGATCGCCAGTTCCCGCTGCCGGCCACGCGGCAGCAGGCGGGATTTATCCTGAATTGTCACCCACGTCTGCAGCTCCGCAACGGGCATCTCGAGTGACCGATCGGTCACTACGTGCAGCCCACACGACTCAGTCAGGGTAGCGGCAAAGACCCGGCGCAGAATCGACGGTGTTGGTTTCACCAGCCGCACCCAAAAGTATTTGCCGTGTCGTCGTGCCATTTCACACAACAGCAACTCCGCTCCGGCGATGTCATTGCCATGGCTCGTGAGCAGGAGAGAAGCCGGAATTTCGAGATAGTCGACCTGCGCCGATTCGAGGATCGGCAGGATAGCGGCCGCGGCCGGATCATAGGTGTTGTCCCAGCGGTTGGCCATCAGCAGCAGCGGCCCGTCGACGATGCCGGTGAGGTATCGGCCTTGGGTAGCTTTCTTGATCTCCGCTGCGAGGAACAGATGCGTGTCGGCCCAGGAGCGATTGTAGAAGCGCATGCTGTCGATGCCGGCTCGATTCGCCTGCGGATGGATGAGCAGGCCGACGTTGCCGCGCGGCCAGCGTTTGATCGGCTTCGGCGTGGCGCTTTGCAGTGTGACCGTGTCCGATCGCCATGCTTCACGCAACGCTTCATCGGTCCCGTACTGCGTTGTCAGCCATTGACGGAACTCGGCGATGTAGGCGTCGTGATTTTCGCGTTCCGGCCAGGGGCGCTCGTTGAATCCAGCGCCCAGCAGCACGTGGCACCCGATGACGCGGCCGGGGTAGCGGCCCTCACGGACTCGGGCAAGGACCAGGCGCAACAGCTTGGCGGCATAGGCGCGCCAGGCCGGGTCAAGATCGCACACGGGTGCATCGTCGACATGTTCGGCGAGCCACCATCGCGGTGGTCGTTGCAGCAGGATCTCGAGAATGACATCGGTGTCGGGCCGACAGACTTTGCCCAAAATCCGGTCGAGAGCGACGTAGTCGATATATTCGGAGCGCTTCCAGATCGGGTCGAGGCGGGCATACTCGTCCGACGGCCCGCCGCCGTTGATCCTTACCCTGTGCACCCGAACGCCGGCCAGTCGCATCTGTTCGTGGGCCTCCTGCCCAAAACGCGGCTTGCAGTAAGAGATGCCGGGGAGCAGTTCGTCGTCCACCATGAGGTCGACTGCATCCGCGCTGTGGCGGACGCTTGCATTAAAGGCGGGCGGCTGCGACAGGGTTGCCGTCAGCGCTTCGTCGCTCGGCACGTTGCTGTCGTATTCGATGCGCAGATTGTTGATCGTCAGCTTTGCGATGCCGGTTCGGCGGACACCGATCTCGATATGGATGCCGTGAGCGCGGTAACGGGCGTTGGTGGTGAACTCGGCCTCGGCGATGATCTCGTCTTTGCTGCCGGCAGCTGTGAACAATGACACCAGCTTGGTGCCGTCTCCGCGCCGCTCCCTCAGTTCGATCCAGACATTGTGGCGGGCTTCGAAGCGGCCGACGTTCTCGCCGGTTATGCTGTACTGCACCCGGCATTTTGCTGC
>DPYP01000477.1:7008-8477 GCA_003545375.1 Lentisphaeria bacterium
TGGATGCCGTGAGCGCGGTAACGGGCGTTGGTAGTGAACTCCGCCTGGGCGATGATCCCGTCTTTGCTGCCGGCAGCGGTAAACAACGATACCAGCCTGGTGCCGTTGCCGCGCCGCTCTCTCAGTTCGATCCAGACATTGTGGCGGGCTTCGAAGCGGCCGACGTTCTCGCCGGTTATGCTGTACTGCACCCGGCATTTTGCTGCCGCGTCGTCACCGATACTCAAGAACCAGTGAAAACCATCACCGGTGCGGCCGTCGACGGTGAATGTTTTCGTGCCGTCGCCTGCGACAGTTGCCAACGCGTAGTCGGACGGGCGGCTTACGAGCGCTCCGGAGGTATTGCCCGGATACATCTCGATCGGCGCAGCGCCCCGGCTGATACCGGCACCTGCGATGATCGCGATCCCTGCGAGTCTCAAGGCGTATCGAGTCAACATAGCAGACACAATATGCCGATCCGATCGATTCGCAATAGACAGCGCCAGGATCAGAGCTAAATCTGCGGCGCCGCTTCGGTTTGGCGCGCCAGACGCCGGCGTCTTGCTGCAGTCCCTGCCATCCTTGCGTCCCTTTTCCTTGAATCCCGGGCCTCGTCAAGTACCAATATTTCTGCCCGTGCAAAGCAATTTCCTATCAGTTAATCTTGGCGCCATTCCGGCCTGTCCCTCTTGGCTCCCTCCGCGGCAAAAGTCCGGATCATGCCGAAGATCCTCTACGCGAACTTCCCCACCAGGGCCGTTACCACGGCCTATCCACGGTACGACTGGGCCTATTTGCAACGGATCGGTATGCTCGACAACATCAACATGATCGTCCGCCCGACGCGGCGGCTATGAACGGCAGAAGAGCGAGTGGCGTAGCTATTGGCGGCTGCATCGGCATTCATGGCGTCGTCATTTTGTGCGTCGATGTATGGAATCTGGGATTCCTCTGAGCATCCTTATGTCGTACACCGGGCATGATACGGTCCAGATGGTGTTGGAATATGTGCCGGTACAGGATTCAGCCGCCATGACTGCCATCGCCCGGCTAAGCGCTCCGACAGCAGGGGAAAACAAGGGTAACTCGAAATTATCCAATTTGTAACACCCTTATTTACAAGGCATTACGATAGCCGCATTGGTGCGAGAGGGGGGACTCGAACCCCCACACCTTTCGGCACAAGATCCTAAATCTTGCGTGTCTGCCAATTCCACCACTCTCGCGGCGTACATATGATCTTACCTTGAAATCTACTTGCAGTTCGCTGACAGGCCAAACTGGCGGTACAATATCAGGATCAACCGTCAACACCCGACCACTCGACCACGGATACCAGCAAATGAAGACCCAAGCGAAGAAAAGTGGGAAATCCGCAGGCCTAAGTCACCTGCTGATCGATGATAGCGACGCGTGGAAAGACATCAAAGCAGCAGAACGCAAACGTATAGACGAGTTCGGCGACGACTACCGCCAGTTCATCAGCA
>DPYP01000474.1:0-17262 GCA_003545375.1 Lentisphaeria bacterium
CATCGGCGAGGCCAAGGCGCATATTGTCGAATGCGGTCACAGCCGGATCCCGGTTTATCGCGGCACCGTGGACAGCATTGTCGGCGTCATTTATTCCAAGCACCTGCTCGATGATTCTCGCCTGGCCGCGGCTGACAATGTCGAGCAGATCATGCAGCAACCCGTGTTCGTGCCGGAGACCAAGAACGTCGGTGAGTTGCTCGATGAGTTTCGCCAGCGAAAGAATCATCTGGCCGTGATCATCGACGAGTATGGCGGCACCTCCGGGATCGTCACTATCGAAGACATCCTTGAGGAAATCGTCGGCGAAATCCAGGATGAATTCGACACTGACGAGCCGCCAGCGCATCAGACCGTGTCCGGCGGCGCCTTTGAAATCGATGCCCGCATGCCCATCGATGAAGTCAATGAACTGCTCGGTGTGGACATATCCGATAACGAGGAATACGATACCATCGGCGGCTACGTCACCAAGGTGCTCGGGCGGATCCCGAAATCCATGGAGAATGTCCAGGTCCCCGGGCTTGATGTCCATATCCTCGATGCCGATGAGCGCAAGATCAGCCGAATGCTGTTGACTCGCAACATCCTGCAGACACAAAACCAGATTATATGAAGGAGAAATAGATGTCGTGGAACTGGAAAGCGCACCGTGCGCGCCGGGCCTTTCTCGCTTTCGAAGACGGTACCGTGATGCGCGGCCATTCGGTCGGCGCTGAGATCGATCGTGTCGGGGAAGTCGTCTTCAATACCGGCATGACCGGCTACCAGGAGATCCTCAGCGATCCGTCGTATCACGGTCAGTTCGTCACCATGACCTACCCTGAAATCGGCAACACCGGTGTTAACAACGCCGATGCCGAGTCCGGCAGTGCGTATCCCAACGGCTTCATCGTCCATGAAATGAACGAACCGGAGAGCTGGCGTGCCGACGAATCACTGTCGGCCTACCTGGTGCGCCACGGTATCCCCGCCATCGCCGGCATCGACACCCGTGCGCTGACTACGAAACTACGCAACCAGGGCACGCTGAAGGCTTGCCTCTGTGTCACCGGTGACACGCCAGTGGATACCGCCGTTGCCCGCGCCCGCGACTGGGAAGGGTTGGACGGCCAGGACTACGCGGCGCGGGTCACCTGCCAGTCGCCCTTTACCTGGGATGTCGACGGTGCGAAGACCATGACCTGGGGCATTGCGGATGAGTTGCCGCCGTGCGATTTGAAGGTGGTTGCATATGATTTCGGCATCAAATGGAATATCCTGCGCAACCTGCGGCTGGCGCAGATGGATGTCACGGTCGTTCCCGCCGAAACGACTGCGGCCGATGTCCTGGCGCAGCAGCCGGATGCCGTTTTTTTTTCCAATGGGCCGGCTGATCCTGCAGCGATTGAGTATGCGGTCGACAATGCGCGTGAATTGATCGGCAAGGTTCCGATCATGGGTATCTGCCTGGGGCACCAACTTCTTGGTCTGGCCTGCGGCGCTTCCACGTATCGCCTGAAGTTCGGCCATCATGGTTGCAACCATCCGGTGCGCCGTCTCGACACCGGCGGCGTTGAAATAACCTCACAGAATCATAATTTCGGGATCGACCCCGACAGCTTGAGCAAAACGGAGCTGGAAGTGACGCATACGAATCTCAACGACGAGACCATCGAAGGCGTTCGTCACCGTAGCGCCCCGATGTTTGCCGTGCAGTATCATCCCGAGGCTAGTCCTGGCCCCCACGACCCGAGTTATCTCTTTGCCTGTTTCCGTGAGATGATCCTGGAAGCGAAGTAGGTCAGGCGCGGTGCTGTGTCCAGTTCTCCTGCTGGAACCCCGGCAATCCGTTACCAGTCTGTATTGGGTATTCTGGCGGATTACTGGTTGCTCAAAAAATGTCGGCCAGCACAAAATCTTTCCGCAATTGCCGCATAATCGTGTTCTGTTTGCGATGCATGCGTCGACGGTCCTCTGCGGCAACGTCGTTGTCGTTGCAGAGGTGCAGGATGCCGTGGACGATATAAAGACAGACTTCGTCGCCCAACGATTTGGCCCGCGGGCAGGTGAGCGCAACATCGACACAGACGAAAATTTCGCCGATTACCGCGTTATCGGTCTGCGCGTCGTCACGATAATCAAAGGTGATGACATCGGTCGGGTTATGGTGGTCGAGGAAGGATTTGTTGAGCGCAGTGATTGTGGCGGTATCGACCAGAACGACGGCGAGCGTTTCACCGGGATTCGATTTTTGGTCCAGACTGCTTAGGCTGAGCGCCCGCTTTATCACCCGCAACATCAGCCGCCGGTCCCGCAGCGGATGCTTTCTGAGACGTTTCGATAAAGTTACTCTCATTTTCTTTGAGCTTGGGATAGGCCACGCGGCCGTGCAGCATGGTAGTGAGGTTTTGCTTGATAGACAGTTCGATTTCGTTGACTTCTCCCATCGTGAGTTCGGCTTTCTTTAGCTGCCCGTCGACGATGCGGTTATTGAAAATCTCGGATATTAGAGAGTCGATTTTCTGAGGCGTCGGCTTTTCAAGCGAGCGCGAGGCGGCCTCACAGGAGTCGGCCAACGCGATAATCGCGGCCTCTTTGGTGCGGGGCAGGGGGCCGGGATAGCGGAAGTCCTCCTCATGTACGGGTTTGTTCTTGGTTTCCTCCTGCTTGGCGCGATTATAAAAGGCAACCACCAGGCTGGTGCCGTGGTGCGATGCGATCGTATCGCGCAGCGGTTTGCACAACTTGTGCCGGGCCGACATCTCCAACCCTTCCTTGACATGGTTGATGATGACCAGAGCACTCATGCGCGGTGTCAAATCGGCATGCCGGTCACTGCTTCCAGCTGTATTTTCCGTATAGTACAGCGGGTTCGACAGCTTGCCGATGTCGTGAAAATAGCTGGCAACGCGGCACAGCAGGGAGTTCGCACCGATGCGCTCAGCAGCGTGCTCCGACAGGGTGGCGACCATCAGGCTGTGATGGTAGGTGCCGGGGGCTTCCAGCTGAAGGCGCTTGAGCAGGGCGTGATTGAGATCGCCGAGCTCGAACAGCGTGATGTCCGAAGTTATGCCGAACAGCGATTCTAAGACTGGCAGCAGCAGATTGGCCAGCAGCACTGTGGCGAAACCGTTGACCAGGGCGATGCCGAGAATCCACAGGTAATTGACAATCGGCGCCGATTGCTTGAGCATGAAGAAAGTGGCAACGACAAAGATCGCTATAGCAACCACGAGCCCGGCGCGGAAGGTGCGGATGCGGGTGCGGGCGTGGCGCACGGATACGGCGCCCAGGGTGCCACCCGCCATCGCAAGCAGGAGTATTTGCAGCGGTTCGGTACTCTGGACAGCCAACAGCATGCCTTGAAAAATACCAACGACGATACCGACCTTCTCATTGAGCAGAATACTCAACAGGACGGCAGACAGCGCGACCGGCAACCCCGGGAGGACCAGCAGCGTCCTGCCGTCGTGGATTGACCATGAAATAATTTCCGTGCCGCGGACCACAAACATGGTTATGGCGATCACCAGGGCGATGAGAATCATGTCCTTGCTCAACATGTCCGGACGCATGCGATAAATAAGCATGCCGCCAAGGAGAATGATCAGCATCGTTATAGCCAGTGCCCATATAGTAGACAACAGATACTCGGTATCGCCGCGGCTGTTTTCCTTGGCGATCTCATGGGCGTAGAGTTGGGCCAGATCGCTGGGACGGATCAGTTGGCCTTTCTTGATGAATGCATTGCCCTTACCCACCAACTCGATGACCTCCGGCACACGGGCAACGGTGGCACGGCGAGCTGCTTCGGTTTCCGGCTCCAACGCCATCAGATTCGGCACGATCGACTGACCGATGGCGCTTATCGCCGCTTCTTCCTGAACCTCGCTCAGCAAGTGCGGAAAGGCCTCGGCAGAATTGGTGATTATCTGGCGGGCGATACTCTGCGGCGTCTGCAAAGAATTCAGGTTGATCAACTTCGGCACGTTGCCTTCGATATCGATGGCGATCTCGTTGACGAACTGATACTTCTGGTACTTGTCGAAAAACTCCTGTTTGACGTCCGCATCGACAATCGCTTCCCGGATCAGCACGTTGAGGTTGGATTCGAGCGCCTCCCGCTTGGAGTCATCATCCATGATGATATTGAGCGCATCGATCTGCTCCTGGCGCAGCCGGGAATTCTGGCCGGGGTCAGTGGTGCCGGTGCGGACTTCAGAGAGCCAGGAAACCAGTTCTCGGATGTTTTTTTTGGTCGCGACGTTGGCGCTGTTTTCGATTCGGAAGATATCGCGGACACGTGCGCGGGCGTCGCGCTTTCGTGCCTCTGTTTCCTCATTGTTGACATACTGGAAATCGACTTCGGCGTAGATCGTTTCGCTGGCCTTCTGGCCCTCGACGTAACCGACGGAACCACTCAGCGGGTCATAGAGGAAGCAGAACGAGCAGGCGGCCCACAGACCGAGCACGATGACGAGCGGGCCGATGCTGCGGGTGATGACATGCTTGCGCGCCTGTTGGGCATCTGCCTCGCGCTTGCGCACGGTGCCCTTGCGTTCGAGCAGGCCGGCCTGACTGGGTTTGAAGAAGTTAAAGAGCTTCATAAGTAGGAACCCTCATAGGGCCCGGGAGCAACAGCAGCTATTCGGTGCTGCCGTGTGGGCCGGTTGCCTGGCGCACTGCGGGCCAGCGCATTCAGGGAAGTTTGAGCATCATCCCCGAGCGGACGTGGTTCAGGTTTGACAAAATATCCCGATTGGCGTCGAATATCGCCTGTGATGCAGTCGACGTGCCATAAAACTTCCGGGCGATACCGTTGAGTGTGTCGCCTTTTCGGACGCGGTAGATACGCGCCGTGGCGGCACTGCCGCCGCTGCCCTCAACTGGCACCAGGTGAAAAGTCTGACGTGCAGCAGGCGCTTCGTTTGAATCCCGAATCAATTGCGGTAAGCGGCCTGGGATTTCGTCAACCGGCGGGCCATCGGGTGTAAGGCGTTCCTGAGGGGGGTGCTGCACTGTGGGCGTCGCTACCGGGGCAGGGGTAGTTATATGGAGTTCAATGGGCTGTGGTCCCGGTGCGTGAACCGTGATAATCGTCGTTTCATTATCACGTATCGCTTCCGGGTGTATCGGTGAATTCCACTCCGGGTACCATCTTTGAACCACCTCGGCCCATTGATTTTCACTGGCATTCCTCGGACGCTCCGCCAGTTGCGGGCGTTGCAACGAACCGCAGCCCATCAGCATTGTCACGAGCAGGACGAAAGCGAGGCGGCGGACAATCGGCATCATGGATGTGCTTTGCTTTGTCATTGTCATCCTTCAAATTTTTTGACGACCAGGACGGCGTTGTGACCGCCAAACCCGAAGTTCATGTTGAGGGCGATCTTCACTTGTTTCTCGCGGCATTCATTTGGGGCGTAATCGAGATCGCAGTCGGGATCAGCTGTATGAAGGTTGAATGTACCCGGTACGACCGAATGGTTCAACGCCTGGATGCAGAAAATCGTCTCGATGCCACCGGCGGCGCCCAGCGTGTGACCAGTCAGTGCCTTGGTGCTGCTGATCGGGATGCTGCGGGCATAATCGCCGAACACGGACTTGATCGCCATGGTCTCGAATTTGTCGTTGAACGGTGTGCTGGTGCCGTGCGCGTTGATGTAGTGGACATCGGTCGGCGCGATGTTGGCCCGCTTCAGGGCGCCTCGGATGGCAGCGGCGGCCCCGTCACCATCGGGCCGAGGTGCAGTCATGTGATGGGCGTCGGCATTGGCCGCGTAGCCGATGATTTCAGCCAGGATCGTGGCGCCGCGACTGGTCGCGTGCTCCAGAGATTCAATCACCAGTACACCGGCACCTTCCGCCATGACGAAACCATCGCGATCGACATCGAACGGGCGACTGGCGGTTTGCGGATCGTCGTTGCGCTCGGACAGCGCCTTCATCTTGCAGAATCCCGCAAGTCCGGTAGGTGCCAGGCAGGCTTCGCTGCCGCCGGCAATCATGATGTCGGCATCGCCGCGTTTGATTACCCACCACGCTTCTCCAATGGCATGGCTGCCGGTGGCGCAAGCAGAGACAATGCTGAAGTTCGGGCCGCGCAGATCATACAGAATCGAGATCATGCCGGAAGCCATATCACTGATGAACATCGGTATCAGAAACGGTGATACCCGTCCCGGCCCGCCCGCTGCATAGTAACCGCACTGTTGCTCGAAGGTGCGGATCCCGCCGATGCCGCTGCCTACGAAGACCCCGATCCGATGATTGTCGATGGCCTGCAGATCGAGGCCGGAGGTCTTGACAGCCTCGTTGGTAGCGCCGATCGCATAGTGACAGAAGGGGTCGAGTCGCCGTGCCTCCTTTGCCGATATAAAGTCGGTGATGTCGAAGTCTTTGATCTCACCGGCAAAACGCGTGCGGAAGCCAGAGGCGTCGAAGCTGGTGATAGGGCCGATACCACTGCGGCCCTGAAGAACGGAGTCCCACGCGTCGCCGACGGAATTGCCGACGGGTGAAATCACTCCTGTGCCGGTAACGACAACGCGTGTATCGTGCAGGTTCACGGTCGAGCTATTGGTTCAAGATTCAGAGAGCTACTGGAGGGTGACTTCCAGCTTCCTCGATGGCCATGCGGGATCGGATACGTTCTCTGCCTGCACCTCGGTTCGGTTCGGGCGCGTCAACAGGCCCTGTCTCTCAGGCTTTCTCGAACACCACAAAATCGGTGTTAGAAGTTCGGTTGATGTAATTGTTAGATTCGATTGCGATGCGAAACCATCGCTGGCGTCCTATCTTGTGACTTGCGCGGCCGCTGCCTACGCAAAAGCGCAGGCGCCTCAATTGGCGCAGTTCTTGTCTATGTAGGCGATAGCGTCTTTGATGTTCTGAAGTTGTTCGGCGTCCTCGTCGGGAATCTCGAAGCTGAACTCTTTTTCAAGAGCCATGACCAATTCGACGGTGTCGAGTGAGTCGGCACCGAGATCTTCGACAAATTTGGCTTCCGGCGTGATCTGCTCGGGGTTTACTCCGAGCTGTTCGACCACGATCTCTCTTACTCGTTCATCTATTGATGCCATTCAGTATCCCTCCATGTAGGTTTGATACGGCTACCGGCGATTCCGAGGTCGGACCCGCGTTGGTACAAGGTTTTCGCATGAGGAAGTGTCATCGCCACAACGGCCGCTGTACAATATGCCGGCCCGGGATTCTCCGCCTCCTAACATGCCCCCACGCCCACTCGGTATCGGTAGGTGTATATGTGTGTGTGTGTAACGTCAGCAATCAGAAAAATACCGGCCTAATATGTGCAGTGTGCGGTCGAATGTCAACCAGTTTGTCCGGCCTTTGCAAAGGTTTTTCACGTGGTCTGGTTGGGTGCTTTTAGCCGCGTGAAGGTCGCCGAGTGCAAAACTGCGTTGAGAGTGTGTGGGGAGGGGTGAACAAACCTCGATCGTTTGCCCGTTTGATCTCGGAAAGTTTCACGCAACCTACATGACCATGCCGCCGTCGATGCAGATCGTCTGGCCGGTGATGTACGCCGCTTCGTCGCTGACCAGATACGCTACCAGTCCGGCAACCTCGTCCGGTAAGCCCGGACGACCCAGCGGAATTTGCGTCAAAAACTGCTCACGCGCCTCATCGTTCATGGCATTCGTCATGTCGGTGTCGATATAGCCGGGTGCCACACAATTGGCGTTGATATTGCGGCTTGCCAACTCCTTGGCGACGGATTTCGTTAGCCCGATGATGCCGGCTTTGGAGGCAGCATAATTTGCCTGCCCGGCGTTGCCGGCGACGCCGACGACTGAGGAGATATTGACGATACGGCCGCTGCGAGCCTTCATCATCGCGCGCGTGACTGCCTTGATGCAGTTGAATGTTCCTTTCAGATTGATGCTCATGACGGCGTCCCAGTCGTCTTCCTTTATTCGCACCAGCAGACCGTCGCGGGTTATGCCGGCGTTGTTGATCAAAATATCGATACTGCCAAACTCTGCGATGACGCTCGTGACCAGGTCATTGACCGCATCGACATCACTGACATTGGCTTGGCGCGTGTGTATCTCGACACCGGCAGCCGCGAAGTCTGGCGAGGCCTCTTCGCCGGCTTCCGGCCGGATATGGATGGCGATGACCGTCGCCCCGTCCCGCGCCAGGCGGATGCTGATTGCTTTACCGATGCCGCGGGTGCCGCCCGTGACGATAGCGATTTTCCCTTGTAAACTCATAAAATATTTGGCGTGTTCAGGGTTTGGAATTCAGGAGAGTAGACGGAGTTGCCACTCTCACCACCGTACCAGATTGGCGCCCCAGGTGAGACCGCCGCCGAAGGCTACGAACAACAGGTAATCGCCGCGGTCGACCTGACCGGTACGCACGACTTCGTCGAGCGCCAGCGGGATAGAGGCGGCAGAGGTATTGCCGTACTTCTGCAGGTTGACGAACACGCGGTCCGCCGGCATTCCCAGTTCTTTGCCGACAGCGGCGACGATCCTGGTATTGGCCTGGTGCGGGATGCACCAGCGCACCTGTTCGTGAGTCATGCCGGCCTGTGCGAGTGCGTTCCTGCCGGAGCTGGCCATAGCGCGCACGGCCAGCTTGAACACTTCCTTGCCCGACATGACCATGTACTGCTGTTCGTTGTCGAGGATTTCGCGGGAGATCGGCATGCTGGAACCGCCGGCGGGGATGTGCAGAATATCGGAATGATTACCATCGGCAGCGAGATGTGAAGCGATATAGCAGTCATCTTCTTCGGGGACCGCCTGAATGATAACGGCACCGGCGCCGTCGCCGAACAGTACACAGGTGGAACGATCGTTCCAGTTTACGATCGATGACAGCTTCTCGGCGCCCACCACCAGGGCGGTCTTGAATCGACCCGTTCGCAGCAGAGCCGAACACACATCCAAGCCGTAGACAAAACCCGAGCACGCCGCCTCGATCGAGAAGCATGCTGCCCGTGTCGCCTGCAGTCGCTGCTGAAGAAAACAGCCGGTATTCGGGAAACACTTGTCCGGGGTGATCGTTGCTACCAAGATCAGATCAATTTCGTCCGCTGTGATGCCGGCCATTTCCATGGCTCCTCGCGCGGCTTGCTCGGCCAGAGCCGACGTTGGCTGGTCATCTGCCGCGACATGCCGTTCGCGAATGCCGGTGCGGGTAACGATCCATTCGTCGGTGGTGTCGACGAGTTTTTCCAGGTCGGCGTTGGTCAGCACCTTTTCTGGTGTGTACGATCCTGTGCCAAGGATTTTTACGCCGTAGGTCTGCATGAGCAGTGTCTCGTGTTTTGGCGGATTGCCGTTGGTTCAATCGGTGGCAAGTTGCTGCCAGTCGATCGACGACACCTTTGCTAGGATGTGTTCGTTGACTCGGTTCTCCACCATCTCCGCCGCTACTCGGATGGCGTTTCGTACGGCTTTCGGCGTCGAGGATCCGTGCGCAATAATACAGTTGCCGTTGATGCCCAGCAATGGGGCACCGCCATATTCTTCGTGGTCTGTCAGTTCCTTGAGTTCCCGAAAGGCGTTCTTGGAGAGAAAGGCGCCGGCCATTCGAACGGGTGATTTGCGCATGCGGTTCTTGAGAATCTGGGTCATCGTCCGTGCCAGGCTTTCACAGGCTTTGAGCATAACGTTGCCGACGAAACCGTCGCACACGACAACGTCGATGTCATTGGTGAAGAGGTCATGGCCTTCGATATTGCCAATGAAATTGATCGGCATCTGTTTGAGCAGCTTAAAGGCATTTTTCGTCAGGTCATTGCCTTTTTGATCCTCGCCGCCGAAGCTGAGGACGCCGACACGCGGTTCTGGTGTCCGCAGGATATAGCGTGAATAGGCTTCGCCAAGGAGCGCATACTGTGCCAAATGTATCGGCTTACAGTCGACGTTGGCCCCGACATCGAGCACCAGAAAGGAACTGCCCGTGGACGTTGGCATGACCGCAGCGATGCCGGGACGTTCGATGCCTTCGAGCGTTCGCGTCTTGACCACAGTGGCGGCGACAGCAGCACCGGTATGGCCGGCGCTGACCAAGGCGTCGGCCTGGTTGTTCTTCAGCAGTCCGGCGGCGACGGTGATCGAGCTGTCTTTTTTCTGGCGCAATGCCGTGGAGCTTGGGTCGGTCATCGTGATTGTCTGAGAGGCGTGTACCAGTTCCAGTCGAGATTCGTCCATACTTGGCTCGATGTGATCGAGTTCGCGTTTGATGATCTCGGAGTCTCCGACTAGCAAGAACTTCCGGATGTGCGGAAAGTCGGTCAGTGCCTGATGGATTCCACGTATATTGCAGGCGGGCGCGTTGTCGCCGCCCATGACGTCAACAGCAATTTGCATGAATTATCATCTCATCAACGTTCTTCTGTCGTCTGGCAGTGAAACCCTAAATACTGCTGCTGTCTGCGCCGAACACCTGTTGGCACGGACGATTGCCGAGATAGGTGGGTTTGGATGTTAGGTGACAAAAGTAACCGTTCGGCGGGATTATAAAAGGGCGGTGAGCGAAATCCGCAAGTCCCAGGTGCTACGTGGCAATTGTACGGTGCTACAGATCAAGTCCCTCGAGCTTGTCAAAAGCGCTCGGCGCGCTCGCCGGAGTCGGGCAGTCGCACTCGCCCACGTTGAGGTTGCGGCCGCATTCAGGGCAGAGGCCACGACAGTCGGGTAAGCAGAGGCATTTTTGCGGGAAGCCCAGCAGGATATCTTCGCGTACATCATCCGTCAAATCCAGAAAATCATCCGTTACTTCCTCGTAGAACAGGCAGACATCGGGATTTTCAACGAGATGATCGTAATAGCGCAAGCAGCGGTCACAGCGGCATCGCAGGGTCGTTCTGATCGTACCGCGTACGAGGATGTCGTGCGCGGCGGGGAAGGCGATGAGATCGTATGCCAGCGGGTTCGAACTATTGAGGCGGTCGCTTTCGTCGATATCGAAGAACGATGCCGGCAGATTGCCGGTGATCGGCAAGCCCTCTTCGGCTATGTGTTTGATGTTGACTCGGATTCCATCGTTTTTATTCACCGTACTCCCCGGCTATGTTACTGGCGAACGAAAAACCGTGACCTGTCATGCGGCGCGATCCGCGCCTCGAATGGCTACCGGAACCATACACTCGTTTTCGGCGAAACATCAATTCTTGCGGTGCAAAGTTCCGGAACCTTGACGTTGCCCGCATGTCTTACTACTTACATGTATGGTGCAAAAGCATGATGAATGAATGCCCAATGGGTCTGGCACTTCTGGTGTGCGATACCATTATCCAGGAGAAACAAACTAACAAGCGATCGTTGATCGGGCTGTTTGACCGGCTTTACACCAAGAATCTGCCGTGCGTACATCCGAGTCTGTCGATTTTTGTGTCGCTGACCAGCGGTAGGGGCAATTACGCCTGCGAAGTCGTTTGCCGCCATCAGGCAACCGATACCAATGCTCTCGCGGTCAAAGGTAAAGTGGCGTTCAAGGATCCGATGCAGGTGGTTGATCTGGTGTTCAATGTCCAGGGCGTCTGCTTTCGCAACACCGGCGAGTACTGGCTGGAATTCCGCATCGATAACGTCCCGGTCATGATGCGCCGAATCTTCATCATGCAGCAGAAACAGACAAAAAATGCAGCCGACGGCGATTGACCCATGCCGCTTTTTAAGTTCAAAGTCGCCAATGCCGCCGGGAAGATCGAAGAAATCCTGATCGAGAGCGAGAGCGAGAGCGAAGCGACCCGGCGTGTACGTTCGCGCTCGCTGATTCCGATCGAGTTTCTCGGCCACGGTGATTCCAGAGGTGGCGGTCGCTCTTGGGGATTTCGTCGCAAGTTCGACGTCGCTGACTTCAGTGATCGTCTGGTGCCTTTGCTGCAGGCCGACATCCCGCTGGAACGCGCTCTTGGCATCATCGAGGAAACCAGCGAAAGCCAGGAAGAAAAAGAACTCATCGCCGGCCTGCGTCGCGGTCTGCATGAGGGCCGCAAACTATCGCAGCTGATCCGCGATCGCGGCCGGCAGTTTCCGCGTATGTACGCCAGTATCGTTGAGGCCGGCGAGGAAGCGGGGGCGTTGCCACAGGTGCTGGCGCAACTCCGTGATTTTCTGCTCATGCAGCGGGAGATGCGAAATTTCGTTGTATCCTCATCGATTTATCCGGTGTTCGTCCTGTTTGTGTGTGGCGGTGTCGTGATGATTCTGCTTGGCATTGTCGTACCGAAATTCGGCGAAGTCATCACGACTTCCGGACAGCCGGCCGCGGGGTCGACGGCACTCCTGCTGGCCCTGTCGACTGGTCTGCACGATTACTGGTGGATCGGTGTCATCCTGCTGGCGGTTGCTGTCATTGCCATCCGCGAGGCGTCGCGTGACGAACGTATTCTGGCACGCTGGGATGACTTCGTGCTCAAAGTGCCGATCCTCGGCCGTATGGTCTTGCTTGCTAATATCGGGCGCCTGGTGCGTACCATGGCTATCCTGATGCGCAACGGCGTGCACCTGCTTGATACGGTTGCCATCGCTGCCCGCGTTATTCAGAACAGCAGGCTGCGCAGTTCGATTTCCACCCTGGCTGCCGACCTGCGCCGCGGTGAACGCCTCAGCGTTGCCCTGGGACGCAGTCCGTACGTGCCGACAATGGTCATCCGCATGCTCGCTGTCGGCGAGGAAATGGGCGCTTCCGATGTCATGCTGGAACGCGTTGCCGATCGCTACGACGACGACCTCAAGCACCTTGTGAAACGGGCGTTGTCCTGGTTCGAACCGATCGTCATCATCGTGCTGGGCCTCGTCGTCGGTTCGATCGTTCTGATGCTGTTCATGGCGGTGATGGATATGCAGGGCGGCTTGTAACTGTTTAACTCTTCAACGCTTCACCCCAATCGAGCAATAATGAAGAACGTTGTCTATCGCCGGTCTTTCACGCTTGTGGAGATGCTGGTTGTCGTCACGATCATCGCACTCATAGCCGGGCTGGTTCTGCCCAATGTCATGGGCGGTTTGGAAAAGAGCAATCGGCACGCTGCGAAGGCGCAGATTAAAGTACTAGACGATGCCGTCCTCTCGTACTACCTGGACATGAAGGAACATCCCCGCACGCTCAACGACCTGGTCAAAAATCCCGGGTCGTCAGCCAAATGGAACGGCCCGTACCTCAAGAGCAGTGCCATCCCCAAGGACCCCTGGGGCAATGAGTATTATTTCGATCTGCCAGGCCAGGACGGGCGGGGGTACGACATTTACAGCTACGGTAAAGACGGCGCTTCCGGCGGTCAGAAGAACGACGCCGATATCGGTAGCTGGTACGAGGAATAATGAACCGGCGCCGCTTCACACTGCTGGAGATGATTGTCGTGCTCGTTGTCGTCGCTACGGTAATTGCTGTCGTCATGCCGCGCCTTGGCCTCGTGCCGCGTGGCATCCGGGTCACGCAGTTTGCTGATTCCGTTGGGGCCTCCTTCAACGCCGCGACTACCTTGGCGATGGCCACCGGGCGCCAGGTCAAGGTGCACATCGAATTCGCAAACCGGCAGATCCGCATCGAGGCCGCCAACGTCCAGCGCATGCGCCCCGCTACCGAGGGCGCCTACAGCGATGCCGACAACTTCGACGTTGCCTCTGCTCTCAACCGGTTGAAGCGGTTTCCGTTGCCCGAGGGCGTTAGGCTTGACGAGGAGTCGTTCGATCACGACGGGCAGGCCGCCTACTACGAATTCTTCCCGAACGGCGAGGCCACCGGCCCGTACCTGCCGGTGCGCATCGACGAGCTGCACACTGCCATCGAAGTGGACAGGCTCAACGGCCGTGCCATCATGGCGCCGATCACCGAGCAGTGAGCACGAGCAACAGTCCAACTGCGCGGCGTATTGGGCGGCACGTTGCAGAGTTCGCAAGTTTCGCGCGGCTCCGGTTCACGCTGATCGAGGTGCTGGTCGCTATCGCTGTCCTGGCGCTGGCGCTGGGCGCTACACTGACACTGTCGGGACAGGCGAAATTCAATATTGCGACGCTTGAGAGTGAATGGTCCCTGCAGCATGCGCTGGAGCAAGCTACCGAGTTTTACCTGCTGACACCCGATCCGACGGTTGCCAGCCTGCCGGACGGCCTTATTCCGCGAAAGCTGCACGCCTCCTGCGAGATCTACGTCGATCTCGAGGGCTTGCCCGACTACGCTCAGGAAGCAAGCAATGGCTGGATCCTTGGCACCTATCGCATCGTGATCACCGACGAAAGCGGTCGAAGCGTTGAGCACATCGTCAACAAACTCATTTTCGAGGAGGACCCGGAATGAGATCGCTGCGCACCAGATTCGGCGCCCACGCCTTCACACTCCTGGAGGTCGTGATCGCTGCGGCGCTGCTGGCAGTGATCCTGACAATTCTTGTGTCGGGCACATATACCATCGTCGAGTCGTGGTCACGGGTGAACAGTCATACCGAGCATCTCGAAGAAATTCTGGTGCTGGATCGCACCATCGATTCGATCCTTTCCAATGTCGTCCCGTTTACCTGGCCGGCGGACATTGGAGAACGTCAGCCCAAGCCGGTTCAGATTTTTGTCGGCGAACCGGACCACATGATCGTTTCCTACCTGCACCAGTTCAACCGGCTTGAGGACGGTGCCATCCGGTACTGCGGTTTTTTCATCGATCGCCACAGCGATCTGTATGCCTATTATTGCGATTACCCGCCGTTTCCGAGCGATCTCAACGACCCGAAGATAAAAAAATCCTATCTGGCGGCCGGCGTCGAGAACATCGCCTTCCAGTACGGCGACATGAACAACGATGAATTAATCTTTGAAGATACCTGGGATCCCGAACACGCTTATTTGCCGCTGGCTATTTTGATGCAGGTGAAGTGGTTCGGTGGCCGCCATGAGAACTGGCTGCGCCGCACCGCCGGCGCCGGCTTATACGAGCGTCACGGCAGTTGGCAGTCCGATCGTCAGAGATCTCGCGTCCGGAGGCGGAGTGACCAGTAACCGAACATCCGGCAATCGTCGCTGCAGGGATCACGGCATGGCCTTGGTCATTGTTCTGGGTTCGGCGGCGCTGTTCGCAGTGCTCGCCGCCATGATGATTACCAGCGCCCAGACCTCACGTA
The DNA here is from genome assembly GCA_003545375.1 of Lentisphaeria bacterium. Classification (GTDB taxonomy): domain Bacteria; phylum Verrucomicrobiota; class Lentisphaeria; order JABSQK01; family CAJWLW01; genus CAJWLW01. The sequence goes on from DPYP01000474.1 coordinate 15,077, forward strand.
TCGTGACCAAGGTCAACACCGAGCGCAGCCAGATGAAATACGCTGCGGAGTCCGCACTGGCATACGGACAGTGGATGATCATGTCCGATCGCCGCCGTTTTCCAAACCGCCGCCTCGGTTTCCGCGATATTCAACGCGAAGCCGTCGATACCGAGTCCTGGATGGCCGACGGCAAACGGCACGATGTCTGGGTGACCGACGATATCCTGGCCCACGTGCGGGTGCTCGATGCTGCCCGCGGCTGGGATTTCTCGACGCTGAAGGCCGCGCGGCAGACGCGCCAGTCGTTTGCCGCGACGATCGGTGATGACGAGGAACGACGTGATCAGCTCGACGCCTTCTTCGACGTTCTCGAGGACTACCTCGACGGCAACGACGAGCCGCGTGAACTCGGCATGGAGCGCGACGAGTACAGTGCTTTCGGGCTTGAGGAGTTTCCCCGCAACGACCGGCTGTCGCTGCGCGAAGAGATATACTGGCTGCCGAACATCGAGCTGTTAATCCCGCGCCGCGACAACGAGATGGAGGTGTTGCCGCAGGACCTGGTGCGCATCGTACCGCCGCGGAACGTCGGCAACTTTACCGGCAAACCGAACGTTTTTTCGTCGTCGGAGGCGGTGATCCGCACGGCCGCCGGGATCGACGGCGACGAGATGGTGCAGTTGCAGGAGTGTATTCAGTCGTGGTACGAGGTGCAGACACCGCTGGAAGAGTGTCTGTATCTGGAGTTGTTCAACAAGCTCAACACCCGGATGTCGCTGCGGGCCTTCGGTGTCTACACGATCGAAGTACGGGCCGGCTATAACAACGGCGACATCACCAGACGTATGGTTGCCACCCTCGACTTGCGTAATTTACCGAAGGATTACGTACTGTACTGGCAGAAGATTACGTATTAGCGGGGTGATGTGCTACGCCGCGGAATGCTTGGCGGCCGCTGAGGGATTGCTACAAAGTCACCAATCGCCACAGAAGATACACCGCACCCGCCAGTCCATAGACAATTCGGCAATACATGCGAAAGACCATGGCCCGGCGGTGATCGATGCTGCGAACTGTGCAGACCGCCAACAGCACGATGTACACCGCAAAGGCGCTCAACATAAGCACCGCGAATCGGTCGATTTGCTGCAGCAGCCATAGATGCGCCAGCGTCATTGGGACGACGCCCAATACGAACCACCGGCGGAACCCGAAACGGACGGCGCCTGATGTGAAGCCCGCAGTATGGTCCTCGTCCACATCGATCGCTTCATGATGCATGGCAGCGCCGGCCATGCACAGACCGAAATACACCCCGACAAATGTTGCTTGCCGCCAGTCGCCGCCGGCGAAGAGAAAGCCGGCTGCGACGTGCAAGGTGCCGCCGATACAGTGATGCAGCAGTGACAGCAGCCAGTTTCGCTTGCCGGTCCAGGCGTATAAATCCCAATTGACGATCATCAGCAGCAGCGTCAGCACGGCAGCGTGATGACCGCGATTCCAAACGAAAATAAACAGGGGCACCAGGACACAGGCATGCATGCCCAGTAACCGGGCCGTCTGTCGCCGCTCGGGAAAGCAGGCGTCGTTGAACGCCAGGATATGAGCGCCGGTAAGCCCGGTGGCGATCAGCATCAGCCAGATGTACGGCAGCGCGTCGAGCGACGTGATCGCCAGGCAGTAGCCGATGAGCGGCAGGCCGGCGGCAAACAGAAACTCGACGAAACGCGATTGCGTCAGAAACACCGCCGGACGACTGAGGGGATTCATAGGTGGCTCCATCCCACGACATCGATCGTGATTTCCTTGAAGGGGCCGACGGTCGCCCGCCCGGTGACTTTGATGCAGGTGTCCTCCTCGGGCGCCTCACAGGAGAGAAAATTGACGTAAATGTCGCCGATTCCCAAAGGGTGTCCGTCGTCCGCATATTTGTGCACTTCGAGCTTGGCCTTGACTATCCGCCTGTCCGGGAAAGATAAATGAGGATCGGGCTGCGGTCCGATATGCCGGACAATGCCGGCAGCGTAGATGACTGTGCCGGCCGGGAGGTCGCCTTGTGCCTGCCATTGCATATCCCTTGCCTGCGAATAGCTGAGCAGCATCGGTTCGTCCGCTTTGCCCGAAAGTTTCGGGTATTTGATCGGCTTCGGCGCCATGCCAAACTGAAACTGGTAAATGCCGGCATACAGCAACACCACAACGGT
>DPYP01000474.1:17647-37202 GCA_003545375.1 Lentisphaeria bacterium
CGACCCGGCATGCCGAGCAACTGTACGACCAGTCCGATCATCAGCACGACCAGCAGTGGTTCGATGACCAATCGGTACTGCTGCAGCGGGAGACCGATGATATGCGCCGCAAAATAGACTGCCAGGATCGCCAACAACGGCCAACCGCGGCGCCACCAGCAACGAAACGACGAAACCAGATGTTTGCGTCGGGCGATGCACAAGGCCAGCACAAAGATGAAGGCCACGTAGCACAAGCCCTCAAAATCGAACAAGGGCAGGACAAGCCGGTCGTTGGGCGCAAGGCGATCCCCGAGCTCGGGATTCTCGTCGCTCAAAGGTACCGGATAAACATAAGCACGCGCCTGAAAAATCCGCTTGTACGGCTGCTGAAAACCCCAGCGCCGGATGATCCGGCCGACGCCGGTGAAGGTGGTATCGAGCGGCGTTGACATGGTAAGGCGCCAGGTCTCGGTCATGGCATCCCGATAAAAATCGCCTTCATTCCAATCCTTGTGAGCCGGATCGTAGACGTAGTCCATCAGTGTTTTGATACTGAGTTCCGCCGACGACCTGGCGTGCGTCGCCAGATGCCAACCGGCCATGGTGCAGACCGGTACAATCGTTTTGTGCAGACGATAATTACGAATCCCCCATGGCAGGCACAAGAGTGCGATGAGCAGCAGAGGTGCGAGCCGCCGCTGCCAGGTTCGCCGTCGCGGGGCGAACCATATGATTAATGCCACCACGGGGGTTGCCAGCAGGAATACTGGACGTGTATGTATCAATAACACCAGCATCAAGGCAAACCCCCAGGCATGGCGATACTGCAGCCCGTTGCGTAGGAACCAGACAAAATTAAGCATCGATGCCAGGATCAGGGTGATGGCCAGGATCTCGGGATTACTTGCCGTCACGGCATGGCATACGGGGCCGAACAGCGCATAGAACCCGAGAGCCAGGCAGCCGGTCAGCGGCCCGAACAGCCGGGCACCGAGCAGGCCGATCAAGAGGAGGTTGATACAGTCGAGCCCGAAGTTAAGCCACTGATGCGTCTTCGGTGCGAAGCCCGTGAACCAGTTGGCCAATGCCAGCAGGGCAGGGTAGACGGGTGACCGTGTCGAGTGGGTCTGAAAACCCTCGGCGATGGCAGTGAAATGCTTGAACTCGACCAGGTTGCGGGCGAGCTGCCGGTAGTGAATCTCGTCGCGGAACGGGGACTCGTGGTACTTCGGATGCGGTGGTGTCGTCAGCACGACGGCACCGCGCAAAGCGACACCGGCAAGAACGATGAAAACCAGAAGGATGCGTAGCAGGTGGGCAGCGGTTCCGTGACCCCGTCGCTCCGGGGGAGGGGAGCCCGTAGGTTCGTCTGTCGTCAAAGCACCATCCGATAGCACATGTATGCTTCGGCGGCGGCTACTGAGATTTCATGGCCGCGGACTCGGGCCAGGTATTCCATGTTCTCGATACTCAGGCAATGCGGCGAGTGTCGCAGTTGCGACTTGTGCAACCGTATGGAATTGAGTTTGTCATCGAGGTGCTTTGAGATATCGACGTAGAAGTTCGGACGGAATTTATCGGAATCAACGTTCCAGAAAAGCGTCGGATTGTCATAGGCCAGAACAATGTTCGGGAACGACTTTACGGACGGGTCATGGGCCCGGCAGGCGGTGAAACCGGCGTAGAACACGGCGACATGATCCTGGTTGTGCGAGATCGCCGGCAGCGCCACGATCGTCGGATTGATCCGGTCCAGCGCGAGTTTGCTGGTTTTCTCGATGACATGGATCAGGTCGCGCCGCGGCATCGCGTCGAGACGCATGTACGATTCGGAATCCTTGAAGATGATGTCGTAGTCGTCGATCTTCAGATAGTTGACGACGTCTTCGAACTCACTGATCCGCGTGCTGCTCTCTGCGAAGGCGACATCGGAGTTGTACTGCTCAAGATCGCCGACGCTCATCAGCATGACGAAAGCTTCGCCGCCCAGTGCCTTGATCTTGGCGATCGTGCCGGCACAACCGAAAGCTTCGTCATCGGCATGTGGCGCTATAACCAGGATGCGCTGTTGCGCCAGAAATTCCTCCCTGGCGGCAACGGATTGACTCATCAGATCGGGGCGATCACTCATCGTTGAACGTGGGGTTGGCTTTGCTACTGTGCGTCACGGAGTATCGGCATTCGTCGGCCGGTGGATGAACACCGGATTGCTGATGAATGTAACAGCCGGGTCTCCCATGTACAACCGGACGTAGTGCATCGACGCGTCACGAGTCAACTCGACATCGTGCACAATCTCGAAGGTCTCCTCGGCCGGCGCCCGTAATGAGGCGACCGCCTCGCCGTCGACGACAAGTTTGAAGACCGCCGTAAATTCCATCTTGTCCGGTGAGCGTGTGCCGGCAATACGTACGGCCACTGTCCGAGCGCCCGTTGTCAGCGTCTCTCCCAGCCCAGCAGTTGTGCCGGCAGCATCGCTGACCTCGAACTGCGTAAGGCGCAAGCGGTCGAGCACGGTGATGTTGGCGGCGTACGAACGGCCGTCGGCGATTGCCTGCAGAACGGCGTCGTGGTTGGGTTCGGCATGCACGATAGTCTGGATGCCGTCGACCCGCCACAGGCCGTGGTAGTCGACCTCGCCAATAGCCACGGGGCGTACCTTGCGTCGGCCGTCGACATATTCCAGCAGCATGTAGTCCCACAACTGACCAGGTCGATATGCAGTCGAGTTGTCGGGATAGATGCCCGCCAGTCCGTTGTGCCGGAACGTGAAACGAATGTCATCGAGTTGCGGTACGGTCAGAAAGTGGACGCCACTTTTAACCTGCTCCATGCGCTGTTCGGGTCCTGACCAGAAACACAGGGCATCGTTGCTGTGTGCATAGTCGATGACCTGCGTGTACGGTTTGGTGCCGTAGTTGCCGTACTGGTCGAAGCCCAAGGATTGCGTAAATGGCCGTAATTCGAAGGTCCCGAGCACGCCGCCTGCAACCATCACGATTCCGGCGAGCATCCGTGGCCAGTCAAAGATACGGATGCGATTGCCCTGCGCATCGGCGTAACTGCTGTAACTGCGGCGATACATGGATATGCCCGGTATGAGCAGCAGGAGCGGCAGAAGCTTCAGCAGGGTGCCGGGCATGAAGAACCCGTGCGCTTCATTGCCGAGTGCCGGCAGATTGCTGTAGAATGGCGCGGAATCCGGCCCGAAGACAGTCATCTGTTCACTCCACTGGTGCACAGTGAAATTCTCGGTGAAGGGCATCCCCGACCAGGTATAGATCGGCGCGACGTCGGCGCCGGCGATAATCACCAGATCCGGGTTCTGCGCTGCTGTTTCGCGCACTTGTTCGAGGTAGCGCTCGACCCCGAAGGTGACGATAGAAGGCTGCTCGCGGGCGTAACGCACGACGTGCCGCAAGGGCCAGAGCCCGTACTCGGCGCGTGCCACCAACTGGTCGGTGAAGACGATGAAATCGAGCTCGGCGGCGGTCGCCTCGTCAGCGATCTGTGCCATGCTCCGGTTGCCCGAACTGATGTTGCTGTTGATGCGAATGGCGCCGTGCAGCCACTGTTTTTCGGCAGGGCTGGAGAGCGGGGTGAGAAACAACAGCAGAAAGGTAAGCGGAAAGCCGCAAGACGACATCTGCAATCTGAGCATTCGGCTCATTCGATGCGTTGCAGCATCGGAAGATGATAACGGGCCTGGATCTGGGCGTTCTCAGCTTCCAGCGTGTCTGCTTTGAGTACGACGTAGTTTGGGAACTCGTCGAAGGCGATCTTGTGAAAACCGTCGATCGGCGTCTTTAATGCCTCGACGACGTCGCACAGTTTGCGAATATCCATGCCGTTGATCGAATCGATACGCAGAAATTTCAGCTTTGAAAAGCCGATATTCGCAGCTGACGACAGCACCTGACTGAGAATGACGATCCTTTCTCCTGGTTCAAAGAGGTCCCACTGATTCCGTTCATAGTATGCCAGCCGGCGGGGTGCTTTTTTCGCCCAGTTACTGCCCCATTCATTGAGATACTGCCCGGACAGTTCCTCGATCACCAGGCCGCCGACGATAATGAACTCGGCCGGCTTGTCGAGGATATATGGTTCGATCGGGTAATGCGAGAGTGGCACGAATTCCAGCTTCACCGTGAGATATTGGGGTTTACCCTCCCGCACGATATGCAGTATCGCGCTGTCGCCGACATGCGATCGGGTTGTTGTAAGGTGGGCAATCGACTGGCGGCCGAAATCGGGATCTGTGTACTCGCCGAATTTGTCGATCGCGAACTCGTTGATGGCCAGCAGTACGTCACCCTCCTGCATCCCGCCCTTGTCTGCACCGCTGCCCGGTATGATCGTGGTGATGAAAACGCCATCGCCCTGGGCCGGCACCCCGAGGTAGCGGCGTAGTTGCGGATCCTGCAACGATGCAAATCCGAAGCCGGCACGCGGAAATCCATTGTAATGCCCGTCGTCGTAGTCATCGAGAAAATGCTTGATGACCGGGGCTGGCACAATCACTGCTTCACGGTTGTCGGAGCTGTAGCTCATGACCAGGCCGATCAACCTGTTGCGGTAAGTGATCGGCAGAGTATAGCTGCTGACATTGCGTGCGATTGAGATCTCCATGCGATAGCTGAGCAAGGTCAAAACGTCGAGTGGATAGGTTGTCAGCTCGATACGCTTGATTTCTCCTTCGGTAACAATCGGCAGCCCGTTGCCTTCGAATTGGATGGCCTGCGGTTTGTCGCCGATCTCCGAGGTTGTCCGCAGTCGCCAGGGTCGCATGTCGCTCAGGAACGACGGAAGTGCCGGTTCCAGTAATGCCAGATTTACAGCATAGTCGACGTGCGTTACATAGGCGGGCATCTTTTCGCCGGTGTCGATCTTCTCAAGTTCGGCAAACGTCGCATTCATTGCCAGGCGCCCGGTGATCAGAACACGGTTGCCTTCGAGGACGACACCCAGTCCCTCGCGCGAGGTCGGCCCCTTCTTTTCCCAGGGCCGGAAGAAACTGAAATCCTGACCGGTCACACGGACTCGGACGATCGCATCGGTCTTGTGGCGGGCTGCTGCAGCGGTCGCCAGCAATGTTGTAGCGACAGTCAGGAAGAGACAGGTCTTACGGCAGGTCATTGATCATCCTCCGGCCCCAGGTACTGCTCGCGCGTCACATAGTAGTTGCGGACGATACGCTTGCGCGCCGCTGCGACATTGACGGCATCGATGACAATCGGCAGACCACCGTCGATGGTGCGGATGACATATTGATCCGCCGACTCCGCAAACGCTGTCGCGACATCGGCGATGCGCTTGATCTTGCGATCGTTGATTTCATCGATCACGGACATTGTGAAATTGCCGAGGTAGGTATTGATCGGGTCTGTCAGAATCGTGCTGAGAATGACGACCTCCGGCCGCTCTTCAAAGATGTCGTCGGTAATATAAAAGTCGTAGAGATACTTGATCTGCGGATTGTTCACTTTGTGCGCGCTCATAAAATCGCGAGACAGCGGCTGGAAGAGCAGGCCGGCAAACAGCACGTAGCGGGGGCGCCGGTCATACTGGTTGCGGTAGATCAGATACGGCCAGGCACCTCGCAAAGATACAGTGACGGTCATTTGTGCGCGCTCGCGCAGAATGTCGAAATCGACGGTGTCGTCGTGGAATTTACGTTCGATGATCTCCGCGAACTGAACGTACTCGTCACCCAGCGTGATGTGGCCGTCATTGTCGATGGGATACCCGTCGATCGCCATGAGTACGTCGTCCTTCTCCAGCACCCCGACAGCGGAACCGACGGACATTACGTCGGTGACGCGGACACCGGTCATGCCGGGTGACATGCCGAGATATTCACGATGAGCCGGATTGAGCAGGTTGCTATGCTCGACTGCGAGCTCGGCGTAGCCCTCGTAGGAATCATCCGCGATATCGGCCAGGAACCGTTGGATGACCGGGGTCGGAATCATGTATCCGGTGTTTTGCGCGATGGCGCCGCTGTATCCCTGAAACGCGACGCCTACGACCTTGCCGTTCTGAATCACCGGGCCGCCGCTGTTGCCGGGATTGATCGCCGCATCGACCTGGATACACAAATGGGTGTCGAGTCCCGAATGTGAGTAAGTGCGGAACTCGATACGCGACACGACGCCGCGTGTTACCGACATGCGCTCGCCGCCGATCGGGTAACCGAAGGCGTAGACCGTAGAGTGCAGCGCTGGGATATCACCGAATTCCAAGGCTTCGGTTCCCTCGAAAAATTTCGGATCATTGACTTCGATAATCGCCAGATCACAGTCGTGCGCGACAAACTTGACCTGCGCCGGGTAGCGCTCTGGATCGCCGTCCTTTTCGAGTTCGATGAAGCGACTGTTGCTGACGACGTGGGCGTTGGTCATAACACGCCGGCCGTCGATGACGAAACCGCTGCCACTACCGCGGCTGCCGCGGCCGGGATTCCAGGGAATCCGGTAGTCCGGTTTCTGTCCAGCTACAGTCAGCCGGACGAGCGACCGATTGATCGATTTGAAATCATCCGCTGCAGACACCGTGAGAGTGGTGGCCAATAACAAAGTGAGTAGGCGCATACGAGGTCCGATGGATGATGGTCGAGTGTGAACAGCTATGTTCACAGCGGAGTCGGCTATTTGTTGTTGTCACTGCCTTCGGCGGACGAACGGCGTAGCAACTGCGGTATTTGCGCAGGGGTCGTAACTTTCTGAATGGTCGGCTTCGGGTTCCATGGTACGATATAGATCGCTACGAAGGTCTTGTCGCTGACCGTATTGCCACTCGGGCCGGCGTCGACTGCGACAGTGACCCGGGTGTTTGCCGGTGACCGCATCAGGGACAATTGCCACAAGTCATCTATGATCAGCATCTTGTCGAACTGCTCGAAGTCCGGCCCCTTGCCGGTGACGCTGACTTGCGTGCCATCGGCTTCGCCGTTGCCGATCGGCGTCATTGCCAACGTGTCGAGACAGGCAAAAATCAAAACCCGCTTCGGCGTAGCGTTCAACCATGTGATGATAGTCGGTTCACTGGCGCTGACGGGATGCACTGCCAGCATCGATGGCAGGAAAACGTTGGGGCTGTCGCCGAGCAGTGCGTAGCCGTCGCCTTGGAGGGATTTCCAGCCGATTTCCTCCGGCACGAATTCGAACTTGGTTGTTTTGCCGCTCACGTTCATTCTGTCGATTTTCCCTGACAGGGAGTTTTCGTGATCGACGAAACTTGTCCTCAACATCAGCCTCGCCATGGTCTGGTGCTTGAGGAAACCTGCGCGGACCGGCTCGCTGTCGAGTTTCAGGCGCTTCCACTCCCCTTCGGGGGCGCTGCCCAAGAGTACCGTCTGCCCGGTATCGACGTCGAGGCGGTAGAAGATATAGCGCCAAATATCGCGCACCATTGGTTTGCGCTGCGGCGGCATCAGTTCACTCATGCCGACGCGGCCCTCGACAGTCCAGCCGTCGTCGCTGCCGGCGCTGATGACCTCGAACGTCTTGGGACGCCACTCTTTATCGCTGCTGGAGTACCCCATGGTGGTGCCGTTGGCGGATGCCATGATTACGTAGGCTGTGTCACTGCCGATCGGACGCAGATGGAACCCGACATGATCGTCTTTCGACAGATCGGTATTATGCTCGGTGGTCGGGGCCTGGACATCGGCATCGACAAACTCTCCGGCGAAATAGAGATATTCCTCGTCGTAACTGAGGGCAACGCGGTCGGTTTTGAAATCCTGACCTGGGAGTTCGAGCGCGTGCCACTCGGCAAGTTTCCAGATCGGGTCTTCGATATTGCCGTCGATGACAGGAACGGCCGGGGCCACTGCAGCGTCGATAATCTGTTCAGCGCGCTTGCAGACATAGTCGGCTTCGGGTTCGGGGCGTGGACTCTGTTGCTCTCTGAAATATATTTCATCCTCGTCCTGTGCCATGGTAAAGGTGGCACCAAGGCACACGAGCAGGCAAAATCTGAAGTAGATCATGTGGCACTCTCGCGGTTATGCGTTGTGGAATAGCAGAATGTGGTATGTGACCGTTCGTTGCAGTGGATGTTCCACCTGTACAGTGTTACGGGAAGCGAATATACTATGCCATCGAACGCCTTCAACTATCGGCGGCAGGGGATTTTACGGTACGCTGGGGGCGTTCCGGGAATACATCAATGCTTTGCGGCCCGCGGCAAGACGTATCACCCCTGATCGGTCATGCTCGGAGAGATTGTGACGATTATGCCCAGAACTCTGGCAGGGCAGGTTTTGCTGAGATTTTGAATTTGTACATTCTGTTGCCGCGAGCGCCGTACCTTCACGTATATGCTGCCGTCGAGAACGCTGATCTTGTATTTTATACACGAATTTAGGATAGGCTTGATTTTGATTCGGACACAGAGACACTTGAGGATATTGTAGCGTCGGTTGATTTTTGAACGCCGAATACAATCGTTTGTTTTTTTTGGGCTGGAAACAGCAGCCGTAGTTTGATGGCGCTATGGGGGGAGAACGGTGCATACAAATAGGGGAGGGATTTTCGTGACAGGACGGAATTTGGGAACACCGGAACGCATGGGGATCAGAATTGTCGGGTTGCTCGCTGTGTTGGTGCTTGCCGGTTGCCGCCTGCATGTCTCCCAGCCATGGGACGGATACGGCAGCAAGCACGCCCCAGCGTACTATTTTAAGACAGAGATACCGCCCGCGTTCTCGGCGTTGTTCGGGAAATGGCAAAAATTCGATGCCGATACCATCCGCAAGCAGCACGCTGAGGTTTTTCTGGCCGATTATCAGCAAATGCTGGCGCAGGTACCGCGGCAGCGGATCAACTTTTATTCGAATCAGGAAATGTGGAGCATTGCCCGCGAGCTGAGTTTCGTGACACTGGGCACTAAGCTGCTGGTAGCGGAGCTTCAGAAGCGGCCGGATGACAAAGCGCTGATTCAGACGGTGGACAAAGCACTGGCGATCATCGGCGAGCAGAGCCTGGTGTATTTTTTGACCAGGCTCGAGTCGCTGGAAAAGATCGTGGGAATTGGCCGGCCGGAACTCATTGAGGAGATCTCGGCGTTCCGCGAAATCGACGCGGACCTCGTCAAGGCGGTGGATGCCGAGTGTATCTCATTCTACGAGATCAACGCATCGTACGAGCGACAGTCGCTCTTGTTTTACGTTAAAGAAATCGATGATCCCGGCCGCCGTGTCGATCTCACGGGGTTTTTCCCCAGCTATATGCGTCTGAGCACCCTGGCCCATGCCCGGAGTTTCGATGAAATGCGAGACTTTAGCGACCGTGTGCGGCTGCAGACGCCGCCGATCAGTTCGGAGCAGAAGCTTTTCGCGGCAATGTGGCAGGACTGGAACAGCATTGCCCAACGTCTGCAGCAGGTACTCGGCCTTCCATCCGAGTGGGACGACTGATCGTATATTCGCGAGCGGCTGAAACGTAATGCAAAGCCGTCGCAATCTTGTATGCAACGGGCGGGGCTGCCCGTGTGAAGCGCGATGAGGCTAGGAATTAGTCATTGCAGCACTTGAGCGCTTGTTCGGGAAGTTTCGTATTACGGGGTGGGGGGCGAAGATTTGGTCGACAACTCCAGAACATACGCCAGTATGAAGCTCATCGAGATCATTTCGCCACCTTCCTCGACGAACTGGAACATGCGGTCGATATACCACCTGTCACCGTAGAATGGCGCATGCAGCGTGTCCACGACAAAAACAAAGAAAGCGAATATACCCAGCATCCACAGGCACGGTTTCAGTAGCGGTCGTTCACTGACCGGCGCCCGCAAATATCCGATCGCCAGCGCAATCAGTACGACCGAACCGCACCCCATCAGTGCCAACGCTTCACCGATATGCTCGGGTGTGGTGGCCAGAAACACCAGGTCCGGATACTTGCCCTCGAACCAGATTCCTATGTTTTCGTGAATTTCACAGGCATCGTCGACGAGCAGGTAAAGGAACACGCCCGCAAACAGGATATACGTCAACCGATGATGTCGAGTCCACATCAAAAGGAAAAGGAGTGCAGCCCAAAAGAACTTGATATACTGGACGGTCTCAGGAAATCCCCGCGGCCGCGAGATTGCGACTGCACCATCCGGAGGGATGCCGGCGAGGCTGTGACAAATATGCAATGCGAAGAATGAGAAATCAGTGATCAACAGAACACATAGCAGTTGACCATGTGGCAGGCGTAGTAACTGCAGGATCTTGCCACGGTCGAAAGCACTCACGGGGTACCTTGCAGTTCAGGTTCATCTCGTGCTTTCGTGACCTGGTCACGGAAGGCTATGAAAAAAATCGATGCTGTCAGCAGAGTTGCAGAGATCATTTCACCGCCTTCTTCGATGATTCGAAATAACTCGTCCAACATTGGGTTGTTTCCGACGATGGCGTGAGCGAAGTCAACGACTACTGCGAAAAAACCAATACACAAGATCAGCACGACAATTCGAACCACATCCCGGCGATCCGACAACCGTGACAAAAACCACGACAGTGCGAGGACCAGCAGCATTAAAGTGCCGAGGGCGATCATCGTCAGGAACTCGGTGACGTCTTGCGGATGTATTCCCCAAAAACCGGCGTTCGGATACGCCATGACCAGTCGTTCGCCGATGATTTCGTGGATTTCGTTGGCGTCGTCCAGCAACAAGTATGCGAGCACGGCGCTCAACAACAGATATGGCAGACGACGGCGGCAGATAAAAATCCAGAACAACAGGCCGCTGCCCCACAAGAACTTGATGTACTGAAAATTCTCGGGATAACCGCGGGCCCAGTTCAGCCGAAAGTTTTTGTCGTGTGGATAATCGATTGCCAGTTGCAGGCAATGAAAGAAAATAAACAGCAAGTCAGTAGCCAAAAGCAGGCACAGAAGAATCGCCTGCGGCCCGGAAATCAGTTGTCTCAGGTTATCTTTCAGATTTGCGGCCATGGTTTTGCTGCCCGCGCATTTGCAAAAGGTTAGGACTCGAAACATATGGCGCAGCAATTATGCCAGAGGCCTTGTCGAATATACCGACAATAGACAGGTGCGCCGGCGCTCTAAATTTGCTGAAACACAACCGCCACTTGCCTGGTCGAGGTTTGGCGATCGCTCCTTCGCGCTTGCCTTCATGCCAATTTCGCAGTATGCAAGACGCCGTATATCAGCAGCGTCACCGATCGTCGACTCAGACATTCGTCTCACGATGGGCCGGTGCTGTGTGAAAGGCAATTGCACGTTTTATGTAGTCGCGGCGCCGCTCGATGCCGAAGCTGTCGAGCAGCTGGTCAATCGTTGTGTCGTTCATGTGGTTGGTAATCAGGACGGATGCGAGCAAGCCCGGATCGTATATCGTGACGCCGGCCCCGTGTGTTTTGCGCAACTCGGCAAATTTTTCCCGATTGTGGTCATAATGCGCCACGGTGCAGTCCAGGTTGACGATGCTCGATACATGGTCACGGTAGTTGGTTGTATGGGAGATCGTCTCGCCGACAGGATTGATAATGCCGCTCGGCAGACCTGCAATCGCTCCGATAAAATGCGTCTGGCACATGTAGGCCCAGGTCTGCTGCATCAAGCCGCCGTGATACACGGATGAAAACACCAGGAGGTCCGGTGACAGTTCGGCGTATTGCAGGCGTAGCAGATCGAAATTGAGGTCGAAACAGATCGCAAAACCGACGCGCCCGAAATCGGTTTCGGCAATACAAGGCTCGCAACCGTTGAGGATGCCGGCCTCAGTGGTCTCCTCGATGACACAATGGTTTTTGTTGTAGATGGCAACCACTTCGCCCTTGCGGTCTAAAAGCTGTGTCGAGTTGCGGCGTGTGCCGTCCGGCAGTTCGCGAACCGCCGGGTAGGTGACGTAGCAGCTGTGCTTGCGCGCATGATCCGCAAATAACTCGAGCATTGTGTCGCCACGATCCTCGAGATACTGCAGGCGCTCGTCGTTGGACAGGAAGCAGAACTCGTCACACGTCTCCGGCAATGCCAGCAGATCCGGTTTTTCCGGTGTGACGTCACTCAGCCGTGTGCGCCAGTGCTCGTGCATCCAGTCGACCGAGGATTTGCCGTGGGGGACTTGTTCGACAGTCGCGATAGGTGGCGCTAATATGCTGATTCGGATATTGTTCGACATATGATCGGAGTTGACGGATTGAATTGGAGGCTTGAGCCAATAGTCAATTTGCAATCTCCACGCGAAATTCCAACTCGCAACGTGATCCGTAGCCCGGAGATATTGCGGAATCTCATGGACCGCACTATGGTGCGTGTGTTGGGGTAATCGACGTATCGATTGCTTTAGCTGCTGATGAATTCACCATCTTGCTGATTTACTCATGACCTATAAACTGTTACCCCGCCCGCGCTATCTCATGTCTGTTGCAGGCAGCTTCGATCTGCTGCCAGTCACGGACTTCCGAATCAGCGCGAATGCTGCCAAGCTTGCGGAAATCGCAATTGCTGAGTTTGCGGCGGAGACGGGCCGTGAGCTGACGACGGATCAGGGTAAGGCCGCTGGTTGGCACTTTAGCCTGGGAAAGCCGCCGGATGTCGCTGATGCGCTCGACGATAACCCGGAAGCCTATCGGCTCGAGATCACCGCGACGGGTATTGGCGCGACGGCGAACACCTATACCGGTCTCCTGTATGCATGGCAGACGCTGAAGCAACTGCTGAGGCATGATTCCGAGAGCCTGCCGTGCCTGTCGATCCACGACTGGCCCGATTTGCGGTGGCGCATCTATCATGTGGATATGAAAGCCACGCGGCGGCGGCTCGATAATCTGCACGCTATCCTGCCGCAGCTCGCCGAGTTCAAGATTAATGCCGTGCTCATCGAGTACGAAGACTACATCGAGCTCGAGCGCCATCCCGAGCTTGCGGTTGAGGGCGCCCTGGCCCAGGCGGATATCCGGGAATGGGTCGATGCCGCGGCTGTCTATGGCATTTCTGTGATTCCGCTCGTTCAAACGCTGGCGCACTGGCAGTACATACTGAATCGCCCCGAGTATCGACATCTCCAGGAGAAAGCCGGTGATACCACGACCGCCTGCCCGTCGCAGCCGGAGACCTGGACTCTGGTTGCCGATTTTTTGGATGAAATGCTGGCGCTGCATGCCGATGCCCCGTTCGTTCATGTCGGTCTTGACGAAGCTTTTCACGTGGGTGTCTGTGACCTTTGCAAGGCGGCACTGGGTGGCCGCCCGCCGTCAAGCCTGTTCGCCGACTGGAGCCGCCGGGTGTGCGACCATGTGCTGGCTGGCGGCATTACGCCCATGCTGTGGTCGGACATGGTCGAGACGCTGGATGCGTCAATGGGTGAGCAGCTGCATCGCGGGGCGTACTACATCGATTGGCAGTACATGAATCCGCAGCGCGATTTTCAGTACCTCGAGGTACACCACAAGAAGCATATCAGTCGCGAATGGCTGAAACGTCCGAACGGCGAGATCGAAGGGAAGCTGCCGGTCGATTTCCGGGCAAACTTCACGTTTTACGAAGACCTTCCCGCGGACGAGCGTGAGGGGTATGAACGTCTGGTTGATAACCCCGAATATCCGAAGCGCTTTCGCGCCGACGCCCGGCTCGCTTGGCTTAAGGAACTCGGATTGAAGTGCGGAGGGGTTTCGGGAATCCGGGTTTCCTGCCATGGCAAGATGGCGCCGCGCTTTGTCCACGGCCAGATGAATACCCGTTTCTGGGCGGAAGCCTGTCGCGAGCATGGTGCTGACGTGCTGATCGGATCGAGCTGGGCACGCGGTCATAGTTTTGCCAGCATTAATGCGCATCCCGAACTCGACTGGTACGGCATCGCGACCCTCGGTGACGCCGGCTGGGCGCCCCTTGATGCCAGCGAAATGAGGGACTTTGACGAACGTTTCGGCTTTCAGTTTTTCGGGCTGCCCGATGGGGGTATCGGTGATTTGTATTACCTCTTCGAGCAGAGCGATGAGCGGGCGGGAGATACGATGAACGATTTCTATACGTACATCGCCGAAGCGTGTGAAGCCTTACTGCCACAGGTTTGTCGTAACCGTGACCGCTTCGAGTTGTTCGCAGAGATCAACGAAGTGCAGAGATTGAGAACCCGGGCGCAGTTCGCAGTGCTGGAAGTGGAGTATTTTTATCAAACCTGGGACAGGGTGCCGCCGGCGTTTAAGCGGCGCATGTTGGACGACTTTGAAGCGATCGGTGAAGCCATGGATGAATGTTGTGAACGTGCAGCGGCACGTTATGCCATGACACTGCGCCAAGCGGACGCCGACGAACTTGCCGCGTCGCAGCTTCTTTTTTGGAAGGATAACATGCAGCAAATGAAGGCACAGTTGCAGGAACGTTGATCCGAAACTGACTATTGAAGGAGGAATGATGCCGGACAGGGTAAAGAATGTCGAACGTATAATTGCCCAGGTTCCCTTCGGCGGCGCCCAGCGCCGCGACCTTGAGCGCGCCGAACTGCACAAATGGTCGGAGCTCGAAATTATTCGTGTCGAGACCGAATCCGGCATTGTCGGCTGGGGTGAAACCGTCCAGCACTATGCCTGGGGGAAGGTTGACGATACTGACAGCGTCATCGGCAAGACGACGTTCGAGACGATGTGGGACGACCGTCTCGGCCCCGGCCTGCAGATGGCCCTCTTCGATGCCGCCGGCAAGGTCGCCGGTGTACCGGTCTACCGGCTGATCGGTGACAAGTGCCGGGATTGCTGCGCCATGTCCTACTGGCACCACGACATGGCACCGCAACAGTATGCCGATGAAGCAAAGACGGCAGTCGAACTCGGCTACGTCTGCATGAAGATCAAGATGCGGCCGTGGTTCGATGTGCGTGAGACGATCCGGCTGATCAGTGAAGGCACGCCGGATGACTTTCGCGTCGACGGCGACTGGAACGAATTTCTCAACGATGCGGGTACAGCGATCCCGGTGTTGCGGGAACTGGAAAGCCTGTTCCCGAAAATCAAGATGTGGGAAGACCCGATCCGCCGCGACGACGGTGCCGGCAACCGCCACCTGCGCAGCCAGGTCGACCGGCCGATCGCGCATCATTATCAGTTCATGCAGAAGCGCGACAGCCTTGAGTTGGGGGGGGTATGCGACGGCTGGATACTCAACATGGGGGTCGAAGAATGCATGCGGCAGGGCAACACCTGCCGCGAACTGAAGATGCCGCTTTTTCTGCAGTTTGTGGGCACCGGACTGACGGCGGCGCTTTCGCTGCATCTGAGTGCTGTTCTTAAAGCGGCGCAGTGGCCGACAATCACTTGCCACGAGTTGTATGAGCACAATATGTGTACAGAGCGTATTCCCATTGTCGGTGGCTATGCCCGCGTACCGGAAGTTCCGGGGCTGGGTGTGGAATTCGATGAGACAGCGCTGGAAAAATACCGTGTGGAGGAAGCGGATCATACGATCCCCAAGCACCTGATCCGGGTCACGCGTCCCTGTGGGACCCGGATTGATTTCGCCAGGACGGAGCAGATGTGGGAGTTCTACATGGCAGGCAATCAACCCGTCGATGAATGGGGTTGCCACACGGAATTGCTCGATGACGATGGTAGCGCGGACTTCGCAAAAATTCATGCCCAGGCGAGTGTGTCACCCGTGATGGCGCAGGCATAGCCGTCCGCTGTCCGAAAGCTGCACGGATTGCCATTTGCCGATTGAACGCCCACTGTATCGCGTTTTGTCAGATTGTTGCGCCGGAGGAGTGTCCGGAAAACTTCACGTTATGGTTTAATGTGTGCCGATGCCTGGTCGAAAAAGATTTACCCTTCTTGAGTTGTTGATAGTGATCACCATTACTATGATTTTGGCTGCGCTGCTCCTCCCGTCGCTTCGGAGCGCCAAGGAAAGTGCATTAGCTGCTGTTTGCCGGAGCAACCTGGGCCAGATCACGACCGCCTTGCACGGGTACCTGTCAGACAATGACGAGTTAACCCCCCCTTACCAGGAACATTACAGCGTTGGCCACAGCGAACTCCTTGAGGACGGAGTGAGCTATAGCAATGTCCGCCGGATGTGGGTACACGCCGAGTGGTTCAAGAGCGGACCTTACAAGGGTGGAGTGAAAGATGGCGATGGATTTCTTGCCGAATATCTGGGAACCAACGAAAACACCAAGGCCAGCATCATGGGGTGCCCCTCTATTCATGGCCAGCAGGGCTATTCTACCGTCAACTGGATTCGTTACGGGCCGGGGGTTCTGGAACACGGACGAGCGTTGGGCATCAATCTGGATGCCACCAGTTGGAGGTTTGACAGTGAGGGTCTAACTGGAAGGAAGATTCACGAGATGGATCGACCTTCAAAATTCATCTTCTTTACCGATACCCTCGGCTACGGTTCTGCGTACCTCGCCATTCACTCTGGGGCTGCTTTTTCATATCCGGAGGGTTATACCCACGGGACACCCACGCCTCGCCACGCAGGCAGATTTAGTGGTGCGTTTATGGATGGACATGTTGCTGCCTGTAGCTTGGCGAAGTACTGGAACAGCGATTACTTCCTCCGCAATCGATGATACAACCCGGATGACCACGGGCTGATTCGCAAACGCAATGCCAAGGACAACAGCTACTCGCGGATTTTGCGCTCACGCCATTTCTGTTCGCTGGCGCGGTCCTCGATAAACTGCGGGATGAGTGTCGCCACGGTCGATTCCAAAGCCGGCGGTGTGAGTACCGCAAATATGGGCCATTGCCCGGCGTCTTTGTATTTCCGAATCATGCCCGCCACCGCCGGCTTCTCGGGCCTGTAAAAGAGGATGACAGGCTCGCTCAGGTCGCTGACATCGTTCTCCATGGTGCAGTCTGCAAGTGCGGCGTCTGCAGCTACCAGGTCTGCCAGTTTCGTATCGATATCGGTGGCACCCAGCAAGCGTGGTTGTGGAAACTCCAGTTCCCGGCAGAATGTCTGCAGTTGTTCAACGGCCTCGACGGAATTGGAATAAATGAGGATTTGCATGGTTCAGATAACGGCGCCGAAAGTGTTACGCATCATGTTTCAGACAGCCATTGCGATGGCCTGCCGCAACTGCCGGTTGGTAGCCGCGACCGGCGCGTCGAGATCTATATGGCGGCGGACACAGTCCGCGAGGATGGCGGGGCCTGGGATCACGCGAGATAGCCCTGCGTCCGGGCAGAATCGATGATGATTTCGGCTGCTTCAATCGGGTCATCAGTTACCTGTATGAGGTCAAGATCTTTGGCACCGATGCAGCTGGCATCGAGCATGCCGTGACGTATCCAGTCCACAAGGCCCTGCCAGTATTCGGAACCGTACAGTACGATGGGGAACTGTTCGATTTTTCCGGTCTGTGCCAGCGTCAGGGCCTCGAACAATTCGTCCATGGTCCCGAAACCGCCGGGGTAGATGATGTAGCCGATGGAGTACTTAACAAACATCATTTTGCGCACAAAGAAATAGTGAAAATCCAGGGATAACGTCTGGTGGGGATTTGCATTCTGTTCGTGTGGCAGCTCGATGTTCAGGCCGATCGAATCGCCGCCCGCCTTGTGAGCTCCCTCATTGGCGGCTTGCATAATGCCGGGCCCGCCGCCGGAGATTACGGCGAGCCCGGCTTCGGCGAGACGACCGGCGGAATCGCGGGCAGCGGCGTAGTACGGGGAGTCTTCCGGGGTCCGGGCCGAGCCGAAGATGGAAACCGCGGGACCGACGCGTGCGAGAGATTCAAAGCCCTCGACGAACTCTGCCTGGATCCGGAAGACGCGCCAGGGCTCAGTCTTTGTGAAGTCCTCGTCGGTTTTCAGGGTTCGCAAAAGGTCGAAATCTTCGTCGCGTCGCGGCTTGGTCTGCATGTTATTTACCGGGTCGAGGGTGAACGGTGACGGTCAAATTCGGATACAGGCGGCGTGCTGTTCACCGTGTGCTGCAAGGGCGGGTACTGCGTCCCGACAGGCGTTTACAGCGATCGGGCAGCGCGTGTGAAACGGGCAACCCGGCGGCGGGTCGACAGCCGAGGGTGGTTCGCCTTCGATCTCGATCGGCTCGCGAGCTCGTTCGCGGGCTGGATCCGGCAGCGGGATGGCACTCATCAAAGCTTTTGTATAGGGATGCAGCGGCTGTTGAAAAAGTGTCTCGACCGGGCCGGTTTCCATGATGCGGCCAAGGTACATCACGGCGACGCGATCGGCGATATGCTGTACAACGGAAAGGTCGTGGGAGATGAAAAGCATTGCCATGTTCATGTCCCGGCAAAGGCCGGTCAGCAGATTCAGGATCTGTGCCTGGATCGACACGTCCAATGCCGACACCGGTTCGTCGGCGATCAGCAGTTGGGGCCTGACCGCCAGGGCACGTGCAATGGCGATGCGCTGGCGCTGGCCCCCGGAGAATTCGTGCGGGAACTTGCGCATCATCTGCGGCTCCAGGCCGACGCGTGTCATCAATTCGGTCACATGCTCCGGCAGATGCGATTTGTCGGCCAGTCCGTGCACCAGCAGCGGTTCTGCCAGCGCGTCGAAGACGGTCATTCGCGGGTTCAGCGAAGCGTAAGGATCCTGGAAAATCATCTGGACCTCGGTCCGTGCCTTTTGCAGCTCGCCCGCCCGCAGTGTGGTGAGGTCCCGGCCGTCGAACAGGATGCTGCCGTCGCTGACTGCAGTGAGCTGCACGATCGAGCGCGCCAGTGTCGATTTGCCGCAGCCGGATTCGCCGACCAGTCCGAGAATCTCACCGGCATCGATTGCCAGTGTGACGTCATCGACTGCCTTGACTGTCGGCGTCCGGCCATGCTCACGCCGGAGTGTGTAATAGGTCTTGAGATTCTGGATTTCTAGGAGCAATTCAGGAATCGTCCTCGACCGGGCTGGCAGCTTCCTGTATGAATTGCTGCACGATCGGGATTGCCTGCTCGACCTCGTCCGTCGGAATGACAACTTCGACGGCCTGAGCGCCTTTAACCATCGTGCCCATGATTTCGTCTTTCAGGAACACGTTCAGACCGGCTGCCTCCAGCACCGTCTTGAGGATCTGTGTATCGATAGGCCTGCCGGCGTACACTGTTGTGAATTCACTTTTTGGCATGATTGCGTCCCCGGTTTCAGATTGGATAATGCTCCAAGACGTTGGCTTAACTTACAACGGAACACAAGGATTTTGCAATACTGTCTCGCTTCCCCCATCTCCATCCGTTGATTTTCTATACGCCGTTACGGCCAGGGCGGAGACGCGGCGAACGATTAACCCAGCAGCGCCAACAGTTCATCACGATCGAGGTCTGGCGTGCCGTCGGCATCGTCGATGACGGCGGAGAAAAGCTCCTGCTTCTCCGCCTGCAGCGCCAACACTTTTTCCTCGATGGTGCCGTGGCAGGCGAATCGGTAGGCGATCACTGGTTTCTGCTGACCGATGCGGTGGGTGCGGTCGATGGCCTGGCGCTCGGCGGCGGGATTCCACCACGGGTCGAAAATGACGACGTAATCGGCGCGTGTCAGATTCAGCCCGGTCCCAGCCGCTTTGAGACTGAGCAGAAAAACCGACGGGTCGGCAGCGTCGGTGAATTCCTGCACCAGTTCACCGCGCTTCTCGACGGGGGTCTTCCCGGTGAG
>DPYP01000313.1:0-152 GCA_003545375.1 Lentisphaeria bacterium
TGGAAGCGGCCGATGGTCTTGTTGACGTTGGCCATTTCACGTTCACCCTGAAGCACATGGACTTCGACCGACGGCTGGTTGTCGCTGGCGGTGCTGAAGGTTTCGCTTTTGCGCGTCGGGATAGTCGTGTTGCGCTCGATCAGACGCGTGAA
>DPYP01000313.1:482-11284 GCA_003545375.1 Lentisphaeria bacterium
ACACCGCCATAGGTTTCGATACCGAGTGATAGCGGGCTGACATCGAGCAGCAGCACGTCGTCGACGTCGCCGACAAGTACGCCACCCTGGATGGCGGCACCGAGGGCTACCACTTCATCGGGATTAACGCCGCGATTCGGGCCCTTGCCGAAGATGTTTTCGGTCATTTCAATGACCTTCGGCATGCGCGTCTGGCCACCGACCATGACGATTTCGTCGATCTCGGAAGCGTCCAGCCCGGAATCTTTCAGACAGGCTTCGCACGGGGCTATTGTCCGTTCGAGCAGATTTTCGGTGAGCTGTTCCAACTTGGCGCGTGACAGGGTTTCGGTCAGATGCTTGGGACCGCTGGCGTCGGCTGTGATGAACGGCAGATTGATGTCGGCGCTCTGGTTCGAGGACAGTTCGCACTTGGCCTTTTCGGCGGCGTCCTTGAGGCGCTGCAGGGCCATCGGATCGTCCCTGAGGTCGATGCCGTTGGCTTTCTTAAAGATATCCACCTGCCAGTCGATGATGGCTTCGTCGAAATCGTCACCGCCCAGATGGGTGTCGCCGTTGGTGGCGCGCACTTCGAAAACACCGTCGCCAAGCTCGAGGATCGAGATGTCGAAAGTACCGCCGCCGAGGTCGTAGACGGCGATTTTTTCATCCTTCTTCTTGTCGAGACCGTAGGCCAGAGAAGCGGCGGTCGGTTCGTTGATGATGCGGCGGACTTCGAGTCCGGCGATACGGCCGGCGTCCTTGGTGGCCTGGCGCTGACTGTCATTGAAGTAGGCCGGTACGGTGATGACCGCTTCGGAAATAGACTCGCCGAGGTACGCTTCGGCATCGGTCTTGAGCTTGGCCAGGATCATCGCGGCGATTTCCGGCGGTGAATACGTCTTGTCATCGACCTGGACGTGGGCATCGCCATTGGCGGCGGCGACTGCGGTGTACGGCACCAGGTCGATCTCGTGTTGTACCTCGTCGAACTTGCGTCCGATGAAGCGCTTGATCGAAAACAGCGTGTTCTGTGGGTTGGTGACTGCCTGGTTGCGGGCCGTGTGGCCGACCAGGCGTTCGCCGTCTTTGGTAAACGCCACGACTGACGGTGTCGTCCGGGCGCCCTCGGCGTTCGGTATGACAACCGGTTCGCCGCCTTCCATAATGGCCATGCACGAATTGGTCGTGCCCAGGTCGATCCCCAAAATCTTAGCCATTGTGATCCTCCAGCAAGTGTGAGATTCAGCCGCTGCACGTTTTTGCACATGCGTTTAGTAGCGGTGGGTATTGATAGCACTGTCAGTGCCACTAGCAGTAATAGTGTCCTAACTATCTTGTAATAAGCTAATTATAAATTATTCAGAAATTCCGGACGGTGAGCCCCACCTGTCACCAGGAGCTCGTTTATGTCACATATCTATTTGAAAACAAACAGGTTGGGTCGGATGGGACAGGTTTGTCACAGGTGGGACAGCGAGTGGGACACGATGACCTTACTCCGCTGGAATGCTGCCCGGTGAAACGGTGATCTCCGTGGCTTCGCCCAGTTCGTTGTCGGTGTCCGGATTGAGGTCCACAACGTCAACCGGGATTTCGAAGAGGCCAAGGTAGGACTCGGACAGCCGGATCAGGCCGCGGGTGCTGAAGCCGGAGTGCCAGCGTGTATGCAGATCCGCGAGGACGTCCGCATCGGAACAGGCAGTGAACGGTGCCAGCACGTACTGCTGCGGTGCTTCGAAGTTGATCTCGAGCGAAAAAAACACGCTGGACTCGGTCTGACACAAACCGCTGACCCGGTACTGGCCGTTGCGACAATGCCGGTTCAGACATTTCGCCACCAGCTCATAGTCCAGAGCGAGATCGGCGATACTGAATTTGATGACCTTGTGTTGCATTGGAGAATAATGTAGACCGTTTTGCGACGGTTTTCGAGAACCACCGGCGAGTACGAATACAGGTAACGGACGGAATGAAAAAATCCAGCAAACCTTAATCCTTCCCGACCCTAACCTTTTTCATTCCCGATTGCCTATCCGCAGTGCTGCGGTGTTTTTTGCCAGCGATCGCGTAGATGCTGTGAATCATGGGAACGGAGGCTTGTGCGGCGCCTTACGACCGCTGTCGGACGGCTTCGTACATCAGCAGCGTTGTGGCAGTGGCGACATTGAGAGAATCGGCCTGGCCGTGCATGGGGATTCGGACGCAGGTGTCGGCAGCGTCGAGCCAAGCGTCGCTGAGGCCGTACTGTTCGCTGCCGGCGACGATGGCCACGGGGCCGCGATAGTCGGCGTCCCAATACATCTGGGTACCGGCCGGCGTGGCGGCGACAACGGAGATGCCGCGGTTGCGACACATCTGCAGGGCGTCGGTCGAGTCCGCCTCACAGACGGGAACGGTAAACAGCGTGCCGACGCTGGCGCGTACGACGTTGGGATTATTGATGTCGGTGGTTCGATCGCACACCAGCACGGCATCGACATTGGTGGCGTCGGCGGAGCGCAGCATGGTGCCGAGGTTACCGGGCTTTTCGATGGCTTCGACGATCAGCAGCAGTGCTGGATCGCGGGGGGCCAGGGCGTCGAGGGCGATGCCGATCTGCGGTGCCACAGCGAGCAGCCCGTCGGGGCGGTCGCGGTAGGAGAGTTTCTCGAAGACGCGTTTGGAGGTTTCGATCAACGCAGCGCCGAGCGCTGCAGCACTGTCGATCAGTGCCGGCTCGTTGCTGCCAAGGAAAAACTCGGGGCAATAGAAGAGAGTTATCGGTGCATGCCCGCTCTCGACGGCGTGCAGCAGTTCACGATAGCCTTCGATAAGCATCTCGCTACTATGGTCGCGATGACGGCGATCGCGCAGTTGCACGGCGTGCTTGACCTTGGGATTCTGGATGCTGGTAATTTGCATGTGGTAACCTAACCGCAGATTGAGCAGATTTTCATAGATGCCAATTGGATAAGCCGGCAACGGATCGGTGAAAAGCAACGGATGGGAGACCGGGGAACTGGAACACGACATGTCTTCGTGTGTTCCGTGAGCTTCGTGGTGAAAATCTTGAAGTTTGCGGTCAGCGGGTTGCCAGAGCCGCTGCCAATGCCTCGTCGAGTTTCTCGTGGTCGAACTGAAAGCCGTTGTCGACCAGGGCGCCCGGGGTGGCGCGGATACTGTTGAGCAGGAGCTGCTCGGCCATCTCGCCGAGCAGCAGACGTAGAATCGCTGCCGGCGCCGGGAACGGCGTCGGGCGGCTGAACGCCCGGCCCATGGCTTTGGTGAACTCGCGGTTGGTGACCGGGTTCGGGGCGCTTAGGTTGACCGGCCCTGAGATGCTTTCGGTGACCAGCAAGAACTGCAGGGCGCGTACCAGGTCGTGCAGGGAGATCCAGCTCATGTATTGCCCGCCGTTGCCGAGGCGACCACCGAGGCAGAGCTTGAACGGCAGCGACAGCTTCGCCAGCGCTCCGCCGCGGTTGCTCAGCACGAGGCCGATGCGCGGAAAGACGACTCGGACGCCGGCGGCTACGGCCGGAGCTGCTGCGGCTTCCCACTCAATGCAGAGTTCGGCGAGGAAGCCGTCGCCGGCGCTGCTGGCTTCGGTGAGGGGTTCGTCGCCGCGATTGCCGTAGTAGCCGATAGCGGAAGCGCAGATCCAGTGCTGCGGCGGATTCGCCGCAGCGGCCATGGCGTCGGCGAGCAGGCGGGTGCCACCGACCCGGCTGTCCTTGATGCGGGCCTTGCGTGCAGCGGTCCAGCGGCCGGACGCGATGTTCTCGCCGGCGAGATGCACGACAGCGTCGATACCCTCGAGGGCGTTGTCGGCCAACTCTGCCGTGGCGGGATTCCAGTAGACGGCATCTGGGGTCGTTTGCGGAGTCCGCACGAGGCGGATGATTTCGCAGCCTTGAGCCTGTAGGAATGGGACAAGAGCGGAGCCGATCAGCCCGCTGGCGCCGGAGACGAGAATTTTCATGTCGGGAATATAGTCGCTCTACGGTTCCAGGCCTTGCACAATTACATTGAATGATCGACAGTATGGCGGTGTCGATACACTTGACAACTGAATAGTGATTGACCGGCCACAATCAATGCTCACGTTTCTCTGAGGACTTCCCCATGTTTCGGGTCAGTGACTGGTATACTTCCCTTGCTTGTTTCACGTTTCCAACGGTGTTCATCGGGCTGCGCGTCGACGAGATCGCAGCGTTGGTCGATGGCGATGCGTCGGGCAGCCGTGCGGCCGCGGTTATCGACCGGATCGACCGGACGCTGCCGCACATTCGCGGTAGTGCGTTTATCCATGCGGACGCCTGTGCACCAACGGACTCCGCCAGCTTTCAAGTGGCCAAAGGCGCGATCCGCAGCGGCGACAAAGGCTGGGGCATGCTGATCGAGAGCGACAAGGTGAAGGCGGCCTTCAAGGGCGGGCACACGACTCGCATCTGTCTACACTCCTACCGGCGCATGGATTCGATCCGCGAGTTCCGCGTGTTTGTCAAGGACCGGCAGATTGTGGCGATGTCACAGATGCGGTTGGATCGCCACTACGGCCGCCTCGCCGGCCGCCGTGACGAGATCTGGGCGAAAGGCCGACAGCTCATCGAGGACGCCGCAGCGGGGTTGCCGGCGGACGATATCGTCGTCGACGTTTATCTGACCTCCGCCGGTGAGTATATGATTGTCGACATGAACAATTTCGGGCCGCCGACCGACCCGCTGCTGCTGCGTTCGTGGGATCGTGACTGGGACGAAGAGGTCGGCCTCAAGCTGCTGGCCAAACCGACCAGGCTGGGCGGTGAGGTGCAGGTCAGTTTCTGAAGAAGCGTTCAGGTTTCGGGAAGCGGACTCGGTTTTCAGATAATCGAGAGCGGGCGCAAATCCACCTGAATACACTTTTCAACTGAAGTCTTTTTCCACTGCCGCCACCAGGCGCGCGGTCCAATCGGCGACGATGTCGTCGGTGCTTGCCTCGACCATGATGCGGATCATGTTTTCGGTGCCCGAGTACCGCACCAGATTTCGCCCGTCCTCGCCGAGCTCGGCAGTACACTCTGCCATTGCCGCCTGCAGATTGCCCAGCGAATCAAGCGGCGGTTTAGAGAGCGTGTCGACGTTCACCAGTTTCTGGGGATAGATGTCGATGATGCTGGCCAGCTCGGCAATCGATTTCCCGGTTGTCTGCAGCAGCCGCAGCACCTGCAGCGCCGTGATAATGCCGTCGCCGGTTGTGCTGTAGTCGAGATGCAGGATGTGTCCGGACTGTTCACCGCCAAACGAAAGCCGGTCATTGCGCAGCTTCTCGATGACGAAACGGTCGCCGACCGGGGTGGTTTCGACGCGAATGCCCTGGTCTTTCATCATCTTGTACAGGCCGATATTGCTCATCACAGTAGTCACCATCGTGTCTCTGACGAGCTGCTGACGGTCTTTGAGGTCGATGGCGAGCATCGCCAGAATTCGGTCGCCGTGGATGACCTTGCCGGTGCTGTCGACGAAGACGGCGCGGTCCGCGTCGCCATCGAGTGCGACCCCGATGTCGGCATTGTTCTCGACGACCTTTTCAGCCAGCATTTCGGGGGCGGTGGCACCGCAACCCTGATTGATGTTGTAGCCATCCGGCTCTGAGCCCAGCTTGATGATCCGGGCGCCGAGCTCCTTGAAGATCAGTGGCCCGAGGAAATAGGCGGCGCCGTTGGCGCAGTCCAGGGCGATGGTGAGGTCCTTGAGGCTGGCGCTATGGATTGCACTCTTGGCAAATTCGATATAGCGGCCGCTGGCGTCCTCGATGCGGTAGGCTTTGCCGATCTGGTCGAAAGCGACGTGCCGACTGGAGATCTCGCCGCCGAGCACGAGCTCTTCGATCTGTGACTGCAGCTCGTCGGAGAGCTTGAAGCCGTCGCGGTTGAATATTTTTATGCCGTTGTCGGTGGCCGGGTTGTGGGAAGCCGTGATCATGATGCCGACGGCGGCACCCATGGACTGGGTCAGATGGGCGACGGCGGGTGTCGGCATCGGCCCGACCAGGTAAACGTCCATGCCCATGCTTACGAGCCCGCTGGTGAGGGCGGTTTCGAGCATGTATCCGGAGATCCGGGTGTCTTTCCCGATGACAGCGCGTTTATTGCCGTGCTCGGTGGCTTGGAAGGCTGCTGCGATGGCTTTGCCCAGTTGCAGGCAGACTTCGGGTGTGATTGGATAACTGTTGGTTTTGCCGCGTATGCCGTCGGTACCGAAGAGCTTTTCCATACTTCACGTCCTTGCGCGGTCGCTCAGAGGTTGCAATTGCCCAACGTTCTGTCAAATAGAATTTGACAGAACGCCAGCTCTTAAATATAGTCCCAGTATAAACTCATTCAGAAACTCTGCACAGAATTCGCCCATTCAATGCGTTATCACGCCGTGGTCGTTCCTGCTGTGAGCGGATTTCTGAACGTAACGGAACCATAGAGGGGAAGCCAGTCATGGTCAATGCATTCATTCTCATCAACATCGAGGGTAAGGATGTCCGGGAGATCGCAACCCGACTGCTGGAGGTCGAAGGGGTGACGGAAGTCTACCCGATCGCCGGCGAGTATGACATTCTTGCTGTCGTGCGCGTGGCCGACAACCCCACCCTGGCGAACATCATCGTCGACGAGATCATTCACAAGCCGGGTGTGCGCCACACCAAGACCTTGTTTGCGCTTGATTCATACGCCAAGGTCGACCTGGAGGAAGTCTATCGACTTTGACGTCATGCAGGAGCTCGGTGACTGGCCGACCGGCAAGGTCGGATACGTTGCGATTGTCGGCCGCCCGAATGTCGGCAAGTCAACGTTTCTGAACGCCACGCTCGGCTATCATCTGGCCGCAGTCTCATCGTGCCCGCAGACGACCCGTCGCCGCTGGCGCGGCATCCTGTCGGATGACGACAGTCAGATTATCTTTGTCGACACCCCCGGTGTCCACGAGCAGAATACGCGGCTCGGCAATTTCATGCTCGAGTCCGTGCAGCGCTCACTGCAGGATGCCGACGTGGTGCTGTGCGTCTGCGACGGCCGGCGCGCGCCCGGTGCGGAAGACGAGATGGTCACCGAACGCGTTGCTGCGGCCGGGCAGCCGGTTATCCTTGTCGTCAACAAGACCGACGTCGCCACTGCCGAGCAGCAGGCGGAGATCCGGCAGTTCTACACCGATCGCATCGACGGTATTTTTGCGCAATTCGCAATTTCGGCATTACGCGGCGACAAGCTCGACGAGGTGCTGGCGCTAATCCGCGAGCAGATGCCAACCGGTCCGTTTTTCTACCCGCCGGATCAGGTTTCGGATGCGTTCGAGCGCGATATCGGCGCCGAGATGATCCGCGAAGCGGCGCTGCAATACCTGCACCAGGAACTGCCGCATGCCTTGGCAGTGGAGATCGTCGAGTGGCAGGACACCGGGAAGAAGCTGAAGATCATTGCCAACCTCTATGTCGAGCGCGATAGTCAGAAGCCGATGGTGGTCGGGAAGAACGGCGAGATGCTCAACCAGATCCGGGCGGACGCGGTGAAGCTGCTGCGCGAGCTGTCCGATATGTTCGTCGACCTGCGCATCCACGTCAAGGTCGCGGACAAGTGGCGCAACAAGAAGCGGTTTCTCGAGGACATGGGATTGATGGACGGGTGAGAAATCCCATCGCCGCTTAATCCCATGCCCAATCTCTCCCTCCACGCTTCATCGTTGCGCTTCATCGTTCCGCCTTATCAGGCCAAATCCAGACGATTAAGAGGGGCGATGAAGGGACAGATGGACGACGGACAGACATAAAAAAAGCCCCGGCCGCGAACGGCATGGGCTTTCTTGAAGCAATGTCAGCGAAGGCTTACTCGTTTTTGGTCTTCGGCAGGCCGATGACCTTGTCGCCTTCCTTCCAACGGCCGGTCTTGCGCAGGACTTCGATACGCTCGTACCGCTTCATTACGTTGCGACGTGCATGAATCTTGGTACTGCCCTTGAGGCTGCGATGCATAGACATGATAAAATTTCTCCACAGTTCAGAATGCGAAACAAATAATGTAAGGTGGTTTGCCTGGGTGTCAATAGTGGATGAATTCAGGCATTTGGGATGCTGGACCGCCGCTGCCGCGCCCGAGAATGTTGCCGGTACGGTCGGCGATAGCGCAGCGCGCGGCTGAATGGCCGGCATGTATGCCCAGGATGTAGTGTTCAGGTTTCACGATTGGTTGGATTGGTCGGTTTGATCGCAATAGTCCGGCTATAATAACGGCGTTTCTGCAGTTCAACTTTATCGGGAGTATTGACATTGGGACGGAAACCGACATAATACCGGTGATGACAACCGCAAATTCGGATGCGACATGCTGATCGTGCTTTCTCCCGCGAAGACTCTGGATGAATCACCCTGTCAGGTGAAGGGGATGACGCAACCAGTGTTTATCAACAAATCGTCACAGTTGATTCGTAAGCTGCAGAGGCTCAGCGTGCCGAAGGTCAAGACCTTGATGGGGCTGAGCGACAAGCTCGCGGAGCTGAACAAGAGGCGATACGACAGTTTCTCGACGCCGTTCACGGCGGACAATGCCAAGCCTGCGGCGTTGATGTTCATGGGCGATGTATACGAAGGCCTGCAGTTCGGACAATTCAGCGGGCGCGACCGGGCGTGGAGCCAGGATCATCTGCGGATTCTGTCGGGGCTCTACGGGCTGCTGCGGCCGCTGGACCTGATTCAGCCCTACCGTCTGGAGATGGGTACGCGCTTCAGCGTCGGGCGTGCCGGGGATTTGTACAAGTTCTGGAATGGCTCGATTACGGAACAGATCAACGCGGCGCTTGTCGAACAGGACGATGACCTGCTGGTGAATCTGGCGTCGAACGAGTATTTCGGCGCTGTCCAGCCGAAGCAGGTGAGCGGCCGGATCGTCACGCCAGGGTTCAAGGAGGAACGCAAAGGCACCTACCAGTTCATTTCGTTTTTCGCCAAGAAAGCCAGGGGCATGATGGCGCGTTATCTGTTGACGTCGAGGGTGTCGGATTTCGACGGGCTGCGTGCCTTCAGTGAGGCGGGATACGGCTACAACGAGGCATTGTCCACCGATGAGAAGCCTGTGTTTACGCGTGTTTCATGACAAAAACCATTTCGTGGGGCAGGCCCGCCGAAACCTGTGGGTGCCGTGTTGCTTTGATCGTGAACTGAATTATACTCTGTGACCTATTCTATACCTACATAATGCAGGAGCCCATGCCGTGAAATATGCCGCTGTCTACTTTTTCGCCGCTGCTTTTCTGTTCACTGCCGTTGCGCCGTCGGCCAGCGCCGGTCCGTTCAGTTTTCTCAATCCGAAAAATCCGAAACGCATCAAGACGCTGATTGTCACCGGCAATTTCGTCAAATCGAGGATGCTGGCGGAGCTCATCCAGTTCCGCACCAACCAGCCGATTCTGTTGCTGCCGACCGGCAGTGAAGAGACCACGATGTATTTCCTAGGCCCGGACCTGCAGGCGTACGAGATCGACCTGGACGACTTCAAGGACTTTGTGGCGTTCCTGCAACCGAAGAAAGTGCTGTTCCTGGGAGACAAAAACTATGCGCCCCCGGAATATATCGACGAGTTGGGAGAGGTGGCGACGACCTGGGTGGTCAACAGCGGTGACTGGGAACAGATCGCGTTTTCCGTGGAAGAAGTCATGAGGATCCGCAAACTGACTTTTGACTACCTGGTGCTGCTCAAGCAGCTCGAGGAAAGGGACCGGCCGAAGCCCTCGATCATGATCAACCCGAAAGGCGAAAAACGGGTTGTACCGACAGACAAGGCGGAGATCTTCAAGAAGTACGAGACCAAGGGCAGCTCTTGGGAAAACGAGTGATCTATGCTGTCTGATCGGTGATTCGCCGGATCCGTCGAACCAACAACCCATCTTGGCTTGGTTAGTAATCGCGTGTTACGGGTCATTTTCCATATTGCACGGAATACGTTCCGGGAATGCCTGCGGCATCCGATCTATATCATCCTGCTGCTCAGCGCAATGAGCATCATCGGGTGGTACCCGTGGTTGTCGCTGTTTGTCTTCCGTCAGCAGGAAAAGATGGTGACCGACGGCTCGCTGGCGACGATTCTGCTGTTCGGTCTGATGACTGCTGTGCTCTGTGCCAGCCACGCGATCTATCGAGAGATCGAAACCGGCACCGTCCTGCTGGTGCTTGCGAAACCGGTTGGGCGCGGGCCCTTTATCATCGCCAAGATGCTGGGCATCATCGCGGCGTTGACGATTTTCGTTTTTCTGACCTCGATCGCGACGCTGTTCTCGGTGCGCGTTGCCGTTGATCAGTTCGAGCTCGATGCCTGGGTTTGGGGTTGTCATTGGTTCGGTATCGTCCTGGCCTGTGCCGTCGGTGCCTACCGCAACTTTACCAAACGGATCACCTTTCCCGCTTCTACCGTCAAAGCGTTGGTTGTGATCTTTTCTTTTCTCGCTGTCGTTGTGTACTGGTCGCCCCCGTACAAGTACCGGATAAAATGGGGCGAACATGTCGGGTACAACTGGGATCTGGTGGCAGCCTGTGTGCTGGTGCTGTTTGCAGTCTGGGCGATGTGCGCTCTCGCTACAGCGCTATCGACGCAGTTCAACCTGCTCAGCAACCTCAGCATCTGCCTGGTCATTTTCATGTGCGGCCTGATCTCGGACTACCTCCACGAAAAAATCGTGGCGATGACGGCTGCCGACTCGATCCGCATGATGCACTCGTGGTTCTACATCCTTATCCCGATCGGTTTCGGGCTGTGGCTGCTGAGCCTTAAACATTTCAGCATGCGGCGGCAGACGCGGGTGAGGAAGTGGCATATCAACACGAT
>DPYP01000189.1:0-346 GCA_003545375.1 Lentisphaeria bacterium
AAACACCTGATCTGCGATCCCAGCGGTACCGGCACCCAATGGCAGGGGCGTTTCGACCTGACCGCCTACGAGAAGGAAACCCAGACCCTCATGGGCGTGCCGGAAGAGCTGCAAATCCGCCGACGGCTTCCCGGCCTGCGCGAAGACGACTCCAGCGATTACCTGGCGATCGAGACCGTCGGGCCGCGTGAACTGATCGTTGTGTACGACGCCCAGAACTATGTCGAGAACTGGAACGCCAGGCCGGTGTCTTCGGCGCTGCGGATGTTGCGTGTACGGCTGGAAGACTGAATCAATCCCGTCCATAGATGTCGACGGTCGATGTTCAGCTTGCGACAGCAGCCGC
>DPYP01000189.1:679-3309 GCA_003545375.1 Lentisphaeria bacterium
CCTGGTTTGAATTCGACGAACCGCTGCATTAGGCTGAGCATCGCTCACTGCCCGGAGGCAGTCACCCGTTCCACTGAGTTCTCACCCCGGTTGTGAAAGGCCAATGCAGACAACGACCGACCCCGGTCGCGTGCCGGATGAGTTGATACTGAACGTTCATCTCATGCACCCCGGCGGCGACAGCTCGCCAGGCGACCCCAACGCGGCGTTCTGTGTCGACGGCACGTATCATCTGCACTACATCCTGCAGTATCCGTGGCAGGGCGACGGGACGTTTTGCTTCGTTCACGTCACCAGTCCGGACATGCTGCACTGGACCTGGCAGCCGACGACACTGCAAAAATCGTTCACCGACCACGGGATGTTCAGCGGCACCGGCTTCATCACGAAAGAGGGTAAGCCGGCAGCAATTTATCACGGCCAGGCGTCCGGCCGCAATCAGATCGCCATCGCCACAGACAACCAGCTGTCGGCCTGGGAGAAACCGTATCCGGTCGAGCCGATGACTGTGGACGGGGAGCCGGCGGAGATGCTGCACTGGGACCCGGACTGCTTTCTGATCGGCGACACCTACTACGCGATCTCCGGCGGCCAGAACCCGCCATTGATCAAGTCGGACGATCTCAGGAGCTGGACATTGGTCGGTGATTTCCTGAAACAGGATTTCCCGGACGTCGCGCTCGGCGAGGACATTTCCTGCCCCAACTTTTTTCCGCTCGGCGACAAGTGGGTGCTGCTGTGTATCAGCCATCCGTTCGGCTGCCGCTATTACCTCGGGGACTGGGACACGGCCGCAGAGCAGTTCGTGCCGGAATCCCACTGCCGCATGAACTGGCGGCGCCGTGACCAGGGCGACGAGCGGTACTGCGACATCTTTGCCCCGGAAACGGTGCTCACGCCGGACGGACGTCGCGTGATGTGGGCCTGGTTCACGACGCTGCACGAAGCGATTGATCGGAAAACGGTCCAGTGCCTGCCGCGCGAACTCAGCCTGGGTGAGGACGGCAGACTGCGCATCCGGCCGCTGCGTGAACTGGAGTCGCTGCGCCATGATCCGGTCACCATCAACGACTCGACGGCAACGATACCGGAAAGCAAACACAGCGGCACAGCCAGGGAACACATCGCCGAGCTCGCCGGCGATGCCTTCGAGGTCAGAATCACGATCGACCGGGCAGAGGCGACGCGCAAACGATTCGGGTTCCAGCTCTTCGCCAACGAAGACCGGGAGGGCTTGCCGATCATCCTGCACCCGGAAGCGGGCACCTTGCAAATCGGCTCGACGGACGCACCGTTCGCTATCGCCGACCTGCCGCCGGACGAGGACATCGAGCTGCGCATCTTCATCGATAAATACCTGGTCGAGCTGTTCGCCAACGATCGCGTGGCAGTCGCCGCCGTACACATGGACTACCAGACGGCGAACGGTCTGTACATCTATGCATTCGGCGGTACCACGACGATCCGGACCGTCGAAATCTGGCGGCTGAAAGCAACGAACCAGGGCCTGCTTGAAGCCCGGCAGTCGCGGATCTGGGAGCCCGAGATCGAATGAACCACGAAGCAGGCAAAACGCACGAAGAAGGTATGAGGGAGCGACTGCGACTCGCGTCCGACGCGTATCGCCCCGCCTACCATTACCTGCCGCCGAGCAACTGGATGAATGACCCGAACGGCACGTTTTTCTG
Source organism: Lentisphaeria bacterium (assembly GCA_003545375.1). Lineage (GTDB taxonomy): Bacteria > Verrucomicrobiota > Lentisphaeria > JABSQK01 > CAJWLW01 > CAJWLW01. The sequence goes on from DPYP01000189.1 coordinate 2,368, forward strand.
GCAGGGGCGATATCACCTGTTCTACCAGTACAACCCGCGCGAAGCACACCACGGCGGCCGTACCGGAACGATCCACTGGGGGCACACAGTCTCCGAAAACCTCGTCGACTGGGAGGACCTGCCGATCGCACTGACGCCGGCGCCGGATGGCCCCGACATGGACGGATGCTTCAGTGGGACGGCCTTTACCGGTCCGGGCGGCGTGCCGACGATTATTTACCACGGCGTGCCCGGGGGGATCTGCCTCGCCACGAGCACAGACGACATGCTGGTGCACTGGGAGAAACACCCCGCGAATCCGGTGATCCTGACGCCCGGCCCCGACGATCCGTACAAAGTCGACGGCGCGCCCTGCGGCTGGGTCGAAGGCGATACCTGTTATGCGATCACCGGCAACAGCAGCCACGACGCCTTCGACGGCCGGGAACCCGACCGGGCTTACCTGTTCAAGTCGGATGACATGGCGCACTGGGAATATATGCACCCGTTTTACGAAGGCGGCATATACACCGAGCGGGGTGAGGATTGCGCCGTGCCGGACTTCTTTCCATTAGGCGACAAGCACGTGCTGCTCTTCGCCAGCCACCGCCGCGGTCCGCACTACTACGTCGGATCGTATGCGGACAACAAATTCATTCCCGAGCACCACCGGCGCATGGCCTTCGGCGAGACGAACTTCACCGCCCGCCCCGGCATCCTCAACGAATGCCAGACGCTGCTGGACGACAACGACAGGCGCATTCTCTTTACGCGCATTTCCGAGGCGCGCTACGGCTGCGTGCAGCGTGACTCCGGCTGGGCCGGCATCATGGCGCTGCCGTCCGTCCTGTCGTTGGCCGCAGATAATCATCTGCTGGTCGAGCCGGTTCCCGAGCTGGAATCCCTGCGCGGTGAACACCAGCACATTGCGGACCTGGCGATCGCGCCGGACTCGATTGTGCC
>DPYP01000238.1:0-10641 GCA_003545375.1 Lentisphaeria bacterium
TGCTGGCCACGATCGAACTGAAACCAACGCTGATCGGCTTCAATCCAAATGCCAACTGGCCAGCGAAAAAATGGCCGCGCGATCGCGTCGTCGCTGCGGCCGATACGCTGGCGGAAAGGCACGACGCCACGATCGTCCTGATCGGCTCACCGCAAGACCGTGCAGACACCGCAGAGATCGCGCAACGCATGTCGCAGCCCGCGACAGATATCGCGGGACGATTGTCATTGAAAGGCACCGGCGCCCTGTTGTCACGACTCGACGTTTTTGTTACCAACGACACGGGCCCCATGCACATCGCGGCAGCAGTCAACACACCGACAGTCGCAATCTTCGGGCCGATCGATCCCAAACGGTACGGTCCATATGGCCTCGGTGAACACTGCCGAATTCTTTCGCACCGGAACCTGTGTGCCGCACGCTGCGAAATCGTCTGCGCCCAACCGACCCACCGCTGTATGGAGGATATCCAAGTCGCCGATGTCGTTACAGCTGCCGACGAGCTGCTCGATCACAAAACCCGTCCCGCCGGCAACCGCGAGTAGCTGACAACCTGTGGAATCGCAGGCTACATCGCAGGCGGCCGCGAGACCGGCAAAGGCAATCACAGCACACACATCCGGGCCATGCCGGGGCTTGAGGCGTGGCACAGCATTTACAGACAAAAGACGAGGCGGCATAGCGACCACACAGCGGCATTCTGACAGTTGACTTTGAATGGCACCCGCGGTATTTTCCCACGGTGATCACCCTACGACTGCCAGCCGGCTCCGGGAACACAGCATGAGTCAAGACCGGTTATCGGAAAATATAAAGAGTTTCGACGAAGAAACGGACATGCGCCTGCGCAACTTGACCAAGTTGCAGATGCAGCGGCTGGCGGATGCATACACGGGCTACCTGCCGAATTGTAATACGCACATGTGGATCGCAGAATAGACGATGGGGCAGAACATCGAATGCAGTTGGAACAAAAAGTCAAGATCATCAATTTCTTCAGCCTCATAGTGATCGGCCTGATCCTTGTCGTCATGTCCAAGGGGCGGGCGGACTGGCGCGAGCAGCAGACAGAGATTGATGCATTAAAGACACGGATTGCGGCTGACCAGGTTATCGGCTCCAGCATCCCGGAACTGCAGCGCGCAGTCAAGGTGCTCAAGCAGAAAAACACTGACCTACGCGGCGAAATCGAAGAGTCGAAGCAGGAACGTGCCGTCGAGCAAGGCCGCAACCAGGCGTTGCGCGAGGACCTCAAGCGCTGTGCCGCCCAGCTACGCGGCAAGACCGAGGAACCGGAGTGATCGCAGACGAACGTGCACCCCGTTTACAACCGACTGTCGCGTCCGGCGAAAACATAGGCGACAGTGTAACCGGCGGTGTAAGCAACTGTGGCGAACACATACAGAAAGTCCAGACGACATAATGCCGTGACGGCATGGCACAACTTACGCCCGACGCGGTACGGCAACCCGTGCTGCACGGTCGCATCGAAGCCATGTTCACCCGGCGTGTCAAAGGTCCAATGAGCGTAGAATTTCTGCATGTACGCCGAACCCTTGCCGTTGCGGTAAAACTGCTTGAGCAGCGCCCATGTGGAGGTGGGCGGCAGATGATGATACCAGGTATCCGGCACAACAACGATGCGGTAACCCGCGTTGCGAAGTTCACGTCTCACGTACGGGTCGAGGCCGCGTGGCATCAACTCGTTTTCACCACCGACCTTTTCGAACGCCTGCCGCGGAAAGGCGGAGCAACCGTGGTCGGCCAGGTCGCTGTCAACGATCGTGTCGACCAGGCCGGAACTCTTGCGCGCAAAGCTCGTCATCACTTTTCGAACAAAGGGCGAAGCGTCGTCCGGAACGATATTGGGGCAGCCCGCCATGCCGATGTCAGCGTGCGCGTCCAAGGCAGCCAGCAGGTTTTCAAAAACGCGTTCGTGGCCCAGGCGTGAATCATCGTCAAGGATCAGAATGACATTGCCGCGGCCGGCGGCAGCACCGGTATTGATGGCACGTCCCTGGCGCGGGTCGCCTTTGACGACGATTATTTCGAAAGCCTGCATGGTCTGCAGCTGCGTCTGCTCGATCAGCGCCGCAAAGCAGCCGCCGCGATCTGCGTCTCTGGTCGGTATGACGACAGACAGGCGCGGGCCGCCAGATTGATCGGTTTGACTGCCGTCGATGCGGAAAACTTCCGCTTCGTAGTCGTCGTTGATATATTTGACGAACGCCTTGCGTCGTTCGAGCGCATCACGGGCATTAAGCGGTTGTGCGTTCCAGTGGACCATGGATTCGCAGGACTGTTAAGAGAGCGGTAGGTGCTGATGTCGGCGGACGGAGCAAAGAACGCGCTAAACATACCGGCGACGCCAGTCATTTGCCATATGATCAATCAATGCATAATCCGGTCGTGACATGCTGAATGCGCTTAGGACGATGCCGCTGGCGGCAGAATCGATATATATCCTGCCGGATATGGACGATCCCGTTTTCGTCACGGTGGTGCTCCTGGCCTGCCTGCTCGGCTTCGTGACATTTTTTTCGCCGCGCATCGGGTTGCTCATCATGCTGCTCGCTTCGTTGTTCGGCTCCGAGGTCGAATTCGGCGGCGGCGTCAATGTGACCGGTGACAGGCGCGGCGCCGGTATTCGCATCGAGGACGTTCTACTTATCGTCATGTCCTTTGGCTGGCTGGCGCATCGCGCCCGGACGCGGTCGCTGCTGATTGTGCGGCGGTCACCTGTCAATCGAGCGATGCTTTTCATGGCCATCGCCATGATCGCAGCAACCGCTATGGGTTTGATACAGGGCACTACGCCAGTCGGACGGGGGATCCTCTACACGCTGAAACGCCTGGAGTATTTCTGGATGTTCTACATGGCGCTGCATATCATCGAGGGCTACCAGGGCTGCCGGCGCTGTGTCGAGTTGCTCTATGTCGCCACCGCCGTCATTTCTTTCTATGGCATCTTTGTTGTCCTGATCGCCACCGGCACGGAAAGCCAGTTATTTACCGAGGGCGGCCTGTCATCAACAACCGGAGCGGGGCGGGCAAACACCTTTTCGAGTTTTCTATTCATCGTCATTTCCCTGGCGCTGGCACGAATATGCTACGCCGAAAAACGCGGTACGATCATCCGCAACAGCCTTATACTGGGCATGTTCCTGGTGACGCTTGTCCTGACGTCATCGCGGGCGGCCTACGTCTGCGTCGTGCCGCTGATCCTGACGATGTATTTCCTGACCAAGAGCCGCCGAATCCTGGTGATGATGGTGATGTCAGGGATTCTGATAACAGCTTTCGTGTTTTCTGTTTTCATGATGCCCGGACCGATCGGCGCGCTCGCCGACAAGCGCGCACGGGAGATTCAATTGCAGGTAGAGTCGATCTTCAAAGTTGCACGGGAAGGACTGCGCAGCGACTCGTCCATGTCCGTCCGGCTCGATGCCTGGAAGTACGCCTGGGGCGAGACCAAAAAGTACCCTATCTTTGGCAACGGTATCGGGTCGACCTCGCTCGGGCATATCGACAATCAATACGTGCGCGAACTCATGGACACGGGTTTCGTCGGACTCATCTGTTTCCTTGTCTTCATCGGCACCGCGCTGAAGGCGACATATGAACTCTTTCTAGTCACCGAGGATCGCTTTGTCAAGAGCCTGACGGCCGGCTTTCTCACCGCCATGGTGGCGCTGCTGATCCATGCCATGACGATAGCCAACTTCTATACAATCCTGGTCATGGAAACTGTCTGCGTCATGCTGGCATTCCTGATGATCTTATATCAGGCAACCTTCTATCCAGAGGCCGAAACCCCATACAACGAGGCCGCCGCCGACCCCCAGAGCCCGGCAGATGCCGCTGGCCCCACATCGCCCGGTCACCCGCAGTAGTGACGCAGGACAGCGACGCATTGCCCGTAGTACGATGGGCCGAAAAGATTAAGATGGTTGAGCAGGTGATAAAGTTTGTACAGCCCCTCGCGCTCAGCCGCACCGGCAGCCGGCGGGAATTCGTCCTCGTACGCTTCATAGAAGCCGCGGCCAAAACCACCGAAAAGCTTCGTCATGCCCAGATCGGCTTCGCGATGACCGTAGTATACCGCCGGATCGATGAGGCACGGGGCTCCATCGGCAGCAACCATATAATTGCCACTCCACAAGTCACCGTGCAGCAGCGCCGGAGGCTCCTCGCTGCCGGCGAGCAGCCCGTCGATCCGCGATTCCAATACGTTGAACAGGTGAATCAGCTCGCCCGTGGCGTGGCCGTTGGTCTCGGCCAGCCGCAACTGATACAACAGCCGGTACTCGAAATAAAACGCCGGCCAGCCGTCGGACAGCGGGCGAACCGGTGTGTTGATCTGGGGTGTGGCGCCGATGTAGTTGTCTTCGAAAAAACCGTACGACCCGGAACTGCAACGATGCAAGCGAGCCAACTGCCGGCCGAACACTGCCATGAAATCACCCGCAGGTGCGCTGGTGTCAATGACTTCCAGCACCAGCATCGACCGCTCCGCGTGGACTACCTCCGGCACTCGAATCACACCGGACCCGGCCAGCTCACGAAGACTATTCGCCTCGGTCACAAACATATCGTGGTCGCCCGCGGCCGTTTTAACAAACAACCTTTGACCGTCCGCAAACTCCGCAACAGATGCGTCCGCGATACAACCGCCGCCAACAGAATTGAGTCGCTGCAATGCGCTTCCGGCGACCGCCGTCAGCCGGCTTGCCAGTATATCGTCCATTCTCGCCTCGCTGCACAATGGATTGCAAAAAGGGTTTCTCGAATCACGATGCAGCACTGTATGCCGGAACCAACTGCAGTGCCAACTCGGCGTGCACCGCCTAAAGGTGATTGCAGCAACTGCACAAAGCGATATATTTTATAGAATAGGCTTATGCCGTGCTGCCAAAAGCGCTGCGGCAGAATCGTTAACCCTATTGAAAACTGTATGCAATCTCCACCACTGAATGATAGTGCCTGCCCACTGACGCCTGAGCAGCAGGCGATGATCAACCACCTGGTCGGTACGCTCGAGCCCGTCCAGTTGGCCTGGATCGCCGGCTACCTCTCGGCGATCAACACTCTGGCGTTGCAGGGTGCGGGCCAGGCGACAGCCCTGTCCGCAGCGGCAGGCACCGCCGTCAATGGTGCCGCTGAACTGACTATCCTGTTCGGTTCGCAGACCGGTAACTGTGAAGGCGTGGCGAAAATGGCGGCCGAACGAGCGGCACAGCGCGGCATCAAGTCCAATCTCAAGAATATGGGCACCTACAAAGCCGCTGAACTGAAGAAAGAAAAACTGATGATTCTGATCGTCAGCACCCATGGCGAAGGGGATCCCCCGGACTCCGTTGAGGATCTCTATGACTTTGTCAACAGCAAGCGGGCACCCAAGCTCGGTGATCTGCAATACTCAGTGCTCGCCCTTGGCGACAGCAGCTATGAGAACTACTGCCAGATCGGCGTTGATTTCGACAAACGCTTCAAGGAACTTGGAGCCGAAGCCTTCCGCGACCGTGTCGACTGCGACGTCGACTATGACGACGACGCAGAAGCCTGGATAGACGGCGCGCTCGACAAGGCCGCCGATCTCGCGGATACGGGCGATAGCAATGCCGCGCCGACAGGCATGCCGGCGATGCCCTTCACATTCCCGGGCATGGCGCCGGCAGCATCGAAATACGGCCGCAAGAACCCGTTCCCGTCGGCGATCCTGGAAAACATCAATGTCAGCGGGCATGGCTCCGACAAGGAAAACCGGCACGTCGAAATGTCGCTGGAGGAATCCGGACTGGTCTATGTGCCTGGCGATTCCCTTGGCGTTTTTCCCACCAACTGCCCCGAGCTCGTCGCCGAGATCATCGCCACTGCCAAGCTCAAGCCCGACACCGTCGTGCAGTCCGCCAGCGGTGAGGAAACGCTCCAGGACGCCTTGCTCAAGACCTACGAGGTAACGATTCTGACGCCCAAGGTGATTGACGGCTATGCAAAGTTCGCAGGCAAGGCAATCCAAAGCATGCTCGGCGACAAGAACAAGGCGAAGCAACGCAAGTACATCGAAGGGCGCGAATTGATCGACATGATCCTCGATTACCCGCCAAAGATCGATGCCCAGGGTCTCACCAGCGTGCTGCGCAAACTGCCGCATCGCCTGTATTCCATCGCCTCCTCCTACGACGCCCATCCGGAGGAAGCACACCTGCTGATCGCGACGGTGCGTTACGAAACACATGGCCGCCAACGCAAAGGCGTCGCCACGACATTCTATTCAGATCGCGTCACCGAGGACACACCGGTACCCTCGTTTATCCACGAAAATCCCAACTTCCGGCTGCCTGCCGACCCTGCCACGCCGATCATCATGATCGGGCCGGGAACCGGGGTGGCGCCATTCCGCGCCTTCGTCGAGCAGCGGGAAATCGATGGCGCAACCGGCAAGAACTGGCTGTTCTTCGGCGACCGCCGATTCCGCACCGATTTCACGTACCAGACCGAGTGGCAGCGTTTCCGAAAAGACGGTATCCTGACGCGAATCGACCTGGCATTCTCGCGCGATCAGGACGAGAAGATTTACGTCCAGCACCGCATGCTCGAAGCCGCCAAGGACATTTATGCCTGGCTCCAGGACGGCGCCACAATCTATGTCTGCGGCGACGAAGTGCACATGGCGAAAGATGTCCATGCCGCCCTGCTCGACATCGTTCGCAAGGAAGGCGGCATGAAAGCCAACGCCGCTGCCGAATATGTCAAGAACCTGCAGCGCGACAAGCGCTATCAACGCGATGTATATTGAGACCCGGTCAGCAGTCACGCAACCACGGTTTACACCATGAGCGACACCGACAAAGAATCTGGACCGCCCAGCGAGGTGGAACTAATCAAAGATGCCAGCAACTATCTGCGCGGCACGATCGTTGAAGGGTTGGCCGACAAGATCACGTACGGCATCGCAGCCTCCGATTGTCAGCTTACCAAGTTTCACGGCACATACCTGCAGGACGACCGGGACCAGCGTAGTGAACGGCGCCGCCAGAAACTCGAACCTGCTTACATGTTCATGATCCGCGTCGGAATTCCAGGGGGTGTCTGCACAGCCGCGCAATGGCTCGCCTGCGACGAACTCGCCCATACCCGAGCCAACGGCACGCTCAAGCTGACGACCCGCCAGGCTTTCCAGTTTCACGGCGTGATCAAGCCCGACCTGACGCCGCTCATGCGGGGACTCAACGAAGCGCTGATGACGACACTGTCCGCCTGCGGCGACGTCAATCGCAATGTCATGGCCGGCGCCCATCCTCATGATTCGCCGATCTACGACAAGATGCTGGCCGACTGTCAGGCCGTCAGTGACCATCTCAAGCCCAAGACAAACGCCTATCAGGAGATTTGGCTCAGCACCGACAAGGTCGTGACCACCACCATCGACGACAACGAACCGATTTACGGCAAGACCTATCTGCCGCGCAAGTTTAAGATCTGCTTTGCCATACCGCCGCACAACGATCCGGATATCTATACCCAGGACATCGGTTTCGTCGCGATCGAGAAAAACGGTAAACTCACCGGCTACAATGTCATCGTCGGCGGCGGCCTGGGTATGACCTATGGTATGCCCGAAACCTACCCGCGGCTGGGCAGTGTCATCGGATTCTGCAAGCCTGGCCAGCTGCTGGACGTGGCTGAGAACATCGTCAAAATCCAAAGAGACAACGGCAACCGCAGCAACCGTAAACGGGCCCGCTTCAAATACACCATCGACGACCACGGTGTCGACTGGATAGTCAGCGAGCTCAACAGCCGCTTGGGTTGGAAGCTCGCCAAAGCAAAACCGTTCGAGTTCACCACCAACGGCGACCAGTACGGTTGGGAAAAAGCTGACAACGGCAACTGGTTCATGAACCTGTACATCGAAGGCGGACGCGTACTCGATACCGACGACTTCCCGATGATGACAGGATTGCGCGAAATTGCCAAAGTGCATGACGGCGACTTTCGCCTCACCGGCAACCAGAACCTGATCATCGGCAACGTCGCCCCCGGCAACAAGCGTAAGATCGACTCGTTGCTCAAAAAGTACGGCCTGCTCGACGCCATGAAACATAGCGGCGCGCGCCTCAACAGCATCGCCTGTGTCGCACTCAACACCTGCGACCAGGCCTTCTCCGAGGCCGAACGTTACCTGCCGTCCCTGATGGACCGGATGGACGAGATCATCAAGGCCGCCGGGCTCTGGGACGACCCGATCGTCGTGCGCATGACCGGCTGTCCGAATGGCTGCGGCCGGCCATACGTCGCGGAGATCGGCTTCAGTGGCAAGGCCGTCGGCAAGTACAACCTCTATCTGGGCGCCGGCTTCCATGGCGAGCGGCTCAACAAAATGTACAAGGAAAACATCGGCGAGGACGAGATCATCGAGACTCTCGAACCGATGATCCACGCCTACGCCAAAAAACGTAAGAAAGACGAGCGCTTCGGTGACTTCTGCGTCCGCACGGACATCATCAAGGCGACTCGGGAAGGCATGGACTTCCACGACTGAGGTAGGGGCGTGTCAAAGGCCACAAAGCCGCGGGAAAAACCCGCCGCGCGCCGTAGAAAGAAGCGCGCCATCAGTCGCACGAAGTTCCTCATCTTCATGCTGCTGCCAACGGTCGTGCCGCTGGTTCTCGCCGAAATTGCCTGCCGCGTCTTCGATCTGGGCGAACCGCAACTGCACAGCACCGAACTGCCCGAGCAGCGGTACGGCATCATGCGGCACGACGCCGACCTTTTCTGGTCGCTTGCGCCAAACATCAAAGTCGGTGTCAAGATCAAAGAACTGCCGAACACGATGGTGACGCAGACCAACAGCCTTGGACTCCGCTACCCGGAAATCCCCGCCAAGGAGCCTGGCGAATATCGCATCCTCTCCTTGGGCGAGAGTACCACCTTCGGCGCTTATATCAGCAATCCCGAGACCTATTCCGCCCGTCTCGAGCAAGCCCTCGACAAAGCCGATCAGTCGCGACGCATCCGTGTCATCAACGCCGGCGTCTCCGCCTGGTCATCGTTCCAGAGCCTGATGTATCTGAAACTGCGTGGCCTCGACCTGCAGCCGGACATGGTCCTGTTCTATCACGAATTCAACGACTACCTGCCGTCCTCGCTGCGTTCATCGGACAATACCGAAATCGGACTGGCCCGGACCGATCGCGAGCTGTGGGAATCGAGCCGCGGCTTCCTGCACCAGCTTGTGCAACACTCAGCGCTGGTACGTTTTATCGTCTATCAATCTGCAAAATCCAAGGTCAAAAAATTGCGTGGTGACAATTCCGCCAAAATCGCTGCCAATATCGGTCTTTCGGCTATTGGTGCCGCACCAAAGGTCGAAGAGGACGGCGGTGAAATAGAAGTCCAGCACGGTGCTCTGCCGAGGCGCGTATCGTCAGAGGAACGGCGACAGAATCTAAACGACCTGAGGAAGCTCTGTGTCGCCAAGGGCATCGAGCTCATCATTATCCACCCCTCCTATCGCTTCACACGGCCGCACGAATGCATTTTGACGGGGTTTTGCCGACAGCACAAGGTAACCATGTTCGAAGCTCACGATGTGCTGCATCCGCGGAACATACCGATCGAGAACATTTTCATTGATACTGCCCATCCCACGCCCGACGGTCATCAGCGGCTCGCCGACGCCCTTGCCCCCGTCATCCAGGCCGAGGTAAACAAATAGACAGTCGAAATACTGACTGCTTACTATTCAAAGTCTAAAATACAGACTGGTGGTATATTTAGTCTGTATATTCAAAAGGTTTACCAGGGAAAGAAGACGCGGCCGGAGAAACCTAAAACAGGGAGTAAATAAATGGCGCCAGGGCAGACTGGCCAGCGATGATCACGGCTCCAAGCAAAGCCAGAACCAAAAGGATCGGAATCATCCAGAACTTCTTATTGTCAAACAAAAACTCGATGAACTCGCCGATTAAACCGGTCTGAGACTCGAGTTTCTCGAATTCAGTTTTCTTCTCGTCAGCCATTTTGTCATCGAACTCCGATGATGTGGTGCAATCGAGCATACTCCAGAAAGGACGGCAAATCAATGTCGTCAACCCCATCGACGCAGGTTCCATGCCTCAGTCGAGCGGGAATTCTTCACGGTATTTCTCGGTCGCCGCACGATCAGTCGCGTTCTGATCGGTCTTCAAAAGCACAAAGTTCTCGAGCACCAGAACATCCATTTCTGTGTTCAGGAAACAACGGTAGGCGTCGGCTGGGGCGCATACGATGGGTTCGCCGCGAATGTTGAAACTGGTGTTGATGATCACAGGACAGGCGGTGCGTTCGTCGAAACGCTGCAACAAGCGGTAATAGCGGTCGTAGCGGCCGCCATCCACGGTCTGTACCCTGGCAGAATAGTCGATGTGGGTAATTGCCGGCACCTCCGAACGCTTGATGTGGACCCGTGCCCGTAAATCGCCGGATTCCTGGACACTCTGCTCGTCGGCCGAGATCTTTAACTGTTTCGATGCAGCCACTGGCGCCACCAGAAGCATATACGGCGACGGCGTGTCAAGGTCGAAATAGTCAGCCGCCTTCTCCTCGAGTACGGACGGTGCAAACGGCCGGAAGGACTCGCGGAATTTGATCTTGCGG
>DPYP01000481.1:0-3245 GCA_003545375.1 Lentisphaeria bacterium
CCACGCCCAGTTTCCTGGGATTGTTGGTGGCCAACGGGTGTATCCGGTGAATAAGAAACTGCGTATCGCCGCCGGTGTGGGGCACTATCTTTGCCTGATCAACCGCCATTCCCGCTTCGGGTCTGATGGGTACCTTCGCTTCCCGGCTGTCGAAGACGACGCGAAGATCTGAACAGGTAAAACCGTTATCGGGATCGATTTCCCAGCAGTACAGCGAATCCCGGTGATGCTGATAGGGGAGATGTGCAAGCAATCCGTAAACAACCGAAGAACCCCATCCGCGCACCTATAGTTGGGTTGCCAAGGGACTTGATATTCTCACGGCGCTACGGCAAGTTGGATGGAGCGTTAGCACGGTTTCGTAGGTGGCGATATCACTATGTGTCCCCAAGACTGGAAATTCTTTGAAGAGAACGGATTCCTCGATTTAGGGAAAGTCCTGGATGATGAAGCGGTCAAGTACTTCAAGGAGATGTACCACAACGACCAGTCTAAGTTTCCTAACTTTTGGCGCGACTACGGGCATCACCAGTTTGCCAATTACGATGCCCTGATCAGCTCTCCGCAGTTCGACGAACTGATCCGCCATCCAAAAATTCTGCCTACCATCGAAGGCCTGATGGGGGGACCGCTCTGCTTTGGCGAAATCGGCCTGCGTGAAATGCGAGCCTACGACGGTGAGTTTAACCAGGGCTGGCACCGTGACAAGCCGCACTGGAAAGAACACCCCCTGCACGTGGATTACATCCAGCTGATGGTCCTGCTTGCCGACACCGATGAAACCACGCACTGCTTCTCGATCTCTCCCGAGTCCATTCACGAGCCGGTGATTGAAGACGAGAAGGAGCAGCTCGCGCGCCACGGCCAGGTTCATTTCCATGGTTTGGCTGGCAGCTGCATGCTGTTCAACGCCTCAGTTCTGCACACCGCGACGACGCGCCCGACGAAGGCTATACGCAGAACCGTACAAATCTACTACGGACATCGTGACCGGCCCTACCTCGCCGATGACTCGGCCATTCCGGCGACGCTGTGGCGCGATCACCCCGATGCGGAGACGCGCGCTTTTTACGGAGTGCTGAATGATCGCACCCGAATATTCCTCGCCGCCTACCCCGATCGGTCGGAGGAGTAGGACGCGCCGGTGGCAAGACTCCTTATCGACAGGATTAACTGGTAATAGGGGACGTGCCTCAGTGCTCAGCCCGGGGGGCAGGATCGCAGATGTCCAGAGGCAGGGTGTCCGGCTCAGCGACGGCGAAGACTCCGCAGCACTGTCGGCTGCAGCTCCGAAATCTCCGTGTCCACCGGAAAATACGGTTGCTGCATGTGTTTGTATTGTAAGCCCCGCACGCTGGCCGGCGTCGGACCCGGCGTATCGAGGATGAAGGCTGCTTTTGTGATATCGGCATAGCCGAACCGGTAGTTCATCGGGTTCTTCACGACGACAAACTTTGCTCCATCCGGCTCGAGCTGCATCGAGCGGAATTGTTCGTCGGCCCAGTCGTATGTCGCGTGCGTGGCGATAAGGATCTTCACTGCGTCGGCAGTAAACACCGCGGCGGGTCCCATCGACGCTTCGCTGTCGGCCCAGATGCCGCCGTCGTAGCGGAAATTGCCGTCGCTGATTCTTTCGACTGTCCCGGTCACCTCGATCGATTCACCCCAGTGCGGGTCGAGCTTGTGTCCCAGGCTCAGGCGCAGTTCGCTACCTGTACCCGCGGCGTGACAGGCGGCGGCAGCCTCCGGATCCACCACCATCGCCAATGATGTTACGTCCAGCTCGGCGTCGAGCAGGGCCCGGATCGACGCAATGCTGTCGCCGGCGGCGCCGCCTCCGGCGCAGTCGGCCGTCTCGATCAGCAGCACCGGCCCACCGTCGATTTCCAGCCCCTTGCGGATCGCGGCATCGGGACTCATTAGCGGCTGCTCGAGCGCCTCACGGCTTTGCCAGTAGCGCTCGGCAATGTCCGTTGACAGCTCGACGGCCAGGTCCATGTCATTGTCGGTGATCACCAACCCGCCGCCACCCATTCCGGCGAAATCCAGATATGGATGAACCATGAACAGGCTCGTTGACAATACGCCTTCGCGCGCTTCAAAAGACTTTGTCCGGCGCATCAGCTCCGGAAAGGCGCCGTCGCCCTCGGTCTGGCCACGGCAACCGCCGACCAGCACCGGTACCTTTGCCACCGCCATTGTCGGTTGCCATTTGCCACCGGCGATGTCCATCAGCAGGCGCGCCCCGCGCTGTCCCGTCGTGAAAGCGTCCTTGTGCGGGTATGTTTCCCATGCCACCAGTGCATCGGCATTGTGTACCATTGACTCGCTGACGTGGGCGTGAAGGTCGAGTGTTGCAACCAGCGGTAGTTCCGGGCCGATGTGCCGCCGTACCGCTGCCAGCAGGTCACCCTCGAGGTCGGTCGCCGGTTCTACGACGCCGGAGCCGTGCAGACCCAGCAGGACACCGTCGACATCCTCCGGCACCAGCGCCGCGAGTAATTCTGTGGTGAGCTGCTCGTAGCAGTCGCGGGTCACCGGCCCACTCGAGCATGTACTGGCAACCAGCAGCGGATGAATATGGACTTCGTCGGCGCGAAGTGCCTCGAGCATGCCGCCGACAACACCCTCGCCAACGCCCAGCATTTCCTCGCCGCGCAGCAGCTCGTACTGCTCGAATCGCGCCAAGTCCGCCGGCGTACCGCCGAACTGGTTACACTCGATAAAAATTGAACCGACAGCTATGTGCATGGGCGCCCCACTGATCATCGATTACCCCATGGTCTCATAAGGCCCGACAGGATTCAGGTGTTGCGGGCCGAAGATCATATCGGAATAATGTCCGTCCGGCATGTGCATCGGGTCCGCCATTCGATACTGGTCAATCACCCCGTGATCCAGCTCGATGCCGAGGCCGGGCGCCTTGCTCAGCTGCAGTTCACCATCTGCGACACGTAACGGTTCGTGCAACAGGTCGTCAATGAATGGATTGCCGTTTCGATCCATCTCGACAGTCAGGCCGTTGTCGATGCTTGCCACAACATGCGCATTGGCGACCAGGGCGACGGCGTCGCTCCAGGTGTGCGGCGCCACTTTCACCCCAGCCGCAGCAGCATGCCCGGCGACGCGCCGGACTTCGCTGATACCGCCGCAGCGGCTGGCATCCGGCTGCACGATGTCGACCGCACCGCAGCGGATCAATTCATCGAACCCCTGGACCCCAAATTCGTTTTCACCGGCGGCAA
>DPYP01000106.1:0-2637 GCA_003545375.1 Lentisphaeria bacterium
TCGATCTGCCCCAGAAACGACTCCGCCTCAACCGCCAGCTCACGCACCGCATCGACGTCGTTGAAATCCGCCTGGATAGCTCTCGCCTTTCGCCCCATCGCCTGGATCTCTTCGGCTGCGGACTTGGCACCCGCATCGCTGTGGCTGTAATGCAGCACCACGTCCGCGCCATACTCGGCAAAGGTCAACGCGACACCGCGCCCGATGCCCGTGCCCGCACCGCTGACCAGCACTTTCTTGCCTGCAAGGTCTGCACCGATACTCATAATTTCAGTCTCCGATTGTTATAGTTGGGTTCCCGTCCGACTCAACAACTTTACCGACCACGCATGCCGCAGTCAACCCGGCGGCATGCAGCTCGCCAAGCACCGCATCGACGGCGGCCGGCGCGACGCCGGCCAACAGCCCGCCCGAGGTCTGGGGATCGAACAGCCAGTCGCCGGGGTCACCGCACACGTGTGCCGATGCTTGGGCGTTGGCCTCGTGCAATGTACTGCGAATCCCCTTTGCCACCACTGCACGATAGCCGTCGTACAACGGCAGCTCGTCATTGAGCCGCGCCGCTGCATCACTCGCCGTCAACATCTCCAGCAGATGCCCGGCCAGGCCGAATCCGGTGACATCGGTGCAGGCCCGCACCGCGTGCGATGCGAAGATCACAGCCGCTTCCCGATTCGAAGCCATCATGCCACGCACAGCGCCCTCGTACCAGTCCCCCCGGCACACGCCCTGGCTGGCGGCGCGCATCAGGGCGCCAGTGCCAAGCGGTTTCGTCAACACCAGCCGGTCACCCGGACTGAGAGCGTCCTTGCGAAAAAGCTCAGCTTCGACCGCGTACCCGGTCATGCAGAAACCGACCTGAAAATCCGTCGCCTCCGACGTGTGCCCCCCCGTCAGCACAACCTCACTTTCGCGAAACGCCCGCAGCGCGCCCGCCAGCACCTGATACAGGTCGGACTCGCAGATCGCGGACCCGGCAAACGGCACGGTCACCATCGCCTGCGCGGCGAACGGCGTCGCGTTCATGGCGTACAGATCGCTCGTCGCATTGGTCGCGGCGATGTATCCGAAGAGATAGGGATCGTCGATGAAGGCACGGAAGAAATCCGTCGTCTGCACCTGCACCTTGCCATCCGGCAATCGCAGCACTGCGGCGTCGTCGCCGTCGCCACAGCCCATGAACACATCGGGGTGCGACGGAATCTCGAGACGCTGCAGGACGCGCTCGAGAATAGTGCGCCCCACTTTTGCACCACAGCCGCCGCAACGCATCTCGTCCATATCCGCAGCGGCCATCGGCGTTTCGTACGCCTCATGGAACTTGCGCATCCAGCCGCGATCGATGAAGTCTTTCCACTTGAACATCCACTTGCCACGACCAGCCAAGCGGCCGTAGCTCATGACTGCGGTGCCATCGCCGCAGTTCAGCAGAAAAAGAAAAAGCGACTGCGGCCGATACTTCTGTAATGGTTCATCGACTATCCGGGCCTGCAGGTTCTCCCACAGCACCGGCCCGGCGCGCACCGAAAAAATCCCCGCCTTGGCCAGGTCCGGACGCGACGCCAATGAGGCGCAATCGCCGACGGCGAAAACCGCCGCGTCCGACACTGTATCGAGCGAGTCATGCACTCGAATGAAGCCCTTCTCGTCGGTCTCGAACCCCGAGCGCTCGATCAGCGGCAGCGGCGCCGCGGGCGTCGCCCAGACGCACAGCGCATACGGCAACCGCCCGCCATCGGCCAGGTGGAGGTCGGCCGCATCGCCACCGACGACTTCCGTATCGGTGCGTGCCTCGACGCCGAGCGCCTGCAGCGCAGCTGCGCACGATCTCGAAACCGCCGGCGCACAGCCGGCCAGCAAGCGCTCACCGCGCGTCACTAATTGCATCGAAACATTTGCAAGCCCCGCAAGCCGCCGCCGCAGGGTCAGGCAAATCTCGAACGCACTGGCACCGCCACCGACGACGACAATCGGGAACGGTTCGCCGCCCTGCTCGGCCCGAGCCATGTGCGGTTCGATACGATCGAGCAGGGAGTTGAGCGGCTTGAGCGACAACTGCCTGTCCGGCAGCATGTCGTTCGCCGGGATCAGCGGTTGCGATCCGATATTGAGTGACAGCAGGGTATAATCCAGCGGCATCCGATCCTGCAGATGCACCTGGCGTGCTGCGGTGTCGACATGGGTAGCCGCGGCAAGAACCAGGCGCACGTCTCCAACTGCGCACAAGCGCTGTAAGTCGACCGACAGTTCATCGGGATTGTACTGGCCGGCAATACATCCGGGAATCATGCCGGAATACGTCACGACCGGCGTGTCGTTGATCAGCGTCAACCGCGCCGAAGGCAGCGGCTGCATGCCCCACCATTTGACGACCTGTAGATTGGCGTTGCCGGCACCAAGCAGCACGATATCGTGTTCGATTTTCACGGTGCTGTTCATAGGCTACATAATCTTCCGTTTATCGCCGACGCGCACGGTCACACGATCACGATCCATTTTCTCGGCCAACGGCACCATGACGCGACGAGTCGTACCAATCGCGCTCTTCAAATCACTGACCGTCGCCGGCCCGTTTGCCTCGATGTGGGCGCGAACACGCACAATCGCCTCGGCATACGCTGTACCCGACATGACAAG
>DPYP01000275.1:0-16302 GCA_003545375.1 Lentisphaeria bacterium
CGATTGGTGACCGATTTGCCGGTGGAAAACATTCGGCTTACGCAAATCGGCCGTCTGCTCAACGAAGCATTGGCAGCAGCGGCACAGGGCGAGGAGTGGGACGAGATCCGCGGATTGATCGAGGAACGGGCAGGCAGTTTGCAACTGCCGGAGATCAACAAATGCCTGTTCGCTCCTGAGTTCGCCTCCGGCAGCGAGCAGAAACGGGAACAGAGTTTTCAGGAATGTTTGCTGCGTATCCGTGACCGGGCACTCGGTGACGAATTTGAAGCGCTGCGAGAGCGGCAGCGTAATGCGTCGGTTGCAGAGGATCGTCTGGATCTGCGCCGACGCATCTGGGAGGTGAAACAACAGCGCAACGAAGTGCAAAGCGCGTTGCGAAACCTTGGCAACAACCCCGCAGTCTGACGCTGCGGAATTCTGCGTTCAGTCCATATGGAAATGACACACGAAACCAACGGCGAATTGCTGCTGCAGTTAAGCCACTGCCTGACTCCGACACACCGGATCAACAACGCCGCGATTGTGTTGCGCGGTGGCAGGATCCTGGCCGTCGGCGGCATGTCCGCATTCAAGCAGACACAGCCCAGCCGGATCTTCAGCATGACCGACTGCTATGCTCTGCCGGGTTTCGTGGACACCTCGATCTACGGTACCGGTGGCTGCGACTGCATGCATGCCGACCGCGGTGCCGATATCGCCGAGATGTCTCGGATTTTGGCAGCCCATGGCGTCTGTACTTTTTTCCCGACCACCATGTCCTATGAGCGCGAAGGCCTCCAGCGCGTTGTCGAGTCACTCGCCGACTGCTGCGACGAACAGCTGCCCGGTGCCGTGGCTGCCGGCATTCACATTGAAGGCCCGTTCATCAATGCCTCAAAGCATGGCGCCCATCGCGAACGCTACATCCGCCCGATCGACCTAGGCGAAACCGCCGAACTGTTGCAGGCCGGGAAGGGCAAGATCCGGATCTTCACCTTCGCACCCGAACTCGACGGCACGGTCGAACTTGTAGAAAAACTGTGTGCGGAAAATGTCATCCCGGCGATGGGTCACACGATTGCCAATCGTGATCAGGTGGTTCGTGCCATCGAGGCCGGCGCCTCGCGATGCTCCCACCTCTACAACAGTATGGAACCGCTGAAACAGCGCGACGTCGGTCTGGCAGCCCTGGCACTTACTGACGCTCGGCTCTGGGTCGAACTCATTCCCGACGGCATTCACATTCATCCGGGCATGATCGACCTGGCCTGCCGCTGTATTCCGCATGAGAAGCTGGTGTGCATCAGCAATTCCATGGCTGCCGCCGGCGTTGGTGACGGTACCTTCAAGATGGGCGAAGACGACACCCACATCCGGGACGGCCGGCCCGAGCTGGAAGATGGTACGCTCGCCGGCTCGATCCGCTGCCTTGACGACGATTACCGCAACCTCAGCACCTACACCAATCTCGACGACACCGAAGTTGCCGCCTGCTTCACCAGCAACCCTGCCGCCAGTACCGGTCTTACCGACCGCGGCGAAATCAAGCCGGGTCGCCGAGCCGACATCGTTGTGCTCGACGCCGAACACAACGTGCAGATGACCATAGTTGAAGGGCGTATCGTCTACAACCGCCGCAACGTGCAGCCGGAGGAGCATTGATGCGGAGTTGCCTAATCACATTCGCCGTAGCAACAGCAATTGTCCTCCTGAGCGGCTGTCGCGATGACACGACCCCATCAACGCAACTCGCAACGGTGGCCCCGGTGACGTCTTTTCCGCCGGTCGAAAAAAAGTACGATCTCGTGCTCTATTCGGCCCACAGCGAGGCGCATATAAGGGCCTGTCTTGACCGCTTCAAGAACGCCTTTCCAGAAATCTTTGTTGAGTTGGTCGCACTGCCCGCCGAAGAACTGCTGGAACGGCTCCGGGCGGAAAAGGACGAGCCCCGCGCTGATCTTTGGTGCGGCGTGCCCGACAGGCTGCTGGCCGCCGCTGCCGCCGAAGGGTTGCTGCAGAAATTCACGCCTGCCTGGGCTGCCAATGTGCCGGATGCCTACCACTCCCCGGGTGATCTGTGGTACGGCACGTTTATCTCACCTACGGTCATCGTTTACAACCGTGACCACCTTACCGTCGAAACAGCACCCACCAGCCTCGCCGACCTGATGCAGCCGCAATGGCAAGACCGTATCGTCCTGGTAGATCCGGTCCAGTCAGATATCATGCAGACCATATTCGGCCTTTTGATCTGCCGGCTGCATGCTCGCGACGGCAAACCGGGCAAGGGCTTCGATTGGCTGCGGCGGCTGCATGGCAATACCGCCGTCTACGTCGAGCCCGACAAACTCTATGAGAACCTGACGGCAGACACGCCGGTTTCCATCTGGCACCTGGCCGACGTGCATCGCCAGCAGCAAGCCGGCACGTATCCGCTCGAGGTCGTTGTGCCGGTGTCACCGACGCCGGTGCAGGTGGAAGGGCTCGCCGTCGTCGCCGGCGCGCCCAACATCGAGGCGTCTGCTGTCTTTTACAATTTTCTCACCCGTAGCGAACTCGTTATTCAGGTGAATGAGTCGGATCGCATCCCGGCTCGGGCGGACGTGCCGGCCGATCGCATCCCGGCGTGGATGACCCAACAGCAGATCACCCCGTCAAAGGTGGACTGGCGGTTGTTCGCGCAAAATTCCAAGGGGTGGATGACGCATTGGAAGAAGAAAATCCGCGGCGAAAAAACTCGATAGCCACCGGTCAGTCGACCGTCGTTTCGTTTTTCCGCACTTGCAGAAAGATCAGCAGGCAACTGCCAACCTGGATCGCGTCGCCTTCGCTAAGGATATGACGTGTGCGGGGATTTCCATTGACCTGCAGTCCGTTGGTCGAGTCCTGATCCACGACGACCCAATCGGTGCCGTCCGCTTCGAAGCAGCAGTGCACACCCGACACCCATTTTCCGGACACTTTGATTGCTGCGTCGTCGCTCCGTCCGACCGTCGTACCTTTGTGCAGTGACAACCAGTAGGGGGCCACTTCGCTCTGAACCACGAGCACGTATGCTCCCGGCTCCGGCGGCGGTGGATGATTAAGCAGCAGTTGCCGGGTCTTGCGCAAGCGCCGGGAATTGTCTTCGAGCTGATCACTGGCGCGGGTGCGGCGATAAGCGGTCACCAGTTGTTGTTCGAAATTGTCGCTCATTACATCTCTCCGATTTCCAGCTTTATCGCTTTGACCTCTTGCTGCAACATCGAAACGATCCGTCGGCGATGCTGATAAATCGTGTTCTCCGAAACATCCAACGATGCGGTCACCTCCGCTGCCGGCCGTTGTTCCAGCACATACATGCGAAACGATTCGAAGATATACGGTTTTACCCGCTTTTTGACACGATCGAGCGCATGCATCAACAGATGCTGCTGCCACTCGTGCTCCCAGTCATCCTCCCAATTCGACACCCATTCCTCGGCTGTGTTTTCGAGGGTCGGGGTCTGCTCGTTGTCGTCGGTCCGCCATTCCTGATACTTACGCTCACGCCGGAAAGCATCGACGATCCGGCTCGACACAATGGTCAACAGAAACGTGCGGAACTTGCCCTTCACACGGTCGTACCGAAAGTTCGGCATCACCTTCGTCAAAGTGATCATACTCTCCTGCAGCACGTCCTGCGACATGTCGCCTGAGCAGCCGCGGCTGCGCGCGAAGTTGAGGATGAGCGTACGATAATATTGATGAAACTGATTCCAGGCCTGCCCGTC
This sequence comes from Lentisphaeria bacterium, assembly GCA_003545375.1. Classification (GTDB taxonomy): domain Bacteria; phylum Verrucomicrobiota; class Lentisphaeria; order JABSQK01; family CAJWLW01; genus CAJWLW01. The sequence goes on from DPYP01000275.1 coordinate 3,735, forward strand.
CTGGATGTCCTGCATGCGAATCAGCAGGCTTTCGTGCGTGATATGATCCATTCGCAAATTCTCCCGTATCCCCGTGGCCTGTCTTGCCGCTATTCCGTCCATTCCTCGGCTTTCCAGACAAAGACCCGGCCGTCTTCGGTACCGGTAATCACCGTTCGACCGTCCGGTGTGAACTTCGCATGGGTGACCGCCGCACCGTGCCCGTCGAACGTCAGCAATTCGAGACCGGTCTGGACGTCCCAGAGCTTGGCGGTCTCATCGCGACAGCCGGTGACGACACGACTGCCGTCCGGCGAAAAAGCGGCGCAGGTGATCGCCGCCGCATGACCGCGGAAGAAGGCATACGGTTTGTGTGTTGCGGCCAGCGACAGCAGCCCAACGTGCGGTTCTGCAGTATGCACGTACAGCGAAGCATCGGGGGAATACACCGGTCTCTGCAGGTCGTTACCGGGCTGATCTTGCGCTGCGATCGGCTGGCGTTGCGCAGTGCGCAGATTCATGCCGCTGTGATCCCAGACATTCAGCTTGCCGTCGCTGCTGATACTGGCAAAGCCGTCACCTGTCAATGCCAGGCCACATACAGGCTGCTGATGGCCGTGCAGGGTGTGTAGCAGGGCACCGTCGTTGAGTTGCCAGATCTGGATGCTGCCGTCACGCGAACCGGTCATCAGGCGATCGCCGAACGCCGTGCTGGCAAGGACGGCGGCGGACTGCTGTTCGAGCACCATCAGCCGGCGGTACGCCAGGATATCCCAAAGGCGCACCGTGTTGTCGGCACCTGCAGTGGCCACCATGGCGCCGTCAGGCGATACCGTCAGACCTCGAACGGCACCGTCGTGGCCGCGCATCACCAGAGTTTCCTGGGCGGTGTCGATGCGCCAGATGTGGACCGTGCCGGCGGCGGTGCTGCTGGCAAATCGGTCGCCGTCCGGAAAGTAAGCTGCCGCTGTGACCCTGTTGTGATGTTCGTAAGTCTGCAGTAATTCCTGGCGCGCAATGTCCCATACCTGGATGCTGCTGCCGCTGGCAGTCAACAGTTGGCGACGACCCGGTGCGAAAGAGACGGCCTGCACCGCCGCATTATGCTCGAGGCGACCGACCGGTTCGATGACCGGCTGGATGGTTACTTTCGTAGTCTCCTCCACTGCGATGTTTGGAACCCACCGGCTGAGGCTGCCGTCCCAGTCCGGCGTGGTCACTTTGTCGATATCAACGTCGAGCGCACTGGCCGGTGGCGAGTCGATCCGCCAGATCTGTACGGAACCATCTTGGCCGGCACTGGCAAAAAACCGTTCGCTCGGGGCAAAGACAACAGCAGTAACACCGCCCGGATGCGCCTCAAGTCGCCGCAGCAGCTCACCGTTGCGGATCAGCCACACATCTACCTGGCCGTCGCGATAGCCCGTCACCCCGATGCTGCGATCGGGCGACAGCGCCGTGCACACGGCGATCGCCCCTGGTGTCGCCTTGCGCAGAATCTGTTTGGTGCCATTAGCAGCCCGTTCGGTCACTGCCCCGTTGCTTGTTGCCAGGATCAGTCCGTCGTTGTCGTGGTGCCGATCGACATAGCGCAGCTCGGCCGCACATTGCAGGGATGTCAGCGGCCTGCCATTTTCGATGTCCCAAAGGATCGCCTGGCGGTCACTGCCGCCACTGACTAACCGGCTACCGCCGTCAACGAACGCCACGGAGTTCACCTGCTCCTTGTGCGCCCGCAGCACTGTCGCCTCCGGGCTGCAGAGATAGAGCAGCCGGCCCCACTCATAGTTGCGGTGCTGGACCGGGCATTTCAGCAGTTCCGCCCGGGCGGCGGCCAGGTTGAAACTTCCGATTTCCTTGTTGATCGCCGTGATGCGGGTGATGTACTTGAGCTTCTCCTGATGGCGTTCCGCCAACTTGACGCGCTGCTCCGCCTGGGCAGCGATCTCTGTCTGGCGTTTGAGCGCCGACTCCGTCTCTTCGTTCTGCTGTTCCTGCTGCCGCACACGTTCGAGCAAGGCTTGCAGTTTCAATTTCTCGGCGTTGGCGTCCTGACGGGCAATCTCTGCTTTCTTGGCCTCGGCCGCGAGCTGCTGCTGCATGCGTTCCGCTTGCTGGCGTAAGCGCTCGGACCGTTGTTTCGCCTCCTCCGCCTGGATTTGGGCCTGCAACGCCTGCAGGGTCTGCTCCTCGGCGAGGCGGCTGGCTTGCTCGGCACGGTGAAGCGACGCCTCGGCCTCCTGCCGAGCGCCGACCGCCTGCTCGCGCTGCTCCTTCACCAGAACCAGGGCAGCGTCGACACGAACTTTTTCCTCTTCGACCCGTTGCCGCTGGGTTTTCTCGCTCAACTGTGCGATCTCGGCCTTCTCCTTCTCAGAGCGAATCGAGATCACCGCGACCGTCAAGGTCACCAGCACAACGATGAACAGGCCACGCACAGTATTAGCCAGAAACCGCTGCCGCTTGTGCTGGGAGAGGCGCTGCTCACGGGCTGCGGTGAGGCGATTGCGCAGCGGCTGAAATCCCGGAGTCTTCTGCAGCAACGAGTCGGCGAGGTCAAGATCGTCTTTCTCGAGAGCGGTTCCGGCGTAATCCATACGGGTCGCTAATTTGCCCTCGCTCGCCGGCTGATTGCCGTCCCACAGCGACAGCGCCTCCTTGAAGCCGAACAGCGCTTGAGCGTAATCGTTATAGTCGCTCGTCTGGTGCGCTGTGGCGAGGTCGCGCATTGCCTGCTCGGACAGGGCGATGCTCTCGGAGTGTGACAGGTACGCGCGGAGCGCGGTCTGGAACTGCTTGACCGACTCGAAGCGATCCGCCGGAACGTCGGCCATGGCTCTCATGGCGATCTCCGCCAGCTCGGTCTGCGGCTCGATCGGCTCGATGACATTGTGCGCCGCCGCATCCATCATCTCGTTCACCGTCCGGCCGATATGCGGCGGGTGCCCACTGATCAACTCGTACAGCACAGCGCCGAGCAGGTAAATGTCGGTACTCACACCGATCTGTTGGCGGTCCGCCATTGCCATCTCCGGCGCCATGTAAGCCGGTGTCCCGCCAACGCTGCTGCGCGCGGTTACCGGCTCTGCCTTGCCGCCGTCGCCGACAGTCATCGCCATGCCCCAGTCCATGACCAGCACTTCACCGTAATCACCGAGCATCACGTTGTCCGGCTTGAGGTCGCGATGGATGACGCCGCGCGAATGGGCAAACGCCAGAGCATCGGCAACGTGCAGCAGGATCTCGATATTCTGTTCCAGACTTTTGTCGGCCAGGTCACGGGTCCACGGCACGCCGCGGACATCTTTCATAGCGTAGAAGAAGGCTCCCGACTCAGTCTCGCCGACGTCGTAGATCGGTACGATGTTCGGGTGATTGAGGTCGCCGGTAACTGCCGCTTCCGCCAGCAACCGCGCCTTGACGTCGCTGCGCTCCGCCTTGTCCGGCCGGATCATCTTCAAGGCAATAGTGCGGTCAACGGACGTCTGCCGCGCCTGATAGACGATGCCCATGCCGCCTTCGCCGAGAATATCGATGAGCTCGAAATCCGCTTCGTCCGGCGCCGACTCACCGGCGCCCGCAACAACATGCCGCTTGACGACCAGGTTCGACGGCTCGTACACACCGCTATCGACCTCGACGCTGGGCATCAACTTCGACCACACGCTGGCGTCAGCCGGCATGATCGAGGTCTGGCCGGGTCGATGTGAATCTGTGCTGCAGGTCGGACACGCTTTCGCGGCAGCATCAAACTCAGTATGGCAGTGTGGACATAGGGTCATAACGTGTGTAATCACCAGTGCAATAGGGTGTTGTATGATGCTTGGTAATCTATCCGCATTTACGGATTCTGTCGCCCAGGCCTTACAAACTGCCGCTGTCCGGCTGTATGGTTGCTGTTTTGCAACGCTCAACTTGGCGAGCCGCCAGCCGGGCATTACGTCGGCGCTGGTCGGTGCGTGCAGTACCAGTCAAAGTCGATCAGGTACTGGCTGCCGAAGGTGCTCAGATCGTTTCGCGCAAGCTGTCGAAGCAATACGTCGGAGCCCTATAGGCTATAGGCTCCGCAAGGTTTTCGCGTCCTCGAGGAACGCCTCGGGGGAATCGTCGCGGACGAATTCGAGCATGGCCGAGTGTTCACCGGGCGCGGCTGCTGCAACTTCGAAATACTGTTTCCAGTGTTCTTTACCTTCCTCCAGCGGCCGGCGGGCCTCGCCTACCCAATGGTAGACATGCAAGTTGACGAGATAGTCGCTGACCGCAGTGAGCTCGGCCAGGTTTTCTTCCACCGTGTGATGCGTGTCGGGCTGCCACAGCGTCTTGACGTGTGAATGATCAACGGCCCGGATCAGGCGCAGTCCGGATTCCAGCGTGTCGGTCAAGGAATGGCTGTGCCACTCGTAAGCGATTGTGATGTCATGCGGCGCCGCGAGGTCGGCAATCCGCACCGAGTCCTCAACTGCACTGTCGCGATCTTCCTGATCTGCCTCCGCCGAACCTTTGCCGCCGGCCCACACCCGAATGACCGGTGCTCCCAACGCAATCGCGCTGTCGAGCACGGACTGAAACGCCAGCCCGTCGTCTTCGCTCACCCCGATCCGATAATACGACCCGTATGCTGCCACCTCGAGCCCCGCTTCCATCGTCATTGCTGCCACTGCTTCCGCCGTCGCGATGTCGCCATGCGGCACATGGAGGTCACCGCCCCATTCGATGCAGTCGAGCTGTGCTTCTTTGACAAGGTCGACAATTGCCTGCGGCTCCAGCTGCCGGAATGAAACCGTCAGCAAGCCCTTCTTGATCTTAGCCTTATTCGTTGTCATTGGGTGTCCTTCGTGAAGTTCTCTTCTCATTTTGCGGGACGGCGCATTCTTGCCGGTGATAGCCGATAGTACAGTAACTCTGGAAGTCCTCTGTTAAATAGCGTCTGACCGGAAACCCCGGCGGCGCTGCACCGGGTGCCTAACAAAACACAAACCGACAGTCTCAAGCTTCCGAAAGCCGCAGCTGCAGAGGCGGACAAAGAAACTGGTCGGTGATCGAATGCGCCGTCTTACGGCGTCAACGCATACAGTGCTGCGGGCATGCTGAAGCGCTTGGCTTCTTTCGCGGTGATCCAGACAAAGCGATCACCGTCCCAACTGTCGGAAAAGGCGATTTCTTTAGTCTCCGCGTTGTAGCCAACGATCAGCCGCAGGTGACCGCCGTTGAGGTTGGGCTTGATGCGGCGAGTATTGCGCCGTTCCCTGTTGACCGTTTCTGCCCACTTCTCGGCCGTAGCTTTAGCTCGCCGTGCCTGGCGTTTGGCGACGATTTTCTCGAACTCCGGCGTCAAGTAGACGCCCCACATGAGTGGTACGCCGCGATCGATGTGCTTGGCGACATTTCGAATACCCACGCCGGACGCGAGTTTGTCGAAATCGCGCTTGTACCGATGCGCGATCTGGTGCATGATCACCTCGAAATCCTTCAACTGGGTGCCGCCGAACTTATTGGTTGCCATCAGGTTCGCCAGTTGATGGCTGTCCAATGGGATGGAGAAGTAGCGCAGCACACGCTCGGCCGAGGCGACGCCGCAATAGCCCTTGTCTCCCTGGTCGACCATCGGAACGTTGTGCAGGGATACATCGCCGTTGTCGGTCGTATGAATGTTTTCCAGCAACTGTTTGCGGATGTCGCTGTCATGGATGCGTTCCAACACCACGCCGCCGGCATCCGCAGAGGCGATCCGCATCACCCGGAGGATTACGTACTCCTGCTTGACGCCGTCGAGCAGAAACGCCGTGTCGCGCCAGTCCCAGCGTAGCAGGCGCCGACGCCGGTCCTGTTTGAAGACATGGCGCTGTGGCTCGCCGAAGGTCTGGGTCAGGATGTCGCCGAGATGCTGCGACGTTTCCTTTTGCAGTTTCCCGAAACGCTTCTGCATCTGTGACTCGAGTCGTTTCGGATGGCGGCCAGCATCGATGTCGGTGGCAGCGACAAAAGCTCGGATGCCCTCGGGCGAAAAGAAATCGCCCTTGTTCAGAACGTTGATGTTGAGTTCACCGATCACGCCGCCATGCGTGGTCAGGCCGATCTCGGCGGTCTCGAGCCCTGCGAAAGTTCCACCGGTGGCAGAATAGACCTCCGTCAAGCTGCTGCGCTGTGTCTGCTGCAATTGCAAACGCCTCAAGACCGGGCCGGGTTTCTCTTCGAACAGTGGTGTGTCACTGAACATGGGAAGGCCGAACGCTTTGTTGACAGCGCTGGGATCGGGTGTCTCTGCGGCGCCCGCCAGCATACCTAGCAGCATGCAGACGGCGAAAGCAACAGCGTATTCAGAATTGTTCAAGGAAACGAACGTTATTCTCATACAGCAACCGAATGTCGGTGATCGCGTACCGCAGCGCCGCGATGCGCTCAATGCCCATGCCGAACGCAAAGCCGGTATATTTCTCGGTGTCGTATCCGACAGCCTCGAATACGGTGGGATCGACCATACCCGCGCCGGCGACCTCGAGCCAGCCGCTGCTCTTGCACAGCGAGCACCGGCCATCTTCCGCATCGCCGGTGCCATCGCACTTGACGCAACTGATGTCAAACTCGATGCTCGGCTCGGTAAACGGGAAGAAATGCGGACGGAACCGTGTCTTGACATCCTTACCGAACATCTCGTGCGCGAAGTTGTATAAAGTGCCTTTAAGCTCGGCCAGCGAAACGTTCTCGGCGACGTAAAGACCTTCGATCTGATGGAAATTCGGCACGTGCGACGGGTCGGGTGTGTCGCGCCGGTAGCAGCGACCAGGTGCCACGATACGCACTGGCGGCGATTGGCTCTCCATCACGCGGATCTGCACCGGCGACGTGTGCGTGCGCAGCAGCCGACCGTCGGGAAAGTAGAAGGTGTCCTGTAAATCACGCGCCGGATGGTCGGCAGGTGTGTTGAGGGCGTCGAAGTTGCGGTATTCGTTCTCGATATCCGGACCGTCCGCTGCGATGAAACCCTGGCGCCGGAAGATCGCGACGCATTCGTCCATGACACGGCTGATCGGATGCTTCAGACCGATCCGGCGGCGGCGCCCCGGCAGAGTGATGTCGAGCCCGGTAACCGCAACGGTGCGGCTCACCGCCTGCAGCTCGTGGAGCTTTGCCTGCAGGGCATCCTGCAGTTCGTTCTTGACGATATTGGCGACCTTGCCGACTTCCGGGCGTTCCTCGGGCGACAGGCTGCCCATCTCTTTCATGGCGGCAGGAATGATGCCTTTGCGGCCGAGCATTCGGATCCGCAGTGCTTCGACTTCGTCTTCGCTGGTGAGCTCGGCAAGTGCTGTGAGCGCTTCGTCGCGAGCCCCTTCTATGCTTTCTTTGAGATTAGGCATGTCAGCGAACGGTGTTTCGATCGACTCAGGAACGATGCCGTGAGCGGCCTTGGCTGCTGCGGCCGCGTGGTGGACCACCACGACCGCGGGACTGGCCGCCGCTCCGGCCTCGACCACCACCGCCACGCGAGCCGCCCTGGTTGCCACGGGCGTACTCGTCGGTGCGCGGCGGCGGTTCGGCGTGCACCGGCTCTGGCAATTCGAGCGCTTCGCCGGGCGGTTGAGTGAATTCGATCTGGCGGCCGATAAATTCTTCCAGGTCGGGTACGATGTACGCACCGTATTCGCAGGCCAGACTGATCGCCTTGCCGGCGGTGCCTGCGCGGCCGGTACGCCCGATCCGGTGGACGTACGATTCGACTTCGTACGGCAGGTCAAAATTGATCACATGACTGATGTTGTCGACGTGGATGCCGCGGCCGGCTACGTCCGTTGCCACCACGACCCTGGTCCTGCCCTCGCGGAAATCCTCGAGGATACGCATCCGGTTCTTCTGCGCCACATCGCCGGAGAGCAGGCAAGACGCAACGCCATGCTGCTTGAGCTTGCTGTCGAGATAGGCGGCTTCGTCCTTGCGATTGGTGAAGATCAGCATGCGATCGACTTCTTCGATCCGCAGAATCCACAGCAACACCGACAGTTTGTCATCCGTGGAGACGCTGTAGAAAATCTCCTCGATCAGGTCGGCCACGATGTTTTCGGGGTCCACCTCAAGCCGCACGGGATCAACCTGCCAGTTCTCGACCAGGCGCAGGATGGCGCTGGAGAAGGTGGCGCTGAAAAGCTGCGTCTTGCGTTGGCCCGGGCGCGGGGTGCTGTTGACAATCCGCCGGACGTCGGGGATGAATCCCATGTCAAGCATGCGGTCGGCTTCGTCGATAATGAGTATCTCGACATTGCGCAAGTTCAGATGCCGGCTTTGCATGTAGTCGATCAACCGACCGGGCGTGCCCACGAGGATATCGACGGGATCGGACAGTTGATCGCGCTGGCGCCGATGGTCCATGCCGCCGTACACGACGAGATTGCGGAGCCCGCAATATTTCCCGAGGTCCTCGGCGTCCTTGTGGATCTGCATCGCCAGTTCACGGGTCGGCGCCAGTACCAGGGCGCGGACCTCGCCGCTGCGGCGGTCGGTCTTCGGGTTGGTCAGGATGTGGTTCATGGTGGCAACCAGAAAAGCGGCGGTCTTGCCGGTCCCGGTCTGAGCCTTGCCCGTAATGTCGCGGCCTTCGAGCGCTGGCGGCAGGCATTCCTGCTGGATCGGCGTGCAATACTTGAAGTCGAGCTCGCAAATGCCGCGCAGCAGCGTCTTCGGCAAATCAAAGTCGACGAACCGCATGGTGCCTTCCTGAACCGGGATGTCGGTGGGCGGCGTCCAGTCTTCGCTGCTGCCAACTGCGGGTTCGGGTGTTGCGTGGCGTTCGTCTCGCGGCGCCTCTTGTCTCTCCGGATTGCGGTCCCGATTATGATTTCGGCTGCGATTACGGTTCCGGTTGCGATTGCGATTGCGGGACGGCTGGCTGTCGTCGTCTGATTTTGCTGCCCCTGCACCGCGCGCTGGCGGTGGGGCTTCGGGCTTCGGGTCTTCGACCGGCTCGGTCTCGACGTTTTTAGCCTCGTTATTGAACAGACGGTTGATGGATTTGGTGATACGTGAAAGCAAAAAAGGATTCCTGAGATGAAAAATGAAAGATTCGTGCAGATATAGATGTCTAAACGATAAATATAAGACCAATTACCGCCAAAATCAATGGGCGCCTCAATTACCTATCTACCGCTGCACGCGGCAGTAGAAGGACCAGATTCGGATGCGTGGGGTTGGATGCAAGCTACTTGTTCATGTCGTGCACCCTACAAACAGCTCCGAACGGATAAAACGGGAATTTGAGACGCTTCGGAACGGTGCGGCCGCTGATTTTGCAGGTATGAACGGGGTATGGACCACACCAATGTCTGTTTCCATCGGCCCGCTGCGATTCGACAAATTGCTCGGTGACGGAACTGCGTCGGATTTGGTCAAACTGCTCGGTTCTCTCGATGGTCGTTTGGCGTTGGCGCCCGATCAGGCGGGTGCTGGACGTGCGCCTCCTTCGTGTAGCATTATGCACCACACGCAATAGCGCGATGAGCAACCAATCTGCAGTTGCCGCAAGCGGCAGACTGGGAAAATCGCGATAGACGATGTACTTTAATGGCGCCGCACACCCCAACACCCCTGACCATGCTTATGCTCAGATTCCAATTCATCAGCATTCTCTGTTGCGCAACTATGATATCGGGCAGTGCCTTGGCGATCATGCCCGAAGAGGTTCTCGCCGAGCAGATCGATCAACAGTTTGCCGAGCTTTGGAAACGAAAAGGTCTGACGCCCTCGAAACTTTGCACAGATGGCGAGTTCCTTCGCCGGGCATACCTCTATGTGAATGGCCGGGTGCCGACGCTGGCCGAGGTGGGAACATTCCTCAAGGATGAGACCCCCGACAAACGTAACCAGGTGATCAATGCGCTGGTTGGCGGCCCCGGCTATGCCGAGCACTGGGCCAATGTCTGGACGATCCGGCTCAACGGTCGCCAACGCGGCGGTGACAACGAGACCCTCTTCTACATGCTCTACGACTGGTTCGAGGAGGAGTTGACCAAGAACACGTCCTACGACGCGATTGCAGGTCAACTGATCTCGGCGCAGGGCAGCAGCAGCAAGGACAAGAGCATTGCCTTCCTGGCACGCTGGGCTGAGTCGCCGCAGAATATGGCCGGGCGCGTGTCGAAAGTATTTCTCGGCGTCCGCATGCAGTGTGCCCAGTGTCACGACCACCCGTACGAGGCTGTGAAGCAGGAGGAATTCTGGGAGACTGCCGCCTTTTTCCAGGGCATCCGGGTGCAGCGTCCGCAGCGCCAGCGTCGCCGTAGCGACCCATGGCGCCTGAGCCAGCGCGGCAACGGACGGCTGCGCATTCCCGACACCGACAAGACGTTGTCGGCCCGCTATATCCTGGGTGACGCACCGATCGCAAAACCGGCTGAGCGCCGCCGTGTCCTGAGCAACGCACTGACCGCTGCGGACAACCGGTATTTCAGCCTGGCCCTGGTCAACTGGATGTGGGCTCAATTCATGGGCCGCGGCATGATCAACCCGGTCGATGACATGAGCCTGGGGGCGCGTCAACGACCCATGCATCGGGACGCCTACAACCTGCTGACAGACGATTTCATCGCTGCCAATTTCGATTTACAGCGGCTCACGCGGGTGATCATGAAAACCGAAATCTTTCAGCGTTCAACCGAACCGAACGGGACCAATCGATTCGACCGGACCTACCTCTCGAAAGCCTTGCCGCGGGCGATGACACCAGAGCAACTGATGAACTCCATCGTCGAGATCGGCGGCTTTAACGATATGGTTACGAACAGCATGAGCCGCGGCGGCACAGGTGGCCAGTACGTCCGCCGGTTGCGTCAGCAGATGAAGACCTTTGTCACCTTGTACGACAACGACGAAATGGGCGAGGTCCTCGATTTTCAAGGCACTATCCCGCAGGCGTTGTTCATGATGAACAGCGATATCGCCAACCGTTTTGTCACTTATCAAGACAGCCCAATCAGCAACATGGCCGAGAGTCGTGAAGGCATGAAGACACGCATGGAAGAGCTCTCGCTGCGCATCTTGTCACGGCCGGCGACCGCCGGTGAGCGGCGGCGATTCCGCAACCACGTCAACAACGCCGAGAGCAAGCTGCAGGGGTTTCAGGATGTGGCGTGGGTCATGCTCAATTCCACAGAATTCTTCTACATCCACTAACGCTGAAGCTTCAACGCTAACGAATCGGAGGCTGTATGACAATGGACACACCCGAACATCTATCACGTAAGGATTTCCTGAAGGTCGGTGCTGGTGGGATAGTCGGTGTTATCATGGCGGGCACCAACCCCGTGATGGCGATGCGCAAAATTGCGGCCCAGCAACGGGCGAAGGCGTGCATCCTTCTGTGGATGGGCGGCGGTCCCAGCCAGCTCGACACGTTCGATCCGAAGCCGGACACGATGAACGGCGGTATGTTCAAAGCAATCAGGACGGCTACGAAGGGCATTCGCATCTCGGAGCATCTTCCGAAGCTGGCCGAGCAGATGCGCGAACTGGCGATCATCCGCTCGATGACCTCGCGTGAAGGCAACCACGACCGGGCGTCCTACCTGCTGCACACCGGCTACACCCCACAGGCAACTGTGCAGTATGCCAGCCTGGGCTCGATGATCTCCTTTGAAATGGGCGACCTCAATGCAGAGCTTCCGAGTTTCATCAGCATCAACGGATCGTCCGCCGGCCCTGGCTTCCTCGGTCCACAGTATCGTCCGCTAGTCATCGGCAATGCCGGGCAGATGCCTGGCAATATCAAACCATACGGCATCAACGAAATTCGCCAGTACAAGCGCTGGCGGCTGCTCGACAGGTTCGAAGACAGTTTCGACAAGAGGCGTGACAGCTCGGCGATCGTGGCGCACCGCGACGTCTACGAAAAAGCTCAACGCCTGATGGAGTCGAAGCTGACGAAAGTTTTCGACGTCAGCAACGCTGGATCGAAGCAGGTCCGGCGATATAAGCTGGACAACTATTTCGGCCGCGGCTGCCTGGTCGCCAAGCGGCTGATTGAGGTGGGCGTGCCGTTTGTCGAGGTCCAGCTCGGCGGCTGGGATACGCATTCGGATGTCTTCAATTCCGTCTCTGGCCTGTCCAGCCAGCTTGATCCGGCCTTTGCAGCGCTGGTCGAAGAATTGCGGTCAGACGGTATGCTCGACGAGACACTGGTTGTGTGGATGGGTGAGTTCGGGCGCACCCCGCGGATCAATGAACGCGGCGGTCGCGACCACTTTCCCGGCGCCTGGTCCGTCGTCATGGCGGGCGGTGGCGTGAGCGGTGGCCAGGTGATCGGCAGCACTAGCGACGACGGCATGGAAGTCACGGATAACCCGGTGCAGGTGCAGGATCTCTTTGCTTCGATCGGCCAAAGTTTCGGGATTGATCCGAAAAAGGAACTTGTTACTCCGGAGGGGCGTCCCATTGCGTTCGCCAAGAAAGACGCGAAAGTAATCGACCAACTCTTCGGCTAATCTAACGATAAGATAATCAACAGAAAACGAGGGTAAACGATGTTACGTATCCTGCTTTTACTCATGTGTACTATCATGACTTCTGCGGCATTCGAGAAACCAACGCTCAGGCCGGAAGGCGG
>DPYP01000275.1:16589-26791 GCA_003545375.1 Lentisphaeria bacterium
AAGGAAACATTGACGAAGTGGGAGCCCGCCGATTTTGTCAAGCGGATGAAACGCGCGCTGGCCAGGGCAAAATAACTGTAACGTGCGATCGCTGGGCGTACGCACTGCCACGATGCCAGATACACAAATATCCGCTGTCGCCCGGGCCCGCGAATACCTGCAGGTTTTTCGGCGGCTCAATCCGGAGCTCGTCGATGTGGCGATGCCCAAGCTCGAAGCCCTGGTGCCCGAGCTCGGGCCGGCGTTCTTTGACGAAACCGCTGCCTTTGCCGATGAGTTGCTCGCGCTGTATGTCACCAGCCCGGTGAAACGCGCCGAGCAGAATGTCCTCGCCGACTTCCACATTTTTCTCGACCGCGCGGCCCGCCAGCTCGTCGCTGCCGGTGAGTTGCCCGACGTCACGATCGCCGAGCCTGTATCCGCCTCCGTGAGCTTGGTGCCGGCCGACTTTTACACGCCGCTGCAATGGTTCAAGGTCAATGCCAGTTCCGAAGTACCAAAGGACGTGGTGCACGCCGTCGACGCAGCAAAGCGTCGCAACCAACTGGTCCATACCGTTCTCGAGCCACTTTTCCAGTTCATGCTGCAGCTCGATCACGAACGCGCCGTCGCCTGGCAGCTGAAACTGTGCAGCGACGAGAGCACCCCGATCGACCCCGATGTCGCTCGCGACCTCATCCGCGTCTGGCGTACCCGGACGGACCTGCCGGGCGCTGCCCTGCGACAGGCCAAGATCTGGAGCGACGATCGGCAGGCATTCCGTCACTGGCCGTCGGTCGTCGAGGAGGCGGACCGACTGCTGCGCGAATACTGGTTCCGCGCCTGGGTTGCAGAGATGCCGCCCGCTATTGTCCAGGCCCGGCACCTGCAGTTTCTCTACCCGTTCACCGACGGAAATCGGATGCTGCGCTGGCTCAAGAACAGTATCGACCAGACCGGCACCGCAATCGATTTTTTCATCTTCGAAAGCAGCAAACTCGTCGAGACCGGAGAAGACGAGAACAAGGAAATGAGACGCGCCGCATTATACCGGCAACTGCTGTGGATCGACCAGATGATTCCGCCACTGGTCGTGTTGGCGGACCTCATCCTCAATACGCCCAACGGCGCCTACGAGTTCGCCCTCTCTCTCTTTGGCTTCACCACCGAACACCGGCAAGGCTGGGAGCGCGTGCTCGAAAGACACTGCGCCGAAGCGGTGCACCGCCGTTTCCTTGCGGACATGAGAAGCGGCAGACCGCCGGCAAAGACGATAAAAATGTTGTCCTTCGGTGATGAGACTTTCGAGGCCGCAGTGATCGCCGAGCTCGACGCCTTGACCGGCGAGTTCGACTCGATGGAGCAGCGCGATACCGTGGTTGAGAAACTGACCGCGATGTATGCCAGCTCTCGCGAGCAGAAACTGCTGAACACCGAGATCGGACGGCGCTACCGGCGGCTGATGCAGGTCTTGCACGAGGACAATATTCGCCGCCTCTTGTCGGACGAGCAGTTCGAGTCGATCGACCGCGCCAGCGGCCCCTTGCGCGACCTCTCGGCAATCGCCGCGGCCGGCCGCAAATACCTGTCGAGCCGTCGCGCCCTCAACCGCACAACGGAGGAAATCCTCGCGGAAGAGGAGGATTTCGTCAGTGATATCCGCAACCTTCGCAGCACCTATATCCAACGGGTACTGCTGTAATCTCTCTGGGGGATCGCCTGTTGAACTTCATTTTCGAGCAGATTCGCGTTGGCGGTGATCATAATCTCGGCTACCTGCTTGGTGACCGCGAGGCAGGTGTGGCAGTGCTCATCGATCCGTCGTACGCCCCCGAGCGCCTGATCGATCGCGCCCGAGCGCAAAAGCTCGAGGTGACCCATATTATCAATACGCATGGCCACCACGACCACGTCAACGGCAACGAGCAGGCTCAGGCACTGACCGATGCACCCATCGCCATCTATGCCGAGTCCGACGTCCCCCACGACATCGGCCTGGCCGACAACGATACGCTGGAGATCGGCCGCTGGACGCTGCAGTTCTCGCACACGCCCGGGCACATCGATGATCACCTCGTGATCAAGGTGTTGCAGCAACCCGTCCTGATCAGCGGTGATCTGCTGTTTGTTGGCCGTGTCGGCAAGACATGGTCGGACCAAGGGACGCGTACGGAATGGCAGAGCTTGCAGCGGGTTATTGCGGAGGTCGCAGATGATGTGACTGTCTGGCCGGGCCACGACTACGGTGTGCGCCCGTCATCGACGATCGGCATCGAGAAAATGACGAACCCCTTCCTATGCTGCCGCACGCTCGACGAATTCCTCGCCCTCAAATCCCGTTGGACGGAGTTCATCGTCGAGAACGGCATCCTTCAAGTATAGCCAATCCATAGCTCCTTGAATATTTTTATAGCCTTGGACTAACAAAACCCCTCGGATGGGGTGTTTGGCTGCTTGGCGGGCGGATCAGGTGGCGATGGCTGTGCCGAGCTCGTCGATGGCGCGATCCAGGGCCGTATCGATGGCCTGCTCCCAGGTGGATGCATCGGTGCAATTGCTGCCATCGGGAAACAGCACGCCGCGCGATGAATTGACGATGCCGCCTTCGAGCCCGGCCGGGCCTTTGACGAAGCTGACCACCGCGTCCGCCGCCGTGCCGCCCTGGGCACCGTACCCGGGTATCAGAAAAACCGCCTGCGGCAGCAGTCCACGGATCGCCAGGGCCTGTTCCGGATACGTTGCACCAACGACGATGTCCAGCGACGACCAGCCGGTTTGCGGACCCCGAAAACGCTCGACCAGCGGTGCCAGTGAGCGGGCCACGATCTCGTACAGCGGCACGCCGTCCACCAGCCGGTCCTGGTAATCGCCGGACCCCGGGTTGCTGGTCTTGACCAGCACAAAGATGCCGGCATCGTTCGACGCCGCGGCATCGGCGAAGGGTGTCAGTGTATCGGTGCCGAGGTAGGGATTCACTGTCAGAGCGTCGGTAGACCAGGAGCCTGTGGACGAGAGATATTGTGCATAGGCGGTAGCGGTCGAACCGATATCGCCGCGCTTGGCGTCGAGCACGACGATCAGTCCCAAGTCGCGTGCCTGCGTACAAACCTCCGAGAGTACCTGGGCACCACGCCAGCCGAGTTGTTCGAAGAAAGCGCTCTGCGGTTTGACCACCGCAACCTTGCCCTGCAGCCGCGGCAGGTAAGCTCGAAAAAAGTCGTGCACGCTCTCAGCCGTGGTTGGATCTGCCGGCGCCATGCTGCCCTGTTGAAACAGTGGCGGAATCCGGTCCAGGTGCGGATCCAGCCCGACACAGAGCGGGTGGCCAAGCGAGCGAATCCTGGTGATGAGGGTATCGGCAAAATGCGCCTTCACGTTAGATCTCCTGTCGGGCATTGCAGTTTCTGCAGCGGGAATCTACACTAAAGCGCAGTCATCACAAAGCCGGAGCGGTACATGAACAACGACAGATTTGAAGTTGCGACGGTGGCAGAGCTTGAGCAGGAAGGCATGAAAGTACTGACGGCGGACGGACAGCCGATCGTCGTTTTCGCCAGCAATGGCGGGTTCCACGCCGTCGAAGACCGTTGCCCGCACATGGGATTCCCACTGAGTAAAGGCACGGTGAAGGACGGTATTCTCACGTGCCACTGGCATCAGGCTCGCTTCGACTTGTGCAGCGGTTGCTCCTTCGACCGCTTCGCCGACGACACACCGGTGTTCGACACGATTGTCGACAAGGGCATTGTCTACGTCTATTCGCAACCACGCCGGGCACCCGATGCAGCTTACTTCTCACAGGGCCTGGTCAGGGGCATGGAACAAAACAGCGGCTTTACGATCGCCCGCAGCCTGGTCATGCTGCGCCGGCTCGAAATCGACTGGTCGACGATCATCCGGCAGGTTGCGCAGTTCGCCAGCCGCAACGGCAATAGCTTCGGCACGGGATCGACGATCCTGACTATCGTCACCAACCTGCAGCCGCGGCTGACTGAGCAAACGATGCTGTTCGCGATGTTCCGGGCCGTTCGCGAGATTGCCGGACAGGCGATGAATGCCGCACCGCGCCGGCCGGTCGGGCCACTGACCGCCGGCGATCATTCGATGGCACTGCTCAAGCGCTGGTACCGACACTGGGTGCAAAGCCGGCATGGCGACGCTGCCGAGCGTGTGTTACTGACTGCACTACATCGGCAGGTACTGGAAACAGGGATCGACAAGGCGATCGTTGACCTGATCGCCGGCGCCGCGACCGATCGCATCTACGACAGCGGCGGTCATCTGCTGGACAACGTCAACAAGGTGATGGAGTTGCTCGATCATGTCGGCTGGGAGCAGGCTGAAGCTACGTACCCGCTATTGACCGACGTGATGGCGTCCGGACGCGGTGCGGAAGAGTCATCGCACTGGCACCATCCGATCGACATCGTGACACCGCTGCGCGATGTCGAGGCGCGTTTGCCCGAACTGCTGGCAGCCGGTGCCGGAAAAACCTGGCAGGACGACGACAGCCTGCTGCCGACTTTGCTCGGTGACGATCCCCTGGCGATCATCGCGGTGCTGGAAGACGCGTTGATCGCCGGCGCCACACCGCTGCAGCTCGCACGGGTTGTCTGTTACGCCGCCGGCCTGCGCCTCGCGCGCTTCGGGCTGAGCAACGAAGTCGGTGACTGGTTCGGGCCACAGCACGCCTTCATCACTGCCAACGCAATGCACGGAATTCTGCAGCGCTGCACGACGCCGGATATCGCCCGCGGTGTATTTCACAACGCCATCGCTGTTTACATGGATCGCTTTCTGAACATCCCGCCGGCAGCGTTGCCCGGGGAGGCTGGCGGACTCGATCATCTCAGCACTGACGCCAACGAGTTGCTGGCCGCCATGCTCGATGCCCTCGACCGCAAAGACCGGACGGAGCTACTCGCCGAGCTGGTCAGTCGTTACGTTGAGCTCGGTCATCCGTTCGATGCCCTGGTCGACAGGCTGATGTACGCCACCGTCCGCGAAGACGTCAATTTCCATTACTTCCAGGTGCTCGAGGCCGCTGTCAGCCAGGTCGCCGACCAGCCGCATACACCGCATGCAGCGCACATTCTGGCGGGTATCGCCCGCAATCTCTCGGCAATATGCCCCACAGCCCGGGCAAGCCTGCAGCTGATCACTGTCGCGGCACGCCTGAGCAAAGGCGAACGGGTTCACGAGGGGTAATTCCGTATACGGCAGGTCTGAACGTGGATGATGCTTGATTCACGAGACTGGCGTTCGTAGTCACGTGCTGCCACCGTCTACAGCACCTTGGCGAGATACTGTCCGGTGTAACTTTTCTTGCAGCGCGCCACATCTTCCGGGGTACCCGCGACGATCACTGTGCCGCCGTCGTCGCCGCCTTCGGGACCGAGGTCGATGATGTGGTCCGCGACCTTGAGAACGTCGAGGTTGTGTTCGATCACCAGGACCGTATTGCCATGGTCCCGCAACCGCCGCAGAACGTCCAGCAACGTCCGGATATCATCGACATGCAGCCCCGTCGTGGGCTCGTCGAGGATGTAGAGCGTGTGGCCTTTCTGGCTGCGCGCCAGCTCGGTGGAGAGTTTGACCCGCTGTGCTTCGCCACCGCTCAGCGTTGTCGCCGGCTGGCCAAGATGGATGTACCCCAGACCGACGTCGAACAAAGTCTGAAGGATGCGGTGCACCCGCGGGATGGCGCGGAAGAAATGTGCCGCCTCCTCGACGGTCATGTCGAGTACTTCGGCGATATTCCGGCCTTTGTATAGGATTGTCAGAGTTTCGCGATTGTAGCGTTTGCCCTTGCACGCTTCGCACTGCACAAAGACGTCGGGGAGAAACTGCATTTCGATTTTTCGGATGCCGCCGCCCTGGCATTCTTCACAGCGGCCGCCTTTGACATTGAAACTGAAGCGACCGGGCTTGTAGCCGCGCACCCGTGAGTCGGGCACCTGGGCGAAGAGTGTGCGGATCTGGTCGAAGGCACCGGTATACGTCACCGGGTTTGACCGCGGTGTGCGACCGATCGGGCTCTGATTGACAACGATCATTTTGTCGATGTACTCCAGGCCTTGCACCTCCTTGTGGACGCCCGGTGTCTCGCGGCCGATTTTGAAGTGACGGTTCACCGCCTTCACAAGAATGTCGTTGATCAAGGTGCTCTTACCGGATCCCGAGACGCCACTGATGCAACAGAACTGGCCGAGCCCGATTGAGACATCGACATTCTTCAGGTTGTTCTGGTCCGCACCGATGAGCCGCAGCTTGTGACCGTTTCCGGTGTTACGCTGCTGGGGCACATCGATGGCCGTCGCACCGCTGAGGTACTGACCGGTGAGCGACTCACTGCACTTGGCGATCGTTGCCGGTGTCCCGTAACTGATGACCTCGCCGCCGTGAATCCCGGCGCGTGGTCCGAGGTCAATCACATGATCGGCGGCTCGCACCGTTTCGAGATCATGTTCGACAACGATGACCGTGTTGCCCAGATCCCGCAACCGACCAAGCGTGTCGAGCAGCCGTTGGTTGTCACGTTGATGCAGGCCGATACTGGGCTCGTCGAGCACGTACAGCACGCCGACCAGACCGCTGCCTACCTGCGTCGCCAGGCGTATTCGCTGGGCCTCGCCCCCGGATAAAGTGTTGCTTACCCGGTCCAGGGTTATGTAGCCGAGACCGACGGCGCGCAAAAAGCCCAGGCGCGAACGGATCTCCCGGATGATCTCGGCGGCGATGACAGCTTCCTCGCCCTGCAGGTCCAATTCGTCGAAGAATGCGCCGGCAGCATCGATGCTAAGGCCGACAACGGTGGAGATATTGCGATCGGCCACGGTGACCGCGAGGCTCGCAGCGCGCAGGCGGTCGCCGCCGCAACTGTGACATTGGCGTGAAACCATGATCTTGCGCAGCCGCTCTTTCATGGTGCTGCTGTCTGATTCGAGGAATCGTCGATTGAGGTTGGTGACGACGCCTTCAAACGGCCGAATCACGCGTCGCTGCCGTCCCGCTACGCGCACGCTGAATTCAATGTCCTCGTTACCGGAACCATGAATGATGATCTCGCGAATTTTCTTCGGAAGTTTTTTGAAGGGTGTGTCGAGCGAAAAATCGTAATGCGCGGCCAGGCTCTTGCAGACATGCCGGTAGTACGTCACGAGGCGCCGCGGACCAGCCTGCCACAGCGTGACTGCGCCCTGCGCAAGGGACTTGTCGGTATCGATGACGCTGGCTTCATCGACGATATTCTGGATGCCGAGACCATGGCAGTCCGGACAGGCGCCGTACGGACTGTTGAACGAAAAATTCCGCGGCAGCAGCTCGCCGATGCTGATGCCGCAATCGGCACAGGACAGGTGTTCGCTGATCAATTCCTCGCGCCAGCCGCCGACCGTCGATTCGTCCTCGATGAGCAGCTTGATGTAGCCCTCTCCCAGCCGCAGACAGCGCTCGACCGAGTCGTTCAGGCGGCCGCTGTCGAGGCTGCCGGTGACGATGCGGTCGATCACTGCTTCGATATCGTGGGTCACGCTCTTCTTCAGCGCCGGCATGTCTTCGAGGCGCACGATGTCGCCATCGACGCGCAGCCGGACCAGACCTTCCTTCTGGATCTGCGCCAGTACGTCCTTGTGCTCACCTTTGCGGCCTTGCACACGGGGGGCCAGCAACATGATTTTCCGGCCGGGGCCAAACGCCTGGAGCCGGTCACAGATCTTCTGCGGGCTTTGGCCGGTGACTGGCAGCCCGCATTTCGGGCAGTGCGGATGTCCAATGTGCGCAAACAGGAGCCGCAGATAGTCGTAGATTTCGGTCGAGGTCGCGACGATCGAGCGGGGGCTGCTGCCTGCTGAACGCTGTTCGATGGCGATCGCTGGCGACAGGCCGTCGATGTGGTCAACCAGCGGTTTCTGCAATTGATCGAGAAATTGCCGCGCGTACGCCGACAGTGACTCGACATAGCGCCGCTGGCCTTCAGCGTACAGCGTATCGAACGCCAGTGAGGATTTTCCGGAGCCGCTCGGGCCAGTGATCACGACAAGGGCGTCACGCGGAATCGTCACATTGATGTTCCGGAGATTATGCTGACGGGCACCGACAATGTGGATTTCGTGGATCATGAGTCTCAGAAGTTCTGCGGTTTGCGGTTGTCGCGGTTGAGAAAACCTGCGCCCGGCGATTGTAACGGTACGAAGCGCGCGCTCCGAGACTGGCGGGGCCTTGTAAATTAGTCGGGGTTTAAGCAAATTAGTACCATTAAGGAGAATCGGGAAATGAGCCTGCTTGGCAGGAAAACTCAAACTGCAAAATTGCTGCCTATGTGCAACTACGGAAACCCCGTGTTGCGTGAAAAATCGGTCAAGGTCGAAGTCGTCGATGCGGCAGTCGAAGAACTGGCCGAATGCATGCTCGTTACGATGGACGAGCAGGAGGGCATTGGGCTGGCAGCGCCACAGGTTGGCCAGAAGATCCGGATGATTACTCTGAACGTCCCGTTGCCGACCGACACCGAAGATTCCCCGCCCTTCAGCAACACACCCGGTGAACTGGTGTTGCTCGAGCAGATGCCCATGGTTCTGATCAACCCGCAATTGAGCGTTTTTTCCGAGCAAATTTATGAATACAACGAAGGCTGCCTCAGCATACCCGGCATCCGCGGCTGCGTTGTGCGTTCGGAGTTTGTCCAACTCGATGCTGCCACTCTGAACGGGGCCTTGGTCACCTTCCGGTGCGGCGGGCTGTTGAGCCGTTGCCTGCAGCACGAGGTTGACCACCTCGACGGGGTTCTCTTCACCGACCGCATGAAAGCAGACGATTTGGTGCTGCTCGAGGACGCGCTGAATAAACTCGACCGTCAGACGCGCCTAAGCCTCAAACGCCGATAATCACGTAAACTTGGACAAACAGTGCCTCCATGGTCAAAGTTCAACAATCCTCCGAAGAATACGCGCGACTCGACACACTGCTGCGTGAGCTCTGTGAGAAACACGGCCTGAAACTGTTTGTCGACGGCTGGACACGCAAGACTTACGACGTTTTTCTCGACCGTGGTCGAGGCGACCAGAAAACGCACTTGGCCCGCGTCGAAACTCTGGCCACGAGCAACGGTGAAATCCGGTTTTTCGACGATCGCGCCACTGACTTTGTCCAGGAACTCGGCGAGGCACTGGAATCCGGATTTGAAGTCTCCGAAGCAATCCTGATCCGCACCAAACCGCCGGCAGCATGACGACATGGACGCCAAACTGAAATACAGCAGCGGCCGCCATGCCGGCCGCACGGTCAACATCAACACGGACGAATTTCTGATCGGCCGCGGTGACCAGTGTCAACTGCGCCTGGACGACGACAATACCTCCCGCGAGCACGCTATCATCCGGTGCCAAGGTGATCGCTGCGTCATCGCTGACCTGGGCAGCACGAACGGCATCCTGGTCAACGGTGTCAAAGTCAAGGACGCGGCGCTCGAGTCCGGTGACCGTATCACTATCAGCGACACGTGCCTGAAATTCATCGACGACGACGCAGCGCCAGCGTCGGCACCCCGACCAACTGCCTTGGCAGCGCCGGCCGCGGCCATTGAGCTTCCGGATCGCTCGCCGTCAGGTAGCTGGACCAGCGCCGTAGTCTGGGGATTGCTGGTGCTTGCCTGTGTGATCGTCCTGGCGCTTATCTTGCCGGGTTCCGAATCCTCCGGCACAGCGGCCGCCCAGATTGATGACCAGGCCGTTGCCGGTCAGGACGACGGCGCGGCCGCGACGCAGGTTGCAGCCCCAGATATTGGCAACACGGCCCTTGGCCAAACTGATCCCGACGACACAGGTCGAAACACACTCGACCGTGGCGACGACACCACCGACGACACGGTCACCGACGTCGATAACACGGTCGAGGATGCTCCAGTCGAGGACGACTTCGTAGCCGACGACATGGATTGGGCGGGGACCGACAACGATCCTGACGACATGGACGATGCAGGTTCCGTGGATGACGTGCCGGTCCGCATCCGCCCGCCTGAGCCGGAGCCATTGCGCCCCGAGCCGGTGCACCACAACAGACCGCCCAGCGACAACGACATTCCCGTGGACTACCTCTGGGTCACCACTAAACCGCCAGGCGCCAGAGTCTCTGTCAACGGCAAACGGTGTGGCAGGACACCGGTCTACCTTGGCGCTCTTGCTCCGGGGCAGTACAGGGTTTCTTTCGCCAAGTACGGCTTCGAG
>DPYP01000275.1:27164-27771 GCA_003545375.1 Lentisphaeria bacterium
CACTGACGCAAAAGAACGGCACCTGCCTGATTCAGAGCGACCCGCCGCACATGTCCGTTCAGTACGGGCCGCAGCTTCTGGGGCAGACGCCGCTGATGCTCGACAGCATGACGCCCGGCAGTTACGAGTTGCGTGTTTTCGGGCTGTACTACAAACCGGAGCTTATCGAGATAGATGTCGACGAGGACGAACCGAACGCTGTGTTCGTCGATCTGACCCCGGTCATGGGCGATATTGAAATTGTCACGATTCCACCGGGTGCCAAGGTTTTTGTCGACAAATCGTTCAAGGGCGCTACCAAAGGCAACCTGGATGGCGTGAGGCGATCCAAGCCTTTTCTTCTTTCCGGCTTCAAAGCCGGTCGCCATCGTGTACACGTCGAGTACGGCGGCGAGACTGCGCAAAAGTTTATCGGTGTGCGTCCGGGACAGACGGCGGAGGCTTTCCTCACCATCTGGTATCCCGATACGCGTTTCAAGCTGTTCTCCGGGAAGGAAGTTGCCGGCATGGTGCTCGAACGCAGTGATGACGGCAGCGTCGTCGTGGCCCTGTCCCGGTCGGAACACGAACGCTATATGAAAGAGCAGATCGAAGCTGAAGAAAAACT
>DPYP01000275.1:28169-32181 GCA_003545375.1 Lentisphaeria bacterium
ATGGACATCCCAGAACTTATCGAATCGGAAGATCAACTTGATGACGTGATGTCGATGCCGTCGTCGGGACTGATTGATATGATGAAATCGCTCGAAGGCGACATCATGATTCTCGGCATCGGCGGCAAGATGGGCATCTCCCTGGGTATCGAAGCGGTACGCGCCTGCAAGGCAGCGGGCGTCGAGAAGAACATCATCGGCGTTTCCCGCTTCTCCGATAGCGCCGTGAGCGACAAACTCACAGCGGCTGGGCTGCAGTGCATCAGTTGCGATTTGCTCGATCGCTTTTCCGTCGACCGTCTGCCGCAGGTGCCGAACATCGTTTACATGGCCGGCCGCAAATTCGGTACGGACGGCGGCGAAGCGATGACATGGGCCTCAAACACGGTCATTCCAGCGAATGTTGTGCATCATTTCAGCGACAGCCGCATTGTTGCGTTTTCGACAGGCAACATCTATCCCCTGGTAGCAGTCACGTCGGAGGGCGCTCTGGAAACGACATCGCCGGCGCCGATCGGCGAGTACGCTCAGTCATGCCTTGGACGTGAGCGGGTGTTCATGTGGGGCAGCCTCGAAAACGAAACGCCGATGCTGCTTTTCCGCCTGAACTACGCTGTCGACCTGCGCTATGGGGTGCTGTTCGACATCGGCACAAAGGTTTTTAACGACCAGGTCGTGGAGCTGGACACCGGCTATTTTAATTGCATCTGGCAGGGGGATGCCAACACACAGGCGCTGCTGTCGCTGGCGCACTGCGCGTCGCCGCCGACAATCCTTAACGTCACGGGTCCGGAGACGGTGTCGGTACGTCTGGTGGCAGAGACTTTCTCAGGGATCTTCGGCAAGCCTGCCGAGCTGGTCGGCACAGAAAACCCAACGGCTTTCCTGAGCAACTCGAAGGCCGCCACCGACTTGTTCGGTTATCCGACGGTATCGTTGCAGCGTCTGATCGAGTGGACCGCGCACTGGATCAAGATCGGTGGAGCGTCGCTTGGTAAGCCAACGCATTTCGAAGTTCGCAATGGCAACTATTGAGCTGCGGGATTAGCGCCTGTGGCGTATTCGATCAGTCAATAATCAGATCGTCGAATTCGCCGTTGTCTTCCTCTTCAATCAGGCCTTTGCGTTTTGCGGTCCGTTTTCTGATCTTATTGATGTCGAAGGTCGGCAGGTAGCGGTAGTACACTTCCAGTTGCAGGCAGCACAGCGTGGTGTCGAAAACCTTGCTGTCTCCGTGACCGCCCGCGCCGGTTTTCCACCAACCTTCCTTGTCCTGGGCATTGATCAAGACCTTCTGGAACTTATCGTTCCACTGTCGCCAGCTTCGGCCACTCTGATTGAACATCGCCTGGGTATCATAATACCAGCCATACAGCGACCCGCCGGAATTCTCCCAGGAGTAGCCCGGCAGGCGTTCGTACAGAATGGTGTGCGCCGCTGCCTGCACCTCCTTGCTGGCGCCATCACCGAGCAACTGCAAGGCCACCGTGCCGACACCGGTCATGTTGCCGCCGCTGCCGGGTGAGCTGTAGCCGAACTTGCCGTTGGCATAGGCCACGTACTTGAGAAAATTCTTGGACTTGTTGATCGCTGCGTCGATACCTTCGACATTGGCGCCGGCGACATACCCCGCCTTCAGCGCCTGATACTGCCAGCCGGCTACCGAGAGGTCCCAGCGCTCCGTTTGCCCGTAAGCGTAGTTGTATCCGCCACCGGGCTGCTGTCCCTTGACGATTACCTCCAGCCCGGCTTCCATGGACTGGCGCAGAAACGGGATCTGTGTCATGCCGTAGGCCTCTGCCAGGGCATACGTCGCGATGCCGTTGGCGTAACCGTGGCTGGCGCCCTGTACCGGGACCTTACCCGAGAGCCACTGCATCGCCTTTTGCACAGTCATGCCGAATTCCTCAGACTGCGGTGTTTCGCCGTGCGCCAGAAAGCACAGCAGAGCCAGCCCTGTGAACGCTTCGTTCTCCCACGACCCGTCCGCTGCCTGGACCTTTTTCAACCAGCGCAAGGCCCGCAGCACCGCGTCCTCTCCACGAGCGTTGCCCCCGAACCTCTCTCGATTCGCTCGCCGACCCTTGGCCGTGCGGCCGCCGTACAATCCTCTGAGCTGCAGCGGCGTCTTGGTCGGCAGGACATCGATCATGTCGTCCATGTCGAAATTGTCATCACTTTCCGGCGCTTCTTCACTGGCATCTTCGAGTGCCGCTTCCGCAGTGTTCTCGATCGGCACATCAGGTACATCGACATCCATCGCCGGTGCTTCGTCGAGCACTTCGTCCTCCATTTGCTCGATCTCTTCGATCTCTGGCGGTTCGAGTTCCTTGATCGGCACCTCTTCCATAGTCACTTCGATTTCAGGCAAGGGCTCGCGCTGTGCCTTGCCGACGACAAACACGGTGAGCAGCAGCAGAATGACAATGTGCATCACGAAGGAAACGATCGGGCCAACGAGGTGTTCTCGCAGCTTCTGCTGGCGATAGGCGAGCAGGATCTGCTCGACCTCAGCCATGTACTGTTCTTCTTCTGTCTCGTAAACGGGTTCTTCAGGATCCATCGGTGAGGAGTCTCCCTAGAAGTGCCAAAGCATAATCGTTTTTTTTAGGGCCGGCTTTATAAAGAATATATTAGGTGATTGCCAGAAAGTAAACGGACTGAGACGAAATCGTGCAGGCACTATTTCTTCTTGCCCATCTTGTCGAGGAGGCGTTCGCGGGCGGCGGCGGTAGCCTTGTCGTCGTCTGTAGTATCGGCATCCTGTCGTTGTTCATGCTTGCCGGTTACGGTGAGGAAGACATTCTCCAGGTCAACTTCGATTTCGCTGATCGACTGGACACGCACGCCGGCTTTGACGAGATGGCTATTTAGGTCAGCGACTTGCGTGCGATTGCCACGGTAGTCAACACGGATTTCGTTGACCGAGACCAAAGCGTCCTCAACGTTGTCGAACTCCTTACACGCCTTTACCGCATAGTCGATGTCGGAGTCGACTTCGATGAGCAATTGAATTTTTTCCTGCAATGAACGGGTGATTTCCTTGACGGTCCCCTGAATCAGCAGTTCCGCTTTTTCAATGATTGCGACCCGGTCGCAAATAGCGCTGAGCTCGGGCAGAATGTGGGACGACAACATGATTGTCTTGCCGATTTCCTTGAGCCGCAGGATGGTCTTGCGCATTTCGATACGGGCGTGCGGGTCGAGGCCGTTGGCGGGTTCGTCGAGGATCAGCACTTTGGGATCATGCAGCATGGTTTTGGCGATACCGATTTTCTGATGCATGCCGCGAGACAGCGACGACACCTGGTAGTCGATCATGTGCGAGGAATCTGTAAGCTCAAGCACTTCGTAGATCCGTTGCTTGCGTCGGGCCGGTGGGATTTTGTAGGCGGCGCCGAAGAAATCGAGGTATTCCCACACGCTCATTTGTTCGTAGACGCCGAATTCGTCCGGCAGGTAGCCGATCTTCGCCTTGATCTGCTGGATATTTTTGGGCAGAACCTCAAGGCCATCGATCCAGCCGCGGCCGCTGCTGGGTATGATCAGGCCACAGAGGCATTTGATAGTTGTCGTCTTGCCTGAGCCATTGGGGCCGATGAAACCGAAGATTGACTTCTCGGGCACCTCCATGGTCAGGTTGTTGATGCCGCGTCCGGCGCCGTAATCTTTCGAGAGGTTTTCCGTGTTGATCATTGCTGCCATGAATAGGTCCTCAGAAAATGCCTTTATGTTGTTCGTCCAGAGTACCGCTGGCACCCGCCGTCAATTCCAGAACTTTCCAGGAATTGGCACGCAGTACTTCGGTGGGTTTGGTGAGGTGGCGCCGCGCATCGATTCGGATCACAAACTCGAATGCCCCGGTGGCAGGGTTGATGACGTCGGCGGAATCGAAGCCTTCGAAACGATACTCCCTCGTCCCTTCTATATGGCGTGCCGCCAGGTCCCGGGTGCCTTTGGGGTCGTTGCGATGGCGTAAAAGTATGTCAAAGGAGAGGTTGCCGCCGCGATT
>DPYP01000398.1:0-4005 GCA_003545375.1 Lentisphaeria bacterium
TTGTATGGGTATGGGAACGGTCGGCAATTTGGGCCGATCTGTCACCGGCCGGGAAATCTCCCAGACCTAGTTTAAACTAGTTATTCTATTGTTGCCATTGACGATGGCCCATCGAGAAAACATATTAGTTGTTCATTCACCTCGTGTGGCTCCATCGTATGACTCTGACTGGGAGTGTAAGATTGCGCCTGCAGTTTCTTGGTACTGGCACGTCTTTCGGCGTACCGCAGATCGGTTGTGATTGCGAGGTCTGCCGTTCCGACGATCCCCGCGACAAACGTCTGCGATCCAGTTTGTGGGTGCGCGGCGAAGCCGTCAGCATCGTCATCGACACGACGCCGGACTTCCGCTACCAGTGCCTGCGTGCCGACGTCGACCGGGTTGATGCGATTTTTTTCACGCATCACCACGCCGATCATTTCTTTGGCCTCGACGATGCGAGGGTTTACAATCGTATGCAGGAGAGCGTGATCCCGGTGTTCCTGCCGGCGTACATGGTTGAACAGTTCGAACAAACCTATGCCTATACGCTGACTGAGTGGCCGGACGGTATCACACGGCCGCGTTTCGAGCTGCGGCCGATCGATCAGCAGGAGTATCGCAAGCTCGTGTTTGACGAAATTTCCGTCATCCCGGTGATCGTGAATCACGGCGCCGATGAAATCAACGGTTATGTTATTGAGACAGCCCGGTCGAAGGTAGCCTACCTGACGGATTGCAAGACGTTGCCGCCGGCCACGGTTGAACTGGTCCAGGGCGCTGATGTAGTCATCTTGGGGGCGTTGTGGAACCGCGACTGGCAGCACCCGGCGCATTTGAATCTGGCAGGTGCCAGGGAACTGGCGGCGGAGCTGCAAGGCGCGCAAACGTGGCTCACACACCTGAGCCATCACATGGGTTTGCATGCGGAGACCAACAAGCTTCTGTCGGATGGCGTGCAACTCGCACACGACGGCCTCGTGTTGGAAGTTGAATAACGATGCCACCGGAGCAGGATCATGGCGTAAGCGAACGTCGAGGGGGAAAGTCGGCACGAACCATCCTTAGTTGCCGGCTGTAAGCCGTTGCGTTGCGTGCTCTAAGCTGTTGTGTGGCGACTGGGCCATGAGGGTGCCCGGGCAGCACTTTGTGCTCGCAGCAGTTCAGGACCAACCCGGAGGGTTGACAGCATGGCTATAGCCAAGAAAATCGCTATCGGTATTTTTGCATTGATCATTCTGGCGGGCGCGTTTCTGCCGGAAATTACCAGGTTCATGGCGAGGAGCGCGTTCAAGAAAGAGAATGTCGAAAAGTCGTGGGCGCCGAACCTGGCATTTACTTCAGCCCGAATCAATATGCGGTTTTTCCGCTACAAGGTCGCTGCCATTATTTTCAAGAAGGGGATTCGGACGTTTCCGAAATCGAAAGAAGTGCCCGACGCGATGTTTCACATGGCCCAGTGCTATTCGAAAGGCGGCGACCCGAAGACCGCCCAGAAGGTGTACGAGGCTTTCATTGAAAAGTATCCGAAACATCGGTGGCGGGATACGGCAAAGAAACGTGCGGAGTACATCAAGGCCAACCAATAGCGCCTGACACGGAGAAGCTGTTCCATGATTCCTCGGCAACATTATCATTCTGGGGCTGTATTACTTGCAGGCTTCGCGGCTGCGGCATTGCTGCTGCTGGGCACTGAAAACGCCGATGCCCGCCGCCTGCGGGATGCCAAGGTTGCCGTCGGTTTCGGTAAGGATTGCGAGAAAATTCTGCTGGATACTATCAAGAAGGCACGCCGCGAGATTTACGTTGCGGCTTACGCATTCACCCGCAGGCAGATTGCCGAGGCTCTGATCGACAAGCACGGCGACGGGGTCATGGTCCACGTCAAGATGGATGCCGGCCAGGCCGCCGGTCAATGGGCCAAGCCGATCGTCAACAAGCTGCGGCGGCACGGCATCTCTATCGACCTGATCGAGATGCCGCCATACAAGCACATGCATCACAAATTCGTTGTCGTCGACGGCCGCTACGTAGTGACCGGCAGCTACAACTTTACGTCCGCTGCCTCCCAAGCGAACTGGGAAAACGTTGCACTGATCGAAGGCGAACCGGTTGCTGCGGCTTACATCAAAGAGTGGAAGCGTATCAAGGATAAGGATGACAAGCGCTGAATTCACTTCTCCAGCGCTCTGTCGCCAAGCGTTACGGCACTGCGGTTTGCTGCCATGGCCGAGGTGAATCATCTTCTTCTGCGCCTTCCTTGAATCGCCGGCCATTGGCGAAACGGCTGACTGGCGGGGAGATCTGCAAGACCCGAATCCCCTCGCCCGCTGAAACCCGCGTCCCCGCGGTCAACAAGGCACAGCCCCATGCAGCCGCGCGGTCACCGACGCCGATTGTGCCGAGGATCAGTTCCACCTCCCCGCCGTTGTTAGGCGTCAGGCCGTGGGCGTTCAATCGCACACCGGCCCCGAAAATTATATCGTCGATGCTCGCAATCTCGATCAGCAGTTTTTGAATAGAACACTGAAGGACGCTCGGCTGCGCAGGACAAATCGACGCCATGTCGGCTTGACAATTGTCTTCTCATAGTCCTGTCATTCACGTCTGCTGGCCGTCGTTGTTATGCTTCCGGTGGGGAAAACGCTATGTTACGGTGTTGAAACAACGAATCCGAATATTACCGGTTGACCCGTGAATGATCACCAATGGATGCGCAAAGCACTGCGCCTGGCCCGCAAGGGCTGGGGGCTGACTTCTCCGAACCCGGCTGTCGGCGCCGTCATCGTGCGCGAAAGCAAGATCATCGGTGAAGGCTGGCACGCTGCTGCCGGCCAGCCGCACGCCGAGATCGAAGCGATGCGGAGTGCGCAGGAGGACATGGCCGGAGCGACGCTCTACGTCACCCTGGAACCATGTTCGACGCACGGGCGTACCCCGCCGTGCACCGATGCGATCGTTGACGCCGGGTTCAAGCGCGTCGTGATCGCCTGCCTCGATCCCAATCCCAAGCATGCCGGACGGGCCGTGGAGATTCTCGAGGAGCGCGGTATTCATGTAGACGTCGGACTCGAAGAGAAAGCGGCGACAGAGCTGAACGAAGCGTTCTTCTGCTGGATCCGGCATCGGCGGCCGTTCGTGTTGCTGAAACTGGCGATGACAGTGGACGGCAGGATCGCCACTGCCGGTGGGCGGTCGCAGTGGATTACCGGCGAAAGCTCGCGGCGGCGCGTGCAGAAACTGCGACAGTGGGCGGACGCCGTCATGGTCGGTGCCGAAACCGTGCGGCAGGATGATCCGTCGCTGCTGGTGCGGACGCCGCAATCTTGGTCGAGGCAGCCGCTGCGTTTGATCGCCAGCCACAGCGGCAAGCTGGGAAAGTCACCGCAGGTGCTGACCGATGGACGCGGCGAAACCCGGCTGTTCGGTTGCGCGACACCGGAGGACTGGTGCGACCTGTTGTTACAACTCGGCAAGGAAGGGATCACCGCTCTGCTCGTCGAAGGCGGCGGTGACTTGGCTGCCGCAATGCTGAACGCCGAGGCAGTCGACAAGGTTGCCTTTTTTATCGCGCCAATTGTTCTCGGCGGCAAGGGCAGTCGCCCGGCCGTAGGCGGCGACAACCCGCCGGATCTACTCGATGCTCGGCGTCTGCAGGACGTCGAGATGCGGCGCTGTGGTGAAGACTTTTTGCTGACGGGGTACCTTTCGAATGTTCACCGGACTGATTGAGACAACTGCCACGCTCGAGTCACTCGAAGCCGACAGCGATCGCACGACTCTGTCGTTGTCGACGGACCTGATCGACGAGCTCGCAATTGGCGACAGCATCGCGATCAACGGCGTCTGCCTGACGGCTGCGGCCTTCGATTCGAGCAGGGTACAGTTCCATTTGCTGAATGAGACTCTGCATTGCACGAACCTCGGCGCGTTGAAAGTCGGGGACCGCGTCAACGTGGAGCGGGCGATGATTTTGGGTGAGCGATTGCACGGACACCTCGTTTCCGGCCACATCGACAGCACGTC
>DPYP01000266.1:0-4046 GCA_003545375.1 Lentisphaeria bacterium
GCAACGGTCACCCAGGTGGTGACCATGTCATCCGGCGCAGCAGTACATGCCATGGCGGGGTGGGGCGGTTACTCAATATCCAAGGCGGCGCTCGACATGCTGACCCGCGTCTATGCTGCCGAGCATCCCGACACGCATATTACGTCGCTGGCCCCGGGTATCGTCGATACCGCAATGCAGGAATACCTTTGCGAGGCTGTCGACGCGAAAAAATATCCGACCGTCAACCAGTTGCGGAGCGCCCGCGGCACGGAGCGTATGCCGGATATACCGACTGGTGCCCGCATGCTTTGCGATGTGTTTCCGAAACTTTTGGCCGGCGAAAGCGGCCGACATGTCGATATTCGGAACCCGTGAGGGGCGAAACTTTTGGCATGCCGCTGAACAGTATTTTTTTATCCTGCTGAAAGCGCCACGGTTTCAGCTCATCTTCAGCACACGCGTGATACGCGTCGGCGTGTTTTCGAGTTCCAGCGAGACCTGAAGCGAGTAGGTCGCCAATTCCTGGGTGCGTTCTTTCGGCGGGTAGTTACGTCCGGGTTCGCCAATCAGGACGATACGACCAAGGTCGCAGGCGCGGTGGAGCCACGGCGTCAAGGCGCCTGCCAGTTGGCGCTCGTAGAACATGTCGCCGATCAAAATGACGTCGCACTCAATGGCCTCCGGATCTTTGACGAGCAGATTCTGTTTGAGCAGTTCGATGTCCAGGTCGTTCAACCGCTGATTCGCTGCAGCCATGTACATTGCTACCGGATCGATGTCATTGGCGATGCAGTGGGCGGCACCGGCCTGTTTTGCAGCCAGTGTCGTGAGCGCGTTGCCAGCACCGAGATCGAGCACCCGGCGGCCATGAACTGCCTCGGGATGATCGACCAGGTACCGGCTCAGGGCAATACTTCCCGGCCATGCCCAGCCCCAGTAGGGTGGCTCGTCATTGCTGTAGCCCTGGCTAACAGCCTCCCAGAATGGCACCAGTTCGGTGCCGTGAAACATGCGCAGGCCACCGCACCCTTCCGGGGACATGACGTACATGTACTTCTGCACGATCTCGACAAATAAGGGCGGCAAGCCTTCGAGTGCGTTGGAGATATCGTCTGACATGCCGGAAAATACACGTATGGAGGGCTGTCGTCACGACTTTTCGGGCGAAGACCCGAACTTTTGCGTTCGGCGGTCGGTTGGCTACACGGTCGCCGTTGCCGCCAAGGGAAAGGTAATTTCGAATATTGTCGCGGCATCATGTCGAACCGATAGGCTCGCGCCAATCTCCTCAACCATCTGCTGCACCAGGGGCAATGCTTCGGAATAGGCCCGCGGTTCGGTCGGATGCAGGCCGACGCCACCGTCGTTAATTGAGAGTTCGCCCATGTGGTCATTGCGGATGTTGAAATCGACTTTGATCTCGCCGTTTAGTTCTGGTTTGGCATGGGCGATCGCATCGGCAACCAGTACATTGACAATCATGCCGGAGGGAAAGGCCAGTGAGATATCTAATTCCAGGTCACCGGCATGGACGGTGATGGCGATCTGGTCCTCTTTGCAATACGCACGAAGCAATCCGCCCACGACGTTGCGCAGGTAATCGCCGAGGCGCACTGTTTCGCTGATGTACAGGGTTTCGTCGGCATCAGAGCGCAGGATAAGAGCCGCGGCGTGGCGGTGATGCCGGTCGCCAATGGGGACGGCGGCGCTTCCGGCAGTGAGCGTGACGACATCACCGGTCTTTGCATTGCGCACCTGTAGATTATCCAGATCCAGCGGTGTCCGTTTTTCGAGTACATCGGCCACCGGGAATTCCGGTAAAATTCCGGTGTCTACCGCCTGCAAAACGTCGTTGATATGCCTGTGCAGTGCTGCCGGCGCCGGGCAACCGGTAAGCTTTGCGGCGTGGCGGTTCAGATACGTGATGTAGCCGTGGCTGTCGGTCATGATAATGGCATGATTGACTTCGTTGATGATCTGGGACAGAGCTTCCTGCTGTATGGCAGCCGACTGTTCCCGCGCGCTGCATTGTAAAGCGATTTCAATGGCCATTCGCAGTTGAGCAAAATCGAACGGCTTGCTGACGAATCCGCTCGCCTCGGTCTGAACTACGCGGCGGAGCGTGTGATCATCGGTAGTACCGGTCAGATAAACGATGGGAATGTTGAATTCGGCAAGTAGCTCAGCAGTTTCCACACCATCGATCTGGCCGGCCAGATCAATGTCAAGGATGGCGACATCCGGCACGGAATGCTCGACGAACGCGAGGGCGGCTTCACCGCTGTCGACAGCCTCTGCGACTTGGAATCCGGCTCGGTTCACCATGTCGCGGAGGCTCTCCACGAGCAGTGTATCATCTTCAACTATGAGAATCCGTGGCATTTTCTACTCTCATGACAATTAGTTTCCGGTTAACTGGAGGAAATTCATGAGGTTCGAATCCGCAGATTTCGTTCCAGAATCGATACTGGCTGCCGGCCGTCCAAGCAGCATGCGGAGGGGAAGTCAGGCGAAACGAACCCGCAAGGCGGGCCACAAGAAAATGATGGTGGCGATAATAGGAAGATAAAGGGGCCAAAGCAAAGAAGGTAGGCGACAGGCGGCCCAAGCCCTCTTTAGCAGGCTTCCGGGTCATATAACCAAGCGGCTGTCGTTTCTATCGTCGCTGGTAAATAGCGGTACATAATCGTGGCGTACGGAATATGCTGAAGCGGTGGTCAAAGGTGTGCCGGAGGATCTGCACGGAGCATGTCCACGATCGAGATCAGGTCGATTCGTCCGAGCCTGGAAAGTCGTGGTTGGCGACGTCTTTGGCATAAGCCGCAAAGGCGTCGCGTATTTCCGAGGCGAGCTCGGCGTAGCGCCGGGCGTGTTTCGGCAGGTAGGCTTCGAGCAGGCCGAGCAGATCGTGACTGACCTGGATCTGTCCGCTGCAATGGACGCCGGCGCCGATACCAATGGTTGGCACGGGCACAGACTCGGTAATCTGTTTCGCCAGCTCGGCGGGCATGCCTTCGAGCACTATGGAAAAGGCGCCAGCCTCGACCAGTGCCGTAGCATCCGCCATCAGTGACTGCGCCTCCTCGGCTTGACGGCCGTGGACACGATATCGCCCCTGGACCTTGACACGCTGGGGCAGTAGACCGATGTGTCCCATTACGGGAACACCTGCCTCGACCATGCGGGCGACTGTTGGGGCGATATTGCGGCCGCCTTCGACTTTGACAGCCTCGGCTCCGGCTTCCTGCATATAACGCCCGGCGTTGTGCATTGCTTCGGCAACATCGACGTTGTAAGTCAGAAACGGCATGTCGCCGACGACCATCGCGTGTTTCGTGCCGCGGGCAACCGCGGCGGTATGATGCAGGCTCTGCTCGAGGGTGACGCGAATGGTGTCGGCATAGCCGAGCATCGTCATGCCAACCGAATCGCCGATGAGAATAATATGGGTGCCGGCGTCGTCGGCGAACCCAGCAGTCACGGCGTCGTACAGCGACAGCGCGACAATCGGCTGGGCCTCACGATGGAGACGGTGCAGTTCCGCGATGGTTATTTTTCGAGGCGCCACAATAGTGTCCTCGGACTGCGTCCGCGAAACGTCATATACGCTGGTCGATCGGCACGTAGTCGCGGTTTTGGGCACCGGTATAGATCTGGCGGGGCCGCCCGATCTTGGCATCCGAAGCATTCGTCATTTCTTTCCACTGGGCGATCCAGCCGGGCATGCGACCGATGGCGAAAAGTACGGTGAACATGTTGGTCGGGAAGCCGAGCGCCTTGTAGATGATGCCGCTGTAGAAGTCGACATTCGGGAAGAGCTTGCGTTCGATGAAGTAGTCGTCCTGCAGTACCTGCTCCTCGAGCTTGAGGGCAATCCCCAGCAGCGGATCTTTTTCCGCGCCCCTCTCGAGCGTGTTGGTGCAGTATTTCTTGATGACCTGAGCGCGCGGGTCATGGTTCTTGTAGACGCGGTGGCCGAACCCAGACAGGCGGTATTTGTTGCTTTTGTCTTTGGCCATGTCGATATACTTCTGCGTGTTGCCGCCGTCTTCGTGGATCTGCGA
>DPYP01000009.1:0-1592 GCA_003545375.1 Lentisphaeria bacterium
GTCAGCAGATAGTCGCCCATCTCCGTCACGTGTTCGAGGAGATTTTTCTCCTCGATGATGTCAAGCACTTCCAGCCCGGCTCTGGCCGAGACGGGGTTGTTGACGTAGGTATGTATGTGGGCGAAAGCCTTTCCGGATTCGACAAAGCAGTCGTAGATTTTATCCCGGAAAACCACGCCCCCCAATGGGCTATAGCCACCGCTTGCCCCCTTGCGCCGGCAGAGCGCGGCCAGCGGAACTCTTGAAAACCAACCAGGTCCATGTCATGTTCGCTGTCGCTGCGGGGTACGTCAATGAATGCCCATCCCTTATTTCCCCGTAACCAGACGCTCCAGCATACCTCTCGATCCGGGTAGTTCGCTGTCGTTGAGCTCTGAGGCGAGGTATGCAACAATCAAAATTGGCTAAGCGTAGCAATCTTCGCTTTACCCTGATCGAGCTGCTGGTGGTCATCGCTGTCATCGCCATCCTGGCCTCGCTGCTGCTGCCGTCGCTGCACCTCGCCAAGCGCAAAGCCAAACGCGTCATGTGCATGAGTATCCTGAAAAACTGGGGGGTAATCCATTTTTCATACGCCGCTGATAACAACACGAGGCTGCCGCCGCGGACCATGGACTTGGCGATCAATGACCCGGGGACCATCTACCGCAACGTCGTCGAGCCCGAATACATGACCACACGCGAGCTGCTGACGTGTCCCGAAGGCTATGTCGATACCGCCCAACGCGATTGGTACTGGGACAATGTCCGCGCCGCCAGCGACTATATCTACTACCCCGGCGTGCACCCGAACGGTACCGACTATGCCCCGCGCTCGCCAGCGTCACTGACCGACCGCGACGACCAGTTCGGCCAAATGTCGGTTATTTCCGCCGATACCAACCGCTGTACCAACTTCAACCTCCAGGAAGCCGCCAACCATCCCGCGCCCGACTCATGGGGGATGCCAAGGATATTCCACACACACAAAGAATGGCAATACCTGCCATGGGGCGGCAGCATCCTCTACATCGATGGCCATGTCTCCTGGCTGTGGCGGAAGGACACCGACCCCGATAAGTACGCCTATAAGTTCGGCAAATATTACTTCTGGGAAAAGTAATATCGCGAGCGCGAAGAACTGATGCACGTCGTGGTCGCCACCGCCATCCGCACGAACGGGAAAGCAAACCAAACTGAGCGAGTGGCACGATCTGCGGAACGAAGAAGACGAATCGAACGCTCGGCGACGGGATTATAACCTGATCGCTGCACTCGAATGCGGAATCTGCCTAAGGCGGACCCGCCTCGGCGACCTCAACGGGGGGAAGTGGGGTCAGAATGTGAAATTGGTCAGGACCACGACCAAAATTGGTCAGGACCACGACCAAAATCGCCAGCACGATCCCCAGCGCCTGACGCCGGTCTATGGCCTCCTTCCACAGCATCCAGGATACCGCCAGGTTGAGACTAATCACTACAGCACCGGCAGTCGTAAAGACGATTGCGGTCGACATGACGCCCAGGCTGAGCAGCAGAAAAACGATGTTCAGCGTATTGGCAACACCAATACCCAAGCCAAGCCCACAGTCGAACTTCGTGACCCGCAGCCG
>DPYP01000009.1:2013-2524 GCA_003545375.1 Lentisphaeria bacterium
GCCTTGTGTGTCGTCATCATCACGCTGCCCATGACGAATAGCAGCACCAGTAAGATATCCGCCTTGACACCGCCTTTGATGCTGCCCCCCGTACCTCCGTCTCGCGGCCGCACCAGGAAAATCGCCACCGGCACCAGCACCAGCGCTATCCACTGCATATTCGTTACGGGCTCGTCCCATAGCAGGAAACCAATGATCACAGGCGACAAGTTCGAGGTAAACAACACCGCAACAGTGACGCCAACGCCGGCAAGCTGATAGGCACGCAGCAGTACGGGCAGCGACACATAGTACACGATGCCGTTGCAGAGGCCGTAAACGACCAGGCGTCTGTCAACCTCGCCGTGGCCGGCGATGAGGTACCACGCCAGTGTCAGAGCAGCAGCAACAGAGTAGTTTACCGCTGCTGTCGACAGTACGTCCGTCTTCTTCTGCTGTCCGAACCGGAACAACTGATGAAAGGCAATGCTCGAAGCAATGTAGCAACAGAGATATATCACGGACTGTCCCG
>DPYP01000009.1:2862-6390 GCA_003545375.1 Lentisphaeria bacterium
AATGCACTCGAGACCGGTCTAATTGGGTTGCGATTGCAGTCAGTCGATGGCGAAGCTGATTTTAACTGAACGGGTCTCGCCCGGCGTCAGAATGATCAACTTCTCGCGCTCGACCCACCCGTCGTTCGCGAGATCTTCGTACTGCCCGCAACCGCGTGTCCACGGCTCGACGCAGACGAAATCGTCGCCCGTATCAGAATACACCACGAAGCTGTCGATGTTAGCGTCGCCGGCAATGCGGACGGTGCGCCCGGCACCGCTGTCGCGCAACACGGCTTCGCCTCCACCGGACCCGACAAAGCCACAGTCGCACCCTTCGCCGGCAGCAAAAGTAAGTACATTGCTCTCAAGCGGCGAGATGCCGGTTGGAATGAGCAACTCCTCGTCCAGGTCCATGCGGTGTGTGCACGGCAGTTCGATGGATATTTCCGGTTTTCTCGAGATGCGAAAGTAGGGATGCAGTCCGAACGCGGCCGGTACCGGCGCATTCCCGTGGTTGGTCAATTCTGCGCACATCGCGAGCCGCCGCGGACCGAACCGATAAGTCATACGCAGCCCGACATCGAAAGGCGAAAACCTCCGCCGTGCAGACTCCGCAATCTCGAACTCGAACCGGGCCTCAACGTCCTGCCCTGCCATCGACTGGTCGAGCGTGTTCCAGCTGCCGGGACCGATGTAGCCGTGACACGGCATGCTGAAAGGCTCCTCGTGGCCGAACAACCGAAAACGATCCGCCACCGGTTCCGCACCACTTCGGTCCCAGGTGCGACCAACCGACGGGAACAGCAGCGGGTTGCCGCCGCCGAACACTCCGTTGGCGACGTCGGGAAAACCCTCCGGACAATACAGCAACTCCTCTCCCTCGCATTGCCAGGAGAATACATTGCAGCCGGAGTCCAGGCTCAAGGCGTAACGGCTGTCACCGGATTCAAAGATAAGTTCAGACATTAAAGATTCCTTTATTTGGAAATTTTGGGCTATACAGGTTTCAGGCAAGACGATGGCAAGTGGCCAAGGAAAAACGATTCTACTGAAACCTGATACCTCCTCACTTTTCCGCCTGATCCATTGCCGGCCATTGGTGGGTTTCGGGATCGAGTAATCGGCTCGGCCCAAAGCATTCCGCCGGATAATGATCGGGCTCGTCGGTCAATCCCAGAATACGGTTGCAGATACAGCGGGCGCCATTGAAGGACACACCGCTGCCGGAACCGCACATGCCGCCAATGATATGCTGGCCCTTGCCATCGATCGCCCCGACCACCGGGTATTCGTCCGGCGTGTAACCGACAGTGCCGCTCCATTCGTTTTTCATTACCAGCCGATATGGCCCAAAAAAGCGTACCATCTGCTGCCCGACAAAGCGTGACAGGAACCGCGACGGCAGGTTTCGTCCGGCTTCCTCGTCCGGCACGCGGGAGCCGCCCGCACCGAACAGCACGCGCTGCGCATAGCGGCCGCCAAACCACCAGGTGCCACTGATCCCGATATGCGGTTTCAGCCCCGGCGGACCGCCATCTCCGCTGGCTGCCTGTTCCTGCATCGGCAGAATTTTGTCGTGAAACCGCGACAGCAATTTCGGTGTATACGATTCCGTCGCATAGATCACTGACCGGCAGCGGATGTCACCGCGATCGGTACGGACGATGTAGCCGTCTGCATCGGCATCGACGACTGTCACTTTTGTACGGGTGAACAGCTCGACGGTTTCCGAGCTCAAGGCTTTCTGCAGCAGACACCACACCCACTTGGCTGGATGCCATGAGGCAGCCGCTATCGAGAAACCGGCAGGTTTTGTCAGGCGCATACCGGATCTCTCGCCCGCCTCCTCGGGTGAAATACTGACCCAATCCGGAAATCCCTCGGCCGCCGCCATCGCCACTGAATCGCGCAAACTCTCGGCAGGCGCGTCTTCCTGGCCCTGCACCCAGCCAGCGCGGTTGTAGTCACAATCGAATCCTTCGTCACGGATCGTAGATGCAATCAGGTCAGCGTTGTAGTATGCCGCTTCGCAGTAGCGACGGGCGAACTGCCGGGCCAACAGCTCACGTTGCGCGGCATCGAATTGGGCACAGGAATTCCGGAGGTGGCTGAGGACACGGTCGTATACGACCTTGAAATAACGGCCCACCACGACCAGCCCTTCGTTGCGACCCGAGCTGCCGCTGGCGGGATCGTCCATTTCCAACACGACCATCCGTCGATCAGACGGCGCCCGTCGGGCCCAGTGATAGGCGCATCCGCCACCGGTAAAACCGGCGCCGATCACAACGACGTCGGCTGCGTCCGGCAGCTTTGCATCGGCGTTTTCCCAGGGGTGGTTGGCCAGCGGATTCTCATCGAGCAGCCACATCGGTGTGGAGGAAACCGGCCCGTCGACTCGCAGGCATTTCGCGGCGGACGGGATTGCGACAAAGGTCTGGTAAAGTGCCCATTTAACGAAACAGAACCAGCGCACGAGAAACGGGCGGTCGCCCCAGTTCATGAAGCGATAAGTAGCGCCGGCCTGGAAGTCCTGTTTGCGCACACCGCAAATCATGCGCAGCCCGATGCAGAATCGCAGCAGCAGCGGCACATGCATGTCGGCGGAGTCTGGGTGGTCGATTTTCATGAGTCCCGTCGCAAAGGCGGTGGATGGTACGGTTAATTTCCAAATTCAATTGCGGCGAAGCACGAGGTGCCATCCAATCTTAATCCTGACGGCACTGCCTTGACCGCTGGCGCCCCGCCCATGCACCGGAATATCGATCCGGCATCAGGCCGCATTTCAACGCGGCTTGAGGCCTTCAAGATCCGAACCTCAATACACACCGCCGCTCTCGCCGTCGCCCGGATCGCCCTGGAACCCTTCGAGGACTCCACGAAACTCGGCAAGACGGGAAGCCGACAAGGTACGGAGAAAACCAATATCGCCACCACCAACCAGCATGCGGTAGCCCATCCCCATCGTCATCTCGAGGCCGGCGGGCGTTCCGGTAACTGTCGCGGCCCAGCCACCGGCATTGCGCGCCGCGGTTGCGGTCTTCTCCAATGCTTCAGACAATTTGGGGTGATCGGTGATCTGGGTGTTGATCGGAATGCCCATCCGCATTTTCATGTCGTCCGGCCCAAAGAACAGCACATCGACGCCCTCGACCGCGGCGATGGCCTCCGCCCGCTCAACGGCTCCGAGCGTTTCGATCTGCACCACCACGAGCAGCTCGCGCTTGTAGAATTCACGGCCGTCCAGATCGATGACCCGGCGACCGCCATAGGATCGGTTGCCAAGAGGCGGAAAATGCAATCCCTGCACAATCGCCTGGGCTTGCTCCGGGGTCTCGACCATCGGCACCATGATTGCGGCCGGTGCCAAATCGGCAAAACGCCCGAGTGTCGAGTATTCATCACCGGGCACGCGAATCAAACTGTCGATACCCGTTGCCGTACAGGCCTGTGTGGCATGCAGGCAACTGTCATAACTCATCTCACCATGCTGCCCATCGATCCAGATAAAATCCCAGCCGCGGCCCATACCTTCGATGATCCCCG
>DPYP01000429.1:0-1118 GCA_003545375.1 Lentisphaeria bacterium
CTGAGCGTGGACGTCTGTATCGGTAACACTGCGCACGTGGCCATCGATATAGAGGAGGTTCCAGGTCGGGGCATGGCCCATTATGCTCCCGCCCCCCGCAACGCTGAGGTGATCGAGCGCAATGGCATGGTCGCTCGGGTAGCTCTCGATGGGTGGGAAGCAATAGTTGAAGTGCTGCTCAGCGGTCAGGTGGGGGTTATAATAAAGCGAGCAGTTGATGTAGTTGCTTATGTCAGACGGCTTCGTCTCGCCCCTGGTCCAGTACCCTTCGAAAGTTCCCCACTGGCGATAGGCAGAGCTCTCAGCCGGACAATACAACACGCGGGGGTCCGGCAAGTAATCTTCCTGCACCAGAAAGCCGAAATTCCGGTAGTAAGGGTTCGGGTAGGTGACGGCAGATCCAGCGTAGCAGAAGCCCATCCCATAGGCGTCCGCACAGCCCGTCGACTGCCACCCGTGATGAGCGATGAGTTTCGTATCATTCTCGACGGCACAATAATGCAGAGCTATCCCGACCTGCTTCTGGTTGCTCATGCACACGGCGATCTGGCCCTTCATCTTGGCCCCCTGAAACGCCGGCAAAAGCATGGCCGCGAGNNTAATAAAGCGAGCAGTTGATGTAGACGCTTGTGTCAGACGGCTTCGTCTCGCCCCTGGTCCAGTACCCTTCGTAAGTTCCCCACTGGCGATAGGCAGAACTCGCAGCCGGACAATACAACACGCGGGGGTCCGGCAAGTAATCTTCCTGCACAAGAAAGCCGAGATTCCGGTAGTAAGGGTTCGGGTAGGTGACGGCGGAGGCAGCGTAGCAGAGGGCCATCCCAGAGGCGTGCGCAGAGCCCGTCGACTGCCACCCGTGATGAGCGATGAGTTTCGTATCATTCTCGATGGCACAATAATGCAGAGCTATCCCGACCTGCTTCTGGTTGCTCATGCACACGGCGATCTGGCCCTTCATCTTGGCCCCCTGAAGCGCCGGCAAAAGCATGGCCGCGAGGATGGCAATGATGGCGATGACGACGAGCATCTCGATCAAGGTGAACCTTGATCGCTCCCTGCCTGCCCCGAGCGGAGTCGAACGGAGCCGGCGGCACGCGTCGAAGGGCTCTGTCAGCGTA
>DPYP01000429.1:1448-6140 GCA_003545375.1 Lentisphaeria bacterium
ATCTTGACCATGGCATTGAAGCTGTACTCCTCATCTCGTAGCCTTCAGATATGACGCAATAACTTCGCCGCTGCCGGGGCAGACGTCAAATCGATGTCTTAAAGACGAGTGGATAAGTGTGCTCATCCATACAGCAACTTCTGCAGCAACCGGACACTGGTGTCGATGACGCGGTCGGCGCTGCCTTTGGCTGGAGGCAAGCGGAAGCTGGCGGAGTAAAACATCAACCAAAAGGAATACGTTCCGTAACCGCCGCGATCAATCTCGGCGTCGTCACCGAGATACCCGAACAGCCCGTTGGTGTCGCCGCAGATCAGGGTGTGCACGAATGGTGAACGCTGCCGGATTTTCCGGCCGGCTGCAGAGAAATTTTCACCGTGCGCCAGGACGGCCCCAACATCACCGATACGTACCGCGCCGACCAGGAACGGCAGCTGCTCCGGTCCCGGTTCGCCGGCGTCGATCCGGCGCATGGCCTCGTGCAGATAGTCGGTCTGTACCTTGACGCCGATCTTGCGGTGCCCGGGCAGCATCTGCTCGGGGAAGTTGATGCCATCGAACCATGTGGCGCCCGGATCCGCATCGAGGCTGTCGATGAATGCACAGCGTTTCTCCAGCGCCGTCTCGACCTCCGCCCGCGTCCACATCGGCCGGCACTCGACAGCGATGGTCTCGCTGACGAAGCTGAACGGCGTTGACCGCGCCGGGATCAGTGTCGGCAGAGCCTGCACCGCCACCTGGCCGAGCCGCATGCCGGTCGCCTTCGCCTGCGCCGGGGTGCCGAAGATATGATAGCAGTTGACGTCTCCGCAGAACCCCTGCACGAACATCGCCGGGGCGCCGTCGAGAGCCGCTTCGATCTCGCTGCGGGCACTGCCGACCCAGTCGGGTGAGATGTACTTGTCGTTGATCATCGTCGCCGGGTGGGCGCCGAAGTTGAAGAGCGCTGCCAGGGGCTTGCCGGCAGCGTCGTCGAATACGACGAGGCCAATGGTGGTGTCGAAGAATTTGTTGCTCTGCAGCCCCTCGCCGTGGCTCCGGCTGAACTTGACGCCGCCATTCGGCATGGGAAAACGCCGGTTGTAGCTGATCGTGTCACAGAAGCCGCGACCGGCGCGGACTGTTGCCGGCTGCATTCCGTCACGCGCCGCCTGTGCCGCGGTGATGCAGCGGCTGAAGAAAATCCGGCGCTGCTGGCCGCAGTAGGCTTTGTCGTATTCGCCGCGGACGGTGACGCTGGAGCCGCCCGGCATGTTCGACCCCGGCACCGTCGGGCTGGAGTGCGTCTGGCTGGTCGACCAGATAACCTGTTCCAGCAATACGCCAAGGGCATCTGCGATCTCCGCACGAAAGGCCGTCACCTCTTCGACGTTATTGCCGCAGAGATCGAGAGCAAACCAGAACAACTCACGATCGTCCTGGCGCAACGCCAGGCACCGGCCGGAGAGCGGCAGATCGATCTCCGTCATGATCGGCGTCGTACCCCAGGCGCCGTATTCCGGATGGATCGTCGGCGTGATGTCGAAGGCAACGATACCGACGTGTAGCAGGTCACTCATGATTTGGTCGGGGTGAATTCAGTGGAACAAGATCACGCATCGGTGCAATATACGACGCCAATTTCGCCGTAGGCCAGTTCGACTTCCAAGGCACTGGGTTTCTCCCGGCAACGTCCCACAGCACATTGCGTGAACTGCTTAACGCAACCACAAAAACGCGGCGCGGATCAGCACCAGGTGCGCCGGATAGAAAACGTAGAAAAACCACTTGGCACGGCGCATCCACCCGAGCTCCAATGGAATGAAGCCAGAGAGATAATAGGCACAAGCCACGGGGCCAATCGACCAGCCGCAATTGGAGTCATCTAAAATCCACAGCGCGAAAGCCACCAGCACAGCCCCCGACAAACTCACCAGCCGATGCCGCTGAAACAAAAAGAAGAATGCGGGCATCAGGAGCAGGCTCGAGAATCCCCCATCCAGGAAACGCGAGTACGCCTCACCCGATACATATTCGAACACGAGGCCAAAAGTCGTTACCACCCAGAGCGCTACCCGATGGCCCTTGAACCTAACCGACTCGAAGAAATGAATGATCAAGAGCCCCGCAGCGAGCGTCGCGAAGATATTCAGATGCAGCGGAAAGGTGGGCCTCTCAAACGCCCACTGGTAGGGCCATTGGGATACGATGAAGAATGCGCACAAGCGCACAAGGTAGCGTGCTCGATTCCGAGAATGAAACAGGTAGTTATACGTTAGCAGAAAGCAAAAAAGAGGAAGGGCAGCCAAGCCCATCACTGTGGCCGGCGACCACTGGCGGTCAAACCCGATGAAGTGCACGTGGTCTATGACCATCGATACGACAGCCACCACCTTAAGCACATTGAGATTGACGGGCCGCGGCGCTTTGGGCGCCGTGTGAATCAACGGGTCACTCATCGTTTGATCCAGACGGATTCAGCAGGACAAGATCACGCATCGGCGCAATGCACAACGCCAACTTCGCCGTAGGCCAGCTCTATTTCGAAGGCACCGTCGGCAAGCGCCAGCGCCTGGTC
The DNA here is from genome assembly GCA_003545375.1 of Lentisphaeria bacterium. Taxonomy (GTDB): domain Bacteria; phylum Verrucomicrobiota; class Lentisphaeria; order JABSQK01; family CAJWLW01; genus CAJWLW01. Next base: position 4,006 of record DPYP01000429.1, read on the forward strand.
GTTCAGCAGGTCGTCCGCCGTCGTGATGCCCCAGCGCGGTTTGACGGTCGTCTTCGCGATGCGGTCTTCGACATTGATCAGGAACACCAGCGAACCGCCCTGTTTCGAACCGCGACGGAATGCGACGAGCCGATCACCGGTGATCTCGAACCACGAACCGACACCGGCGCTGTCGAGCATCGACAGCGCCACATCGTCATGCACCAGCGGCCCGCTGCCCGGCTCGTACGGCATGCCCGAGACATTTGTCGACGACGTCGCCGACAGCGAGAACCCGTACCAGGTGAATCGGCCGTCGGCCGACTGGACACCGACGCACCGGTCACCGATGTGGGCGATCGCCTGCATGTCCCCACGCGGCTCAAGCATGGCGTAGGCTGTGTCCACCGGCAACTCGAATTCGCCGCCGGGCATCGCCACAACGTTCCTGCCCGCCTTGACGTCGAACCGGTTGACCACGTCGAAGTCGGCGAGGCGGCAGTCGATCAGGTCGTCAAGGCCTTCGGGCGGTTTGTAGCTCCAGTGGCCCTTCCCGGCGAATGTGCCGAAATAGCCATCGACCACAAGCTTCGGGCCGTCCGCCTGCTCGAGCACGCCGCGGATGGCACCAAGCGCCTCGTCATCGAGCGCCGCAAAGTTCGGCAGGTAGATAAGATCGTGGCTGGACCAGTCCATCTTCGGCGTCACCATATCGATGGCGACATTATGAGTCCACAACGTCCGGAACATGGCGCGATGCCGGCGAACGAAAGCGTTCGAGACACCGTTGCAGTCGAACAATCGGTGGCTCGGCCCGCTGTAGCCGATCGCCATATCAGCGCGCGGGATCGTCACCGGCAGGTGGTCTTCTATCTTGTGGATGTCGGCGATCGCCTTTGTCGCCGCGACGAACCGCTCGGTCGGTTCACCGTCGAGCGCCGCGAGGTTGAGGCCCGGTGCCTCGAAGGTCATGTACTCCGGACGATACTGCCAGAACATGGCACCGGCACCACCCTCGATCAGCGTCAGCCAGACGCAGATCGATGACTCTTCACCGGTGGTCATTTTCTCACGCGGGTTCAAGCCGCCGACGAAGCTGCCATAGATCTCTTCGTTCCACCAGCGGTTGTTGCGGCCGACAGCCCGGCACCATTGGAAGCCGTACGCCTGGTTGGCGATGCTGTACGGCTCGTCGGTGGTCAGATGATCGGCAGAATGATGCGACAGGCCCCAGCTGTCGATGACCGGACTGATCGTCTCGTGGCGCACATCCGGATACGATCCGCCGTGCGAGCGCTGCTCGTGTTTGCCGTCGAGGCGGTCGATCAGATCGGCCATCCAGCCGAGGTGATCCGCCATGTTTTCGTTTTGGAACTGCTCCCACAACCCGTACTCGACCAGGGCGTCCTTGCTGCGCGGTGCGTCGACGTCTTCCCAGGACCGGTAGCGGCGCAGGAGTCGCTCGTTGAGCTGGTCGAGCGTGTAGCGCTTGTACAGCCAGTCCTTGTACTTGGCGATGGTGTAGTCGTTGTACGCCGGGTACCCGCCGCCGCCCGCCCACGCCGCAGCAGCACTGATACCGTCCCAGGTACCCCAAATACCCATGGCCTCGTGGTCCTTGTAGCGCGGAATGAACTGCCGCAGATAGCGCTCGGAGTAAACGCGCCACATCGGGTGATCGAAATTGTGGGTCATCGTTCCCTGCGGCGACCACTCGCCGGCACAGTCCTGCTGGACACTGCCGTCGCGCCAGACCGCCCGCATATCCGGGTGCTCACGCAGCATCCAGGCGGGACAGGCCATGTGCGTCCCGAGCGTCGAATCCGCCCAGACCTTGAGGCCGTGCTTGGCAGCGGTGTCAAAAAACAGGTCGAGGTCATCGAATTCGTACTCGTTGGGCATCGTCTCGACCCAGTTCCACTGGTACCACGTACGCACGATGCTCATGCCGGCTGCCTTGATGCGGCGCAGATCTTCGTCCCAGAATTCGGGCGGCGGTACCGGCGGGCGATAGTATTCGATGCCGACGGGGAACGGCGTGTCGAAGGTGGCGGAAAGGTCCTTGTCGTGACTGCGCAATTGCAGCCATTGATCGTCGTGGGGAGTGTTCATGGCAATGACAGAAGTTTCAAGTTTCGGGTTTCAGTTGAGTAGGT
>DPYP01000260.1:0-2022 GCA_003545375.1 Lentisphaeria bacterium
CACATGCTCGAGCATGAGATATTCGTGCCGGTACCTGCGGGCGGTGTTTACCGCCAGCCCGAAGGTAATGCGCAGTTCGTTACTGAGAATTGGTTTGCTGTCCATGTTGATCAGAGCTTCATTGTTGGGGTCACTATAATATAGCGTTACCTGTTAGATGCTGACCAGTTTATTCCGGTTCCATCGTGCATTTCAATGGAAACTCGTGGGACCCAGCCAAATCACGCACTTTGGTGACTTTGGTCTCTGCGATATCCCCAGTGTAGACGCCACAGATGCCGACGCCCCGATTGTGGACGCTCAGCATGATGTGCACGGCATCCTCCTGGGCCTTGTTAAAGACTGCCTGCAGCACCATGATAACGAATTCCATCGGCGTGTAATCGTCATTGTGCAGAACAACCTTGAACATGCGAGGTTTCTGCGTCTGCGTCTGCGTCTGCGTTTCTTCGACGATCAGAACGTCTTCGTCGTATCCGGGACGTGAGGTATTGACAGGCATGATAACGACTCACTCCGCCTCATCGGTTAACACTTCATTCATCGACCCGGTACGATACCCCTGCAGATCGATAGTAACATAGGCATATCCAAGACTGCGCAGCTCGCGCACGATCTCCTCGCGCATGCCGAAACCACGCTCGAGCTCCGTGATGCCGAATTCGATCCGGGCCAGCTCCTGATGGCTGCGAACCCTGTAGACATGGAACCCAAGGTTCCGGATAATCGTCTCGGCAGCCGCCACGCGTTCGAGTTTGACCGTGGTGATACGTTCCCCGAACGGGATACGCGATGCGAGGCAGGCAAATGCCGGCTTGTCCCACGTCGGCAGGTCGAGCTGCCGGGAGAGTGTGCGGATCTCCTCCTTGGTCAACCCAACGTCCTGCAGCGGATGCTGAACGTGCCATTCGGCGGCAGCTTTCATGCCCGGGCGCACATCGCTCATGTCATCGATATTGGCACCATCGGCGATCACCGCCATGTTCGCCGCTTTGGCGACGGGCGCCAGGTGCGAATACATCTCATGTCGACAGAAGTAGCAGCGGCTGGGGGCGTTTTCCCTGTACTCCTCGATCTCGAGTTCATTGGTCGAGACCACCTGCAGCTTGAGGCCGTAGTCGGCGGCAAACTGTTTGACGAAAGCCGCCTCGTCCGCCGGGAAGGACGGGGACCTGGCATTGAGCAGGAGCACGTTGTCGTGCAGCTCCTCGTGGGCGACAGCGGCCAAGAACGTGCTGTCGACACCACCGGAGAATGCGATGGCAAGACTGCCGTAGCCGCGAATCGTTCGCCGCAACGCTTGGTCTTTCTCAGTCGTTGTCATATTGCCTGCATGCGCCGCCATGGGCAAAGTATAATCTTTTTCGGCCCAATTCCCAAATTTTCCATTAGACGACAGGCTGGGGCGCGCTCATCCTCGGGCATCGGGGCACCGATACGGCACGATACAGATCGGCCGCTCCTGTTACCGTACCGCTCGCCGGGCGGTATGGTTCTTCCAATACAAAGCACACGTTACGCACCCTGCAATGTGTTCCCCGCCAGCACCACGTCGCGGGCTTCGGGGCCGCAGTTCAGTACAACATCGATGACTGCCAGGTTCGCAACAAAGCCGGGGCCGGTTTGCGGGTATTCGGCCGCTGTGTAGCTCTGGGTTGTGTTGGCAATTCCGGCAGCGCTCATTTTGTCGAAATCAACATAGTCGCGGGCGTGCTTGCCGTGGACAAATTCGGTGGCCCCTGTCGCGGCACAGATATCGATCAAACGGTCTGTCACGGTACCGCTTATTTGCAGCCCGGAACTCAGGCAGCACGGCGTGGAAATTTCCAACGCCGCAGCCAGGCCGCGGATCAGGGCGAGGTTGAAGTCGATCAAGCGTTCCCAAGGCTGGGCATAGAGTTCGGCAAACGGTGGGAAGTACGCGGCAAAATGCGGCGCACCCGAATAGTTCTGCTGCAGGGTGCGCAAGTGGGTGCCCCGCCAGTCACGTCGGTTGTCGATCTCGACATCGGCGATGCATTG
>DPYP01000260.1:2405-8655 GCA_003545375.1 Lentisphaeria bacterium
GCGATTGCGGTTGTGGTACTCGCCTTTGACGAACTGTACATCATCGAGAATGACGAACTGATCAACCGTGTGCATCTTGGCAAAGAAACCCGGATACGGCAAGTGATTCGCCTGATGCGCCGTGATGCGGCGCGCAGTTCCGCTCATGGGTGCGTGTAGGTGTGGAACCAGGCACGGCCCAGGTTGCACTCGGACGGACTCGACAACTCAATGCGGAATGCATCTCCCGAGTCAGCGGACAATACGGCAGAGGCCAGGTCGATGGATGCCGTACCGGCACCCACGCCGAAGTCAAGGACGCCTGTATCGACGGGCGTACCGTCGTTCTTGAATGCAGCCCAGGTAACCTGCGCCGAGTTGTTACGCAGATTCAGTAACGAGTCTGTCAGGTCCACCACAATGGTGGTACTGGAGGACGTCGCTTCCCGAAAATCGGCGAGATGATACGGCCCGAAAAAGTAGCCGATGATACGATCCACTCGTACGGTCTGATCATCGACACTGGACAGCCGGAAGCGCACGTAGTTGTCCAGTTCGCTGCCGTAGGCGCCGAGATCGGCGACTGCGAGCTGGTCGTCGACATAGATGTCGAACCGGCCGGCAGCAATGTTCCGATGGACAATTACCTTGAACCAGTCATTGGCAGGTACGGCCACATTGCCGACAATCCAATTCTCGTCATCGCCGCTGTAGAAGCAAACGAAGCCGGCGTCGTTGACGGCGATGTTGGCACCGATAACGTGCAGGGCTTTGTTCACATCGGTCGGCAGCGGCGCGTGCGGATGCTGGAAATGGATCTCGATCCACATGTTGTCGAAACCGGCGGTAAAGCCGTAGCCGTAAGCCCCGCTTTCGCCGGTGGCACCGCCGAACTCGATAGATTGAACGCCATCTACAGCGGCAGCGTTCGTAACCACGGCGGGTCCGCGTATGACCTGATTCGGCATGACATCGCTGATGTTCTGTCCGGCGGTCCACAGGGGTGGCTCGAAGTCAGTGACAAAGGCGCCGGGCAACGGGTTGACGTCGTCGATCAGGGGCTTGTGGCCGAGCTCGATCTCATCGCCGTCGGGCACGAGGTCATTGTCCGTGTCGGGGTCGTTCGGCAGGGTGTAGTGAATGGTGATCTCATCGTTATCCCAGAGCCCGTCATCATCCGAGTCCGGATTCGAATCCGACGTGCCGTTCGCAGCTTCATCAGCGGCGACGAGACCATCGTTGTCGATGTCATTTAAATTCTGTTCGTAGGCGCCCTGGTCGACGGCACCATCCGCCCGCAAGTAAATATCCTTGTCGTGCAGCAGGAACGTCGTGGTGCCGGTGTCGATAGCGGCGACATCGTCAGCCGCCAGACGGTAGAAACCCTTCGCCGGGTTCAGGAAGTTCAAGGCAGCGCCGGCAATAGTGTTGGTCTCTTGCTGCACCCCGCCCGTGGAGAGATCCGACAAATTGAAGCCGGCGTTGTCCTGCAGAATGGTGTTGGCCAGCATACCGGCGGAACCGGCGCCAAGTGTTACGCCACCACCCGGATTATTCACGACGGTGTTGTGAATCGCCATCAGCCTCGACGCCGACAGATTAAACAAGCCGGCGCCGGTGCCGGCGTTGCCGTATGCCAGGTTGTTGAGGAAGTAGACCGCGATCGACGACAATACGCCGGAATTGTCGATCATTGGCGCCATCGTAGAATCAGTGCCGTTGCCGGTAAACGTCAGGTTTTCGAGGACAACGATATCGCTGCCGGTGCCAACGTCGTACCGTATGATCGGAGAATTGTTTCGAAAATTGCTTATCTGGACGCTCGCCAGCATGAACCGTGACGCTGAGACATCGAACAGCTGCGGCGTCGACGTGCCCGACGGCATCGGTCCGACGATTCGGGTGGTGTCGGGGTCGTCGCCGAAAATGAAAACATTGCTGGTGATATCGTAAGACTCGACCTGGTAGGTACCGGGACGCAAATAAACCACAGCACCCGGTGCAGCGCTGTCGAGCGCCTGCTTCAGGAACTTGAACGGCGTCTCCGAACTGCCGTCGCCATCACCGTACACCGCGTCGTCATCCACGAATATCCGGCTGGGCGCGGTACCGTCGCGCGGCGACGACGAAATCACGTACTCGTCGAAATCGACGAAGCCGTCGCCGTCGGTGTTGCTGCTGGCCCCGTTGCTCAGGCTCCCGTACATGCGCTGCTCCCACCAGTCCGGCAGCTCGTCTGAGTCGGTCTCCAGAGTAGCATCCATGAAATTGGCCTCGACGATGTGCGGAGCGTCCATGAGCACGACCAGTGGATCGACAACCGCGTCGCCGTGTGGATTCTCCTGGCGCACATTGTCCTTTTCCCATTGCGTGAACATCTGCCCGTCACTCACTGACGCGGTGATCGTCACGACGTCGTTTTCGTTGAACCAGCGGCTGGGAATATCGACTTTGCCGCTGGCCGCAACCGGCGCCACACTGGTACTGAGGAAAAAGGACTGGCTGAACCAGTTGAACGTGTTGCCCGAATCGGTCGAGTTACTGGAATCCATGGGCAGCGCCAGAATCACCTTATCAGCGAGATTGACGGAATCCTTGACGTCGACATGTGACACACTCCAGATGGAATCGCCGGTCGAGGGGAAAATCTGGAAAAGGTCGATACCGCTGCCGCTGAGCCGGCGCAACTTGATCTGCAACCCGGCAGCACCGGTGAGATTGAGGCCGTTCGATTCGGTGATCTCGAAAATGTCGGCGACAGCGTCTTTGCGTTTGAACCGCATAGTCGAGCCCGGTGTCGTGTTGAATAGGCTCCCCGTCGTGAAGCCGTCGAGAAACGACAGGCCACCGTCAGACGCATTGGCCACGACAATACGGTTCCAGTCGGCACCGCCGGAGGTCACCTGCTGGCCGGTGGGGCCAGCGAAAGTTGCCGTACCTGTACCCCAGTTGATGGTGCCGGAATTGACCCAGTTGCCCGTCACTATGATGTCGTTGGCTAACAGTGAATTGCTGGTGGTGATCAGGCTGCGGTTTTCCATGTTCTCGATATGAACCATGGCACCGTGGGTATCGTTGAAAAATGTCCCGTCGTTTTCCAGCGTACCGTTGATGTTGTAAATCGCGGTGTTGTCGGAGGTCAACCGCAAAATACCGTTATTGTCAAGCGTGCCGAAGATATCGAAACCGCCACCGTCCGAGGAAAAGTTGAGCTCAGCGTTCACCTCGATAATGAGGCCGCCACTCACCATCAGCGTGAGATTGTTGCTGGACGACGTCATGGTCACGCCATCCTCCAGGAACAACGATGAGATCGTAGTGGTGATGTTGAGCGACGGGTCGTTCGGGGTCCCCTGGGGAATGCGCACCGACGAGGCATTGCCAGGGACGAATCCGTCCGACCAGTTGAGGGGATCCGACCAGGCGGAGGATTCCGAACCGTCCCAGACGGCTTGAGGCCAGTGGATCGAACCGGGCGTCACGGTGCCGGCCCCCGGGGGCGTTGCGGTGTCACGGTCGTTCTCGTAAACTTCACCGCCGCGTGTCCCGTTCGCACCAACCATGACTACCACATTATCGTTCGACATGCCGGCATGCGTGAAGACGTTGTACAGGCAATTGGCATCAAAAAAACAACCGCTAAAGGAATAGAGGTCGCCAGCGGGCGGGTCGCCGACACTGGCCAGGAAACGAATGTAAGTACCGGTCGACCCTGGGGTGTCATCCGTGAAGTTGACCAGATCGATGTCGATCGATGTCGAGGCCGTGTCGATGGTCAACCCGTTGTCGTCCATGTTTTGCAGGTTGAGCCCTTCGATTTCGAGGACGGCAGCGGCACCATTGACAGTGAAGGCAAACTTCGATCCGGTATCGGTGATCGTCGGGAAAGCACCGCTGGTTACGAGCACGCCCCCTACAGTGATACTCGTGCCGAGACGCAGCACGCACAGGTTGAAAACATTGAGCGTGGCGCCGACCGGCACGGTCAGGGCGCTATCGATCTGCAGGTCGTCGCTGCCGTCCACAGTCAAGGCAGCATCGCTGGTCAGAACGACCGTATCAAAGACCGACGGGTTGGTACCGCCGATAGAGCCGGAGACAGAAGTGAATTCGACCGTCGTGCCGGCGTGGTTGAAGGTGCCGCCGTCGTTGGACCACTCGGTGACGAGCTTGACCACGTTGCCCGGTGTGGCAACGGAAACATTGGCGGCGGCACCAATCCGCACATTCTGGAATGTGGTCACGGCGCTGCCGCTGACAACGCTGCTGGTGCCGATAAATTCGACAGTCGAAGCCCCGTGCACGAATGACGCGCCATTGTTGGCCCAAGTGCCAGCTATCCGGACATGGTCGGCCGGCACGTCCGAAACCTGGATATCGATCGTCGCACCGCTCTGCAGGTTCAAGTTGTGGAAGGTGGTTGTCGCACTGCCGCCGATGGTCGTGTTGGCGCCGGCCAGGATTACCGTCGACGTGTTGCCAGTGAAATCACCATCATTCTGCCATTCCCCGTTGACCGTGATGCTTTGGCTGCCCCCGGCAAGGGTGGCGCCTTCGTCAATCCGCAGGGTGCCGTTGACTGAAATGGCGCCGCCGACCGCGACATCGTTGTCCGCGTTGGTTATTTCCAGGTGGTGGTAAGACCCCGCTGGGATCGTCTGGGCAGAGTCACCACTGAACTCTATGGTGCCGGCGGCGGACACGAACGCCGCGCCCAGCGTCAACCCGGTCTTGATCCGCAGCCGACCTTCGACTGTCAACGTTCCGGTGACCGCAATATCATCGAGCGCGGTGTATACGGCGCCAACCGGAATCGTCAGATTGTTGAACGCCACGCCGCTGGAGGTGATGATGTTGTCGCCGCCGGTCAAAGTCACCGTGCCGGTGCCCCAATTGATCGTACCGGAATTGTTCCAGTCTGCCTCGACCGACAAACTGTCATCTGTACTGCCGGTGGTAGTGACCGTGCCGGCATTGACGAAATCACCGGAGACAGTGATCGGCGCGCCATCGGTATCGTTGGTAAAAACGCCGCCGTTGATGAAGTCGCCCTTGAACAGGTAGACAGCCGTATCATCCGAAGCCAGCGACAGGTTGCCATTGTTGATGATCACACCGGTTTCCAGACGACCGTGGTTCGATGAAAAGACCACCGCACCCGAGGGGCCGTCGATCTGCAGGCTGCCGAGGATTTTGAACACGCGACTCGACCCGGTCGTGGTAAAAGTCTTGGTATCACCGATAACCAGGCCGGCAATTGACGTTGAGATATTGAGCGTCGGGTCGTTGTCACTGTAATCGGGCACCGAAGCAACATCCCCCAGCACTGGCAGGACGACTCCCGACCAGTTGGTAGCCGTCGACCAGTTGGTATCGGCCGGGCCGGCTCCACCCGTCCATTCGGCGAACGGCCAGTGGATCGAGCCGGGGTCAATGACCCCGCCGCTGCCGGCGTCGTTCTCGTACGCCTCGTCGCCTGCAGCACCTGAGGCCCCGCTCATGGTGACGCGACGATCAGCCGTGCCCACAGGCGTCTGAACGTTGTACTGGGTATTGGCGTCAAAGCTACAACCGACAAAGTTGTAGTTGGTGGTCGGCGGAAAACCAAAGCTGATGTACCGGAACCCGACGTAACTGCCCGCATCGCGGGTGAAGTTTGCACCGTCGATATCGAGATTCGTCACGCCGAGCACAGGAGTGATTGACAGCCCGCTGCTGTCAAGATTGTGGAGGTTCAACTGATCAATGTCGACACTGGCATTGACATCGTTGACTTCGAAGTTGAAGGATCCCGCAATAGCACGGACAGTTGGCGTGCTGCCGCTGGCGGTGAACGTGCCGGTGACCGTCAGTCCGACTAACCGCAGGATCGAACTGTCACGCAGGTGCAACGCCGCATTGGCCGGCACCGTCAGGAACTGGGTCGCGGTCAGGTCATCGGTGTTGTCCAGTGTCAGCGATGAGTGGGCAGCGATTTCGACGCTGTTGATTACCGTTGGAACGCCGGCAATCGTGCCGGCAGCCGTGAACTCGATGACTGTCGATGCCGTGTTGTTGAAGGTCCCGTTGTTGGTGAACTGCGAACGCACCCGGGCGCGATTGGCCGTCGCGATTATCGACAGCGAGGCGCCGGCGCTGATTTGCAGGTTGTTGAATTCGGTCACGGATATGCCAGCGATAACGCCGCCTGCATCGACGAACTGCACATTCGACAGTCCCGGCAGGAACGTGCCGCCGTTGTTGGTCCAGGCACCCGCAACGCGGACCGTGT
>DPYP01000260.1:9061-11650 GCA_003545375.1 Lentisphaeria bacterium
CTTGCAACACCACTGAGCACAATGGTCGAGTTGGCAGATTCGAACAGACCGTCGCAGATCCAGTCGCCGGCGACCGTCACGGTTTCTGCAGCACCGTTGAGAGTCACACCGGATTCGATGGTCACATCGCCGGTGGCAGTAACACTGCCGCCTACGGAGACATCATTGTTGAGATTTGAGACGACAATATCGTGGTAGGTCTTGCCGGGAACGACCTGCGGATCCGGACCGGCAAATTCGACAGTTCCCGCTGTCGAAACCATCGTGCCGGCAATATTGAACTGACGTGTGATAATCAACCGGCCTTCGACCGTCAGCGTCCCGTTCACCGCCAGGCTATCGAGGACGGTATACGTGGACCCGGCAGGAATATTCAGATTGTTGAAGGGAACACCGCCACAGGTAATCGTGCCCGCGGCCCCGTCGAGCGTGACCGTGCCGGCGCCGAAGATGACCGAGCCGGAATTCGTCCAGTCGCCACCGACACGGACGCTGTCGTCGTTGCCGACATTTGTCGTCTGGAACGTGCCGCTATTCGTCATGTTGCCCGCGATGATAAACAGGGCACCGTCCGTATCGTTGGTGAACGTACCGGTGTTGATGAAGTCGGCCTGGATATTGAATTCGGCGTTGTCGTCGGAGTCGAAAGTCAGGATACCGTTGTTCAGCAGCTGCCCCCCGGTCGCCAGGCGGCCGTCATCAGAGGAGAAGATGAACGTACCTGGCATACCGGCGCCCTGGTCCGGTTCGATCTCGAGGCCGCCCGATATCGTCAGGGTCCGCTTATCGCCGGTCGTACTCAGATGCCCGCCATCTTCGATGACCAGGTAGGCGATGGAATCCTTCTTGTTCAACACCGGATCGTCGGTAGTCACATCTGGAATGAGGACAAGGTCGGTCGCTTGCAAGGGTAAATCCAGGTTCCAGTTTGCGTCTGCGTTCCATTTGTGGTTCGTGTCGCCATCCCAGAAGCGGAACGGCCAGATGATCGAGCCATCGGCAATCGGGCCGCCGGTTGACCTGTCGTTCTCGTAAGCTTCGCCGCCGTTGACGCCGCTGAATCCGGGAAAGCTGATGAGATCATCGGCCGCGGCGTATGCTGTCTGCACATTGAACTCAATGTTGGCGCCGAATCGGCAATTACTGAAGACGTACGTCCCCGTCGGGATCAGAAACTGCAGAAAAGTCCCCGTGTTGACGCCGTCGTCGTCGCTGAACTCGACACTGTCCAGGTCGACACTCGTCGAGGCATCCGCAGCGATGATCAGGCCGGTATCGACAAGGTTCTTCACCAGCAGTCCGGCGGTATCGATGAGGCCGGTATTCTGCACGACAAACGTCAGACCAGTGCCGGTGTCGCGAATTGTCGGTGCACCCGAACTGAGCAGGGTCCCTTCCACGATCAGTCCATTCTGCAGCCTTATGAATGCAGTGTCCGCAAGGATCAGCGTGGCGCCAATCGGCACGGTGAAGGGGTTGGTCACGGTAATGTCGTTATCGTCGTTCAAAACCAGAATCGTGCCGCTGTCGATTGAAAGGGTCGCGAACATTGTGGCTGCCCCCCCCAGAATCTCACAGGTGAAACCGTTGAACACAACCGTCGTCCCGGCGGACGTGAAGGTGCCGTCGTTATGCCACGTCTTTGTGACCTGGACGGTGGCGGTCGACGCGGTAAGCGACAACGTCGCACTGGCGTTAATCTCAAGGATATTGAAGGTGGTGGTCGTGGTCCCGCCGATCGTCGGCGTGCTGCCGGTAAATTCGACTGTTGACGAAGCGGCAGTGAAGGTGGCGCCGTTGTTGATCCAGGCGCTCGAAACCTTGACCAGCGTGCTTTTGATATCGACCGTGCCGGTCAGCGTAAGGATATGGAAGGTCGTCGCTGTCGTGCCGTCGATGCTGGACGCTGCACCGGCCAGGATCACGTTCGAGTTGTCCGCGGTGAACGAACCGTTATTGACCCAGTTACCATTCAGTGTGATCGTGTGAGAGAGACCGTCCAGTATCGCACCCGGCGCGATGGTGAGGTCGCCGTTGACGGTGATATCGCCGCCCAGAGTGACCGGAGCGACGAGGTTGCTGATCGTCAGGTGGTGGTAGGTCCCGGCCGGAATCGTCTGTACCGCGGTACCCGCAAAATCCACCGTGCTCCCGCTGTTCGCGGTCAGCGTGCCGAAACTCAAGGAATTCGTGATCCGCAAAATGCCGCCGTCGTCTATAGTCAATGTGCCGGTGACGTCCAGTGCATCGGTTGCAGAGTAGCCGGCACCCGGCACGGAGGATAGCGGATCGATGTACAGGTTGTTGAACGGCTGGCCGTTGGTCGTTATGTCCCCGAAGCTGCCGCTCAGAGATACCGTGCCGCTGCCCCAAATGATCGTGCCGTCGTCGTTCAGCCAGCTGCCACGCACCGTGAAGCTGTCGTCATTCGCCGCGTTGTCCGTCTTGAAAGTGCCGAAGTTCGAGAAATCACCATTGACGCTGAAAATGGCACCGTCGGTGTTGTTGGTGAAAATGCCGTGATTGTCCAGACTTGCCAGCACGGTCATCCGCAACGTACTCGAGCCGTTGTTGAGCAACACTTCTCCA
>DPYP01000207.1:0-3633 GCA_003545375.1 Lentisphaeria bacterium
CCCCTGGCGCAGTGCTTCAAGCAGCGCGGCTTCCTCGACGAGAGGCCCGCGGGCGGGGTTGAGCAGGAAGGCGTGGTCCGGCAGCATCTGCAGCTCGGCCGCGCCGACGATCCCTTCGGTAGAGGCGTCCAATGGCAGGGTAAGGATGAGGAAATCCAGACCGTTGAGGAATTCTTCCCGTTGATCGGCAACGAATACGCGATCCGGCAGTTCCCCCTCCGCATCGCCGGTATCCGCAACCCGGTACTGATCGGGTTTGGCGTGGGCACCGTCCCTGGTCAGGGCGTGCACCGTCACGCCCATGGCGTGGCACAGACGCGCGGTCTGCCGCGCCAGCGGCCCGTACCCCCAGAGTCCGACGACCGAGCCACGGATTTCCTGCTGAAATTCGCCCGACCTGTCCCAGGCACCGCTTTCCTGGTTGTGAATCATCTGGCGCAGGTTGCGCTTCAGGTTGATCATCATCGACACGTTCCACTCGGCGATCGGCGCATCGAAGAGCCCGGTGGAGTTGCAAGCCCGGATACCACGCGCCGGCAACCCGAGTCCCAGGAGCTGCTCATAGCCCGCCGAGCTGATCTGCACCAGCTTCAGGTTGGTCATCGCCTGGAGGTTGGACGGCGGGAACGTACAGAAAAGAACCTCGGTTTCGGCCAGCACATCTACCGGCAGCTCACGGGAAAACTCCTCCGACTCGTCCTCTCTGAACATGTCGATGATGCGCACCGCGGGCATGGCTTCGAGCCGCTCGCGGGCAGCCGGCTCGGTACGGACGTCGACAAGAATGTTCAGCAAGGTCTCCTGCTGTGCCATCTTCTTTTCTCCAGGAAAGGCGTTCACGTTCGCAGATAAACCGCATAGAGGTGTGGATCTACCGTGCCTTGGCGCTCCATCTTGATCCGCAGTCGCACGGTCTGACCGCCGAGCTCGGCAAGGTTATTTTTCGGCCAATGAACCTCGCAGTCCAGGCCGCCGCTGCCGGCAGGCTTCGCGGCATTCTCGGCGCTGAATCCTGGCAGCAGAGCGAACCGCTCATCGGCGATTTCAATATTTATGCCGGCGGCGCCATCGGCGTTTATCACCACGTCACAGCCCTTATCCGGCAACTGTACAGGTGTTGACCACACCTCGCCATCCTTATGGTCCGGATCGATCCTGAGGGCGCCCCAGCGGTCCCGGTCAATCGTCGCCAAGGCGATTTCAGACGAGTAATGGCCGTCGACAGGTCCGTCGGCATTCTGGCCATTCAGCCAGCGGCCGTGATAGATCAGTGTTTTATCACCGACATTGAGAATGCCGTTGCCCTGGTTCAAGCACGTATTGTAATCGTACCCGGGTACAGGGGTGTGCGGCGAATCGTGGCGGTCAATCCACACATAGCCCTTGATCGGCTCGCGGAAGTGGATGCCGTCGTTGCTTACCACCAGCCCGAGGTCGGCGGATATCTCACCGAAATAAACCTGATACGGCGCATTGTGCCACAAACCGTAGATGCCGATACAGACATTTCCGAAACTCGCCGCACCCACACCGATGTGGACCTGATCATAGCGGCCGTCGGCGCTGCGCTCGGCGGGGTCCGCAGGTTCGGGAAGCTTGAACGATTCGGCATTGGCGTACAGCCAGTTATCGAAGTCGGGCGAAACGAACGCAAACGCCTGCCGCCCCATCAAGGCGCCGCCTTCACTGTGCACGTGCCTGGTATGGGTATGCCCGTTGACGATGTAGAGTCCATTATGCTTATACAGCGAACCGTTTTCCAGATAGCAGTCCTCCGAAAGCGGATTACGGGTGTTTTTCCAGACAATGCCGTCCTCACTCACGCAAGTATGAAAGTGCGTGTTTGCGATCATGGTGTCGCTGCCGGACGGCCCGCACATTGGAATCTCACAAGCCATCTTATAGCGCCTGGACGGGTCCGGGTCATCGTCATCCCGAATCACATTGACCGTTGACGGCATCGGGTCCCCGATGTCAAAGACGTTATTGTCCGTGCTGCCCTTGAACATGACCTGGCCGAGGTTCGGCCTGAACCAGTTTATTCCGTCTTCTGATTCGGCATAACGGGGCGGCCCCGTGAACCAGGGCCATTTGTGGTACGACACCATTTTTGCATTTTCCCCTTCCCAGTCAGGGTTGCACCCCACGTACTCGGGCAGGTACCACATGCGGTATTTCCCTCCGAAAGGCCCGTCCTCATGCAGCACAGTGCCGGCGAAGTGCACGCCGTGGTTTTCGCCCGCGACCGGGTCATCCATGATCGGCTTTAAGACCGGCTCCGACCGTATTTCCGGCCGGGTCATATACAGACAAAGGCGTCTGCGAAACGGCAATGATACGGTATCAATCGGCAGCAACATTGCCTGCTTGGCAACCTCGACCCCGGTCTCTGTAAAAAAAATTCCTGAACCCATAATTCACCCTTTGGTTACTGTCCGGCTATTCGAGATATGGCTGAACCTCGATGAAGTTGCAAATTGTCTCCTGGCCGGCCGGACCGTCCGGTTCCCTGCCGCCGGCCCAGTCGGATATGACCAACTGCGCCTGCCCGGACGTCGCGCGAAAAACGACCCGGTGAAGATTCATCCAGTAATAATATGTTCCACCGCGCGCGCCCATGGCGCTGGGTTCATTACTCCGCCATTCTTCCTGGAAGGACTTCTCGGCGATGACCTCCGCGCCTTCTATGCTGACGGATAACGCGAGTATTTTTTTTGCATCCCCCCCGTTCAACAAGTCGGCATAGTCGCCACTGAGAGCCTTGACCGAGTATAGCTTTCCGGGCTGCAGATTCCTGATCTCCTGCGAGCAGACGTTGGGCCGGAGCCTGCTGCTCTTCATCCACAGGAATCGGTTGCCGTGGTCTGGTGCTTGTTTGTAGTTGTAATATCTGCCCTGAAGCGAGCCAAAGGCGTCCAGGTACTTCACCCCGATGCTGTCCTCTCCTGCGCCGGATATGGTCCATCCCTTGAGGCCGTTGTCGAAGTCGGGGTTCTCGATGTGGGTGAGGATGTAAGGGTCCGAAGAAAGCAGGCTCGTCTTGCCTTCGATGCAGTAATGGCGGAAAAGCTTCGCCACCCAGCGAACGTACTCCTCGTCGGCGTAGGCCGCGTGATACTCCTGGATGCCGCCGAGGCCGAAGAATTCCGGATCGTTGGCCAGGAGGTTGAACATCATTTCCATGTACACCTTGAAGTCTACACCCGGGTTTACGTTCGTGGACAGGGGCGGGGCGCTCAGCAAGTGGGCCAAGTTCATTATCAGATATCGCTCGGAGCCGGGGATGGCAGCCTTCCAGCCCTGCACATGTACCTTGAGTTCCTTCTCCAGAAACTTCCTGGCACCGTATTCAGTACGCTGTTCCGCGAGGTAAATCTCCCAGGAGAACCAATAGCCGAAATCCATGCACATCCGGAGAAACTCAGCGCCCGCGCTATCCCCGTAGAGGGCGCCGCAGTACGGGTATACCCCCCGGTTCGCAAACTGTTCGTTCGCGTGGATCTTCCTGACCGCCCCGCTCCATGCTGCCCACTCGGCAGCGCTGCCGCCATGAAACTCATTCCCCATCACGCCGTTCACGAAGGGCAGTTCGAAACCGGGCTTCTTCGTCCAATACTGGTAAACTTCTTCCGT
>DPYP01000207.1:3998-4324 GCA_003545375.1 Lentisphaeria bacterium
CCACTTTTTGCCCTGCCCTGCCCACTGTTCATACTTTGGCGCGAGGTACGGGTGAACCCTGGCGACAATCGTGTTGACATTGGCCAGGATATTCTGCTTTTCGAGATACTCCCAGTCATAGGGACCGTAGTTCTTGATTGCCGACGTACGCGGAAATCCGCTGTATGCAAGATGTGGAATCGCCCGGACGACGAGCTTTTCGAGCACCGGCCCGCCCTGGCGCCCGATTGTCAGGCGATGGGGGCCGGCAGGAAGGAACCGCATCGCCTCCACGGTCGGCGGCTGTCCTTGTCCATGCTCGATGATCACCTCTTCGCGCGCTTTCG
>DPYP01000557.1:0-6353 GCA_003545375.1 Lentisphaeria bacterium
AGCCGCCACCCAGTCACGCGTCGTCGACGTCCATGCTGTGTCGAGGTCCTGGTTCAAGCGCTCAACACTGCCATCGATATTTTCGACAACAATTCCAAAGTGGCTGAGGTCGCCTGGCTCGACGGCGTTGTTGCTCAGGTACCCGCGAATGTCGTCACTGAGCGCCTGCAAAGTTGATGTGACACCGGCGGGCGACCAGTGGGCAGCAACAATGTCCCAGTCTTTGTGCATGGTTCAGATCCGTTTGCGGTTCTCAGAGACCACCGCGCTGCTCAGCATCGGCGTAGGCGTTGAGCACAAGCTCGATGATCTTGCGGGCAGCGCGCCCATCCGTCTGCGGGCAGGCGCCGGTGTCGACACAGTCGAAAAAGTGCTCGACTTCGGCGGTAAGATCAAGTCCTTCACCACTTTCCAGCAAAACTTCGTCGTGCGCCCCGTGCGCCTCAATCCTGGTTGTCCAGGCGCACTCGGGCCCGTCGCGAAACAGGTCGCCCTCCGGTGACGTCGTCAGGCGGACGCGCGCCTGTTCACACACTGCTTCCATTGTGTACCAGATCGGTGCTGCCGGAGATGCCCACGTGTGGCGGGTGACGCCGATGACGCCGTTCTCGAACTTGAGGATGGAGCAGGCCGTGTCTTCGCCTTCTATGTTGCAACCGCCATGTGTGCCGACAACGCTGGCACAGCGCACGTCCCCGGCGATCCACAGCATCACGTCGAGCATATGCGGCGACGACGAAAAGAACACCCCACCGCCAAGCGTCTCTTTGCGGCTGGTCCAGCCGGTCAAATAGCCTTTTAGAGATTCGTCCATCATGGCGTCGAGCATGAACAGTCTCCCGTAGCTCCCGCCGGTCACGATCTCTTTGAACATCTGAATGGACTTGCGATAGCGATGCAGATAGCCAACCATGAGGGTGCGGGCGTTGCGTTCGGCACAGGCGATCATAGTGTCGGCGTCTTCGAGGCTGGTTGCAATGGGCTTTTCCAGCAACACATGCTTGCCCGCCTCGAGGCAGACAGTCGTGACCTGACAATGGAGGTGGTGGGGCAACAGAATATGCACGCAATCGACCTCGTCGAGCCTCTCACGATAGTCGCTGATTGCTCGAACGCTGTAGCGCGAAGCGACGGCGTCGGCGCGGACACTGTCGATGTCGGCCACCCACGCGACGGTGGCGCGATCGGCGAACTTCTGCAGTGCCGCGAGATGGAACGGTGCGATCCAACCGCAACCGATGATGCCGATTCTATGCATGTGATTTCACCCCTTTCTGTAGTGAACAAAACAGTAACGCAGATGGTCGGCTCGTTCAAGAATCCACAGATCATTTTAGACGCGGTTGGACACGGCACGGCAGTGTTTCATTCGCGTGGCGCGAGACAGCAATGGTCATTTCCCGGGCACGCGTCATGTTACGGGTTGCCTGCAGCGTCGTCGCCCGACGCAACCTGCGAACTTCCTGATCTATCGAGCCCGTAACGATGCTTCCCTTCAGCCGCCGTTTCCTGCGTGAGTACCTGCCCGGCAAGGGCATGTTCTACTTTTGGGGTATCCTCTTCCTGGTCATCACGGTTGCCGCAACGACGACTATCCCGAGGTTCATCGGCCGGGGTATCGACCTGGTTCAGAACGGCGATGTCATCGGCAACGCCAGCGACGCCGATCGCCTGTGTTATGTGGGCTGGCAGATTATCGGGCTTGGCCTGCTGCTGTGCGTGTTCCGGGTGCTGTCGCGGATCTACATCTTCATTCCCGGACGCCGGGTAGAAGCCGAAATACGCCAGGATTACTTCAACGACGCGATCTCCATTCCCACACGTTTTTTGGGCGGCTACAGCACCGGCGATCTGGTGAGTCGCGGCACAAACGACATCAACCTGACACGCGTGCTGCTGTCCATGGGCATCCTGCACACGATCAACAGTGTACTGTTGGCAGGCTTCTGTCTTTTCAACATGTTCCAAATCAGCACCAAGCTGACAGTGGTCTGCCTGCTGACGCTGCCACTGGCCGTGTTGGTCATTAAATTTCTCGCCGCGATAATGATGCGCCGGGCGCGAATGGTGCAACGGCAGCTCGGCAAGTTGACCGAGACGATTCGGGAACTGCTGCGGGCACACACGCTGCTGAGTATTTATCCGGTCTTCGACAGCCTCTTCCGACGTTTCTCGGATGAGAATCACGCCTATCGCGATCGCTCGGAGAACGTCCAGAACCTGCGAATCATCGTCACCAATTTCGCCGTTGCCGTGGCCAGTCTGGCGACGTTCATCCTGATGGTCGTGGGCGGACCTCTGGTAATCAACGGGGCGTTCGGTATCGCAGAATTCGTCGAGTACAGCATCTATCTCGGGCTGATCCAGGAACCGATGCGGGTCTGGGGTTTTCTGATTTCCATTTTCCAGCGAGGCGAGGTCTGCCTGGAGCGCATCTACGACATCCGAGACCTCGCGGACGACGTAAACCAACGCGAGAGAATCAAGGAAGTTTCGACCGTGCCGGCGTTGCTGGCACACACCGACAACGAGGTGCTTGTCTCGATTCGCGACCTGCGATTCCACTATGATACCGCGGCCGCGGCCAACGACGAGGACAGCACCGCGGTTGCCAACGAGTTCAGCCAGCCGTTCGAGCTGCGCATCGACGCGCTCGACATCCTGCGCGGGCGCAAGTACGGGATCTTCGGACAGACCGGGTCCGGTAAAACCACGTTGCTCAATCTGCTGACTGGCAACCTGCCAACGCCGCCCGACACGTGCCGGTTTCAGGGTATCGACTACGGACGAATCTCGACTGATGTACTGCTGAAGCAGTTCGCAATTGCGACCCAGGACAATCGGCATTTCGACGGCTCGATCGGGCATAATCTCGATCTGATCCGTGAGCACAGCGACGGCGCCATGGAAGAAACCTTCCACGCGACAGCCTTTGACGACGCCTTCGAGATCAGCCAGCTGGCCAATGACCTGACACTGTTCAACGCCGGACTCGATACGGTCATCGGGGAACACGGCATCCGGCTCTCCGGCGGCCAGCGCCAGCGCCTGGCAATTCTGCGGGCCCTGCTCAAGCCGCGCCAGCTCCTGGTGCTGGACGATATCATTTCCTCAGTCGATCACGAGACCGAAAGCAGGATTCTGGCAGCCCTGTATTCAAGGCTGCCCGATGAGACGCTGATCATTATTTCCCATCGGATCTCAGCACTGATCCCGTGCGACCAGATTCTGATCATGGCAGACGGCTGCATCGTTGACCGCGGCACCCATGACGAGCTGCTCGGCTGCCACGAAGGGTATCGACAGACCTACGAGCATCAGGTCGTTGAGCAGCAACTGCTGGAGCTGGAGAAATGACCGATCGCAGTCTCATCCGGTTTTTCCTCGGCTTCACGCGCCACTACAAATGGCGCTTTCTGCTGGCATTCGCACTGATGCCTGTGTATGCCGCTTTGATGTCGATCACACCGATCGTGACGCAGCGTGCCATCGACTTCGGCATCGTGGAGGGCGATCTGAAATACACTATCGCGGCAGGGTTCGTGTATCTCGGCCTCGTGTTGCTGGCATTCGTCACGATGATTGTTCAGAACATCAGCATGCAGTCCGCCGGCATCCGTACGCTTGCCGGGATCCGTGCGAAGGTGATGCGGCACATTTGTTTCCTCGGTAAAGACCGGTACGACAAACAGCCGCTCGGCGTGTACGTAAGCCGCACGACGAGTGATGTCGAGGCGATCGGTGAAACGATGACCGCGGGGCTCACCAATCTGATCGGCGACGCGCTGCTGATTCTCTTCATCTTCATCAACATCCTGCTGGTCAATGTGCAGCTCGGTCTGTGGACGCTGATTCTTCTGCCGCTGCTGATTCTGATCGTCGATATTTTCCGGCGGATTCTGCGACGGCTCTTCGATCAGATCCGCACGATCAACGGCCGTCTGACAGCTCGCATCAACGAAGCTCTGACGATGGTGTTCGAACTGCAAAACTTCAATATGACAACTGCCTTCATGGCGGACTTCGAGAAGCAGAACAACAAGTACCGCGACAAGAACATCCAGACGATCAGCCACGAAGCACTGCTGTTCTCGATTATCGAGGGCATGTCATTCATCGCCATCGGCGCCGTCCTCATTCTCATCGCACGGTCGTCGCTGCTTGACGACGGCCTGAGGATCGGCGGCATCGTCGCGTATATCCAGTGGCTGTGGCTGATCTTTCCGCCGATCAAGCAGATGGGCGGCCGCTTTGCTGTCCTGCAGTCAGCCCTTGCCGCGGTCAACAAGATTCATCAGGTGATGTCGATACCGCTGCCGGACGACACGGGTACGGAATCCGCTGACAGCACGGACCTCGAATTGCAAAATCTCAGCTTCTCCTACATCCGGGATGAACCGGTCTTGAACGGCATCGATCTGCAGGTGGCACCGGGCAGCAGTCTGGCTATCGTCGGGCCGACCGGTTCCGGAAAATCGACAATCATCCGGCTGCTGACGCGACAGTACGATCTCGGGCCGGACAACGGTGAAATCCTGCTTGGCAACACATCGATCCGGCAGATACCTCGGCAGCGCCTCAAGGAAACGGTCGTGCTGGTGCCGCAGGAGCCGTCGATCTTTCATGAAACCGTCTTTTACAATATTGCGCTGAACCGGCCGGACGTGACCGAAGCGCGGGTCGAGGACATCTGCCGCGATATTATGGCGGACGAATTCATCCGCCAACTGCCGGACGGCTACCGGACGGTGCTCGATAGCGAAGGCACCAACCTGTCGATGGGGCAGCGGCAGTTGATCGCCCTGGCCCGGGCACTGGCGTCGCCGGCCGAGATTCTGATTTTCGACGAGGCCACAGCCAACATCGATACACGCACGGAAATCATGATCCAGAAGGCCCTGGACTATGTAATGCAGCGCAAAACAACCATTCTCATTGCGCATCGTCTGTCGACGATTCGGGATGTCGACACCATCGTGGTGCTGCACAAGGGACAGATCGTTGATCGCGGCAGCCACGCAGAACTCCTGGCCCGCCCCGGACTGTACCGCAAGATGTACGAGCTGCAGACGCGCTTCAACCACTGATGCCGGCGCGGTCGAAAGCGGGCAAGGCTCAGCCGGCCTTGAGAATCGAGCAGTAGTTTGCCACGGCGGCACCGCCCATATTGAAGACGCCGCCGATTTCGGCGTTCGGCAACTGCAGGTCGCCCGCGGTTCCGGTGAGCTGCATTGCCGTCATGACGTGCATCGATACACCAGTGGCGCCGATCGGATGGCCTTTGGATTTGAGGCCGCCGGAACGGTTGACCGGCAGCTTGCCGTCCTTGGCCGTCAACCCGCTGAGCACCGCAGTATCGCCCTGCCCCGGCGGCGTCAGTCCCATGGCTTCGTACTGCATGAGCTCGGCCACCGTGAAGCAGTCGTGGGTCTCGACCAGGTCGAGGTCGTCGAGCGTAATGCCGGCGATGGACATCGCCCCGCTCCAGGCCCGGGCGCAGCCTTCGAAGTACAGCAAGTCCCGCTTGCTCATCGGCAGGTAATCATTGACCTGGCATCGTGCGGCGATCGACACGCGCTGCGGCATCGACTGTGCGGTCGACGCATCGGTCAGCACAACAGCCGCAGCGCCGTCGGAGACCAGTGAACAGTCTGTGCGCCGGAGCGGGCCTGCAACCTGTGGGTTCTTCTCGGAAATAGTGGCACAGAATTCGTAGCCCAGGTCCTTGCGCAGATGCGCCAGAGGGTTGTCACAGCCGTTGGCATGGTTCTTGGCAGCAATAACCGCCAGGGCATCGGATTTGTCACCGTACTTGTCAAAATAGGTTGCGGCGATCTGCCCGAAAATATCGACGAAGCCGCAGCCCGGCTTGCACTCCTCCTTCATATACGAGGCTTTCATCAGGATCGGACCGACCTCGGCCGGCGGCGACGTGGTCATTTTCTCGACGCCGACAACGAGAACAAAGCGAGCCCGGCCGGCGTCGATGAGGTTGGCGCCCTGATGGACCGCAGCGGAACCGGTGGCGCAGGCGTTTTCCACCCGCGTCGCAGGCTTGAATCGCAGCTCGTCGATACCGTTCATCACCAGCGACGAGCCGAAGTCCTGCGCGCTGAATCCACCATTGTACCAGCCCAGATAGACCGCATCGATATCGGCCGCCGGCACCCCGGCGTTGGCAATCGCAGCGGTAGCCGCCTCGATGATCAGGTCTTCGACGTCCTGCTCGAGCTTTCCGAATTTTGTGTGGCCCCAACCAACAATAGATACAGACATGTCTTCCTCTCTCGGATGTGTGCAACACAACAGTACAACCTAATGCAGCGTTGATCCAGTGTCTTGGAATTCCCGTT
>DPYP01000557.1:6735-7272 GCA_003545375.1 Lentisphaeria bacterium
CGGCATACTCGACATTATCGAGCGCAGCGGCAATCGACTGCCCGATCCGGCAACGCTGTTTCTCATCGGCACGGTGATCGTGGTCGTCGTCTCGGCAATCGCGGCCAGCCAGGCCTGGACAGTCGCACAGCAACTACCGGAAATAGACAGCATTCAGGTAGAACGCGATGGTGTCGTAGTCAACGAGCAGGTGCTGGACAAGGACGGGAAGCCGCGGGTTACCTGGCAGACAACAGGCGAGACGTATCGTGCCAAGAGCTTGCTGACGCGCGACGGTTTCTTCTGGCTGATCAGCCATCTGGTTACGAATTTCATGGGATTTCGGCCGTTAGGCGTTGTCCTGGTCGGGATGCTCGGCATTGGTGTCGCCGAGCGCACAGGGCTGATCCGGGCATTGCTCAAAGCGTTCATCGCGGTCGTACCCGGTTCGCTGCTGACACCGGCCATGGTATTTCTGGGGATCATGTCGTCGATCACCCTCGATGCGGGCTATGTCGTGCTGCCGCCGCTGGCGGCAGCGCTTTACCTGGCTGCCGG
>DPYP01000557.1:7607-9452 GCA_003545375.1 Lentisphaeria bacterium
CGATCGCCACTGGTCGGGCTGGCAGCGGTGTTCGCCGGTGTTGCCGCAGGGTTCAACGCCAATCTGCTGATCACCGGACTCGATCCCATGCTGGCACAGCTCAGCAACGAAGGCGCCCAAGTCGTGGATCCGACATACCAGGTGAATCCGGGATGCAACTGGTATTTCATGGTTGCCTCGACGGTAGTGATCACCTTGACTGGCTGGGCGGTAACGACCTGGTTCGTCGAACGCCGTATGTCACAGAAACCAGAGGCTGAGGGTGGGCCGCGAGTGCCCGATGCGACGGAATCAACGGCGTTCAAGCTGCAAGCGAGCGAGCGCAAGGGGCTGGCGGCGGCAGCGCTGGCGTTCCTGGTGACGATGGCACTCATTCTCACAGCGATCCTGATACCGGATGCGCCGTTGTACACCTATTCGATGCCGGATGCCGCCGGCTCGCCGGCCGAGCGCCTCGAACTCAGTCTCGACGAACCTTTGCCGGAGGGTGCCGTGACGCTCGACAACGGGGTGGTCGTGGTCAAATCCGCATCGCCCTTCAAACGTTGGGTTCGAGCAATGGTGCCGTTGCTGTTTTTTGTGTTCCTGATTCCCGCAATTGCCTACGGCCTGGCGGCAGGCGAGGTTCGCAACGAGAAGGACGTTACACAGGCGCTGACAGGATCGATGGCGGCAATGGCACCGATCATCGTGCTGGCTTTCTTTGCCGCGCAGTTCATCGAGAGTTTCAAGTACTCGGGGCTGGACAAAATGCTGGCGATGGCCGGCGGCCAGGTCCTGGGCAAGGCAGACATGCCGGTGTGGGCATTGATCGTCGCTTTCATCCTGGTGACAATGGTATTCAATCTCTTCATCGGCTCGATGTCCGCGAAATACGTGATGTTTGCGCCGATTTTCATCCCGATGCTGATGATGGTAGGCATCAGTCCGGAGTTGACCCAGGCCGCCTATCGCATCGGCGACTCGGTGAGCAATATCATTACGCCGTTGAATCCGTACCTGATCATTATTCTCGTGTTCATGCAGAAATACGTCCCAAAAGGCGGCATGGGCACCCTTATCTCGCTGATGCTGCCGTATACCATCGCCTTCTCGATCGTCTGGACCGTGCTGTTGCTCGGGTGGTTGGTCCTCGGCTTGCCGCTCGGGCTGGACGGCTACTTGACGTTTCCCCGCTGAGCACACCAGAGGTTCCAGCGCCCTGTGACAGACTCAGCGGCGGCGGTTCCAGGCGTCGTTTCCGTAACGTGATGCGGTGAGCTCGTCGACGATGGTCTCGAACTGGGCAGGGTTTTCGAACGGTCGGAAACAACAGTCGAATATTTTCGCGAAGCCCTGTTCAACAGCACTGATTAATGCCAGTCGATCCAGGGGCGGCAGGGCGTCGAGAGAGATGCTGCCCTGGTAAAGCAGACCGTCGGCCGTGCGCCGCTGGGCGCCACCTGCCACTTTGCTGTCACCGCTGATGACGTCGTAACGCGTCGGTGCCGTGAAGCATTGCATGGTTTCGCGATCCTCTGTCCGCGTCGTGTCCTCGGCGGTCAAAGATGCTGGAATGTCCAGAAATTCCAAGCCGTCGACGATCGCTTGATTGACCAGACGATAGCTTTCGAATCGATCGACATCGAGATACCAGTGCCCACGGGGTACTGCGATGGTGCAGGTTAGATCGTTGACGTGATTGACAACACCACCGCCGGTCGGGCGCCGGACAACTTCGAATCCATCGCGTGCAACCGCCGCATAACGCTGAAAATACCCGATGGTAAGTGACGGGCGAGTCCAGCCATAAAAGCGCAGCAAGGGGCAGGCACGGTCGGGGGCAGTACGCAGGAGGGCGTCATC
>DPYP01000191.1:0-6390 GCA_003545375.1 Lentisphaeria bacterium
AAACGATAGTTTATCTCCCCCCCCCATGAAGATACTTCGCTACCACGCCGATCGTTGGCCCGTTGCCATTATTTTATTTGCCTTTGGCCTAGATTTGGTCGTGTTTTTCCTCGCACCCACCTGGAAATATGCGGCCGCATGGACGGTCCTTGGAATTTTTCACAAAACCTGCATTTGTTCGTTTAATCACCACCATCAACACCTGGCGACGTTTCACTCGAACGGGCTAAATCGTCTGTTGGAAATCCCGTACGGTTTTCTTACGGGGATTACCAGTCATGCTTGGTTTCTGCATCATGTGATTGGTCATCACCAACACTACTTGGATCAGGCCTTGGACGAATCTCGCTGGAAGCGAGATGACGGCACGCCCATGAGGGAATTGGAGTATGCAACGGTTGTTGCCGCCACGGGTTATCCCCGTGCATTCATGGCCGGAAAGCGTCATCCAAAGCATCGCATGATCTTCGTGCTGATGTTGCTGCTCCAGTTGACTATCCTCGGCAATTTCTTTTGGTACAACTGGCAAAACGCGTTGTTTGTCTTTTTGTTGCCTATGGCGATTTCGTTGTTTCTCACGGCCTGGCACACGTACTACCATCATCACGGCCTTGATGCTGAGAATGATCACGACGCATCATGGAACATCACCCACAAATGGTACAATATTTTTACCGGCAATCTTGGCTATCATACGGCCCACCATCTTCGCGGCGGTCTGCATTGGTCGAAACTTCCGG
Organism: Lentisphaeria bacterium; assembly: GCA_003545375.1. Classification (GTDB taxonomy): domain Bacteria; phylum Verrucomicrobiota; class Lentisphaeria; order JABSQK01; family CAJWLW01; genus CAJWLW01. Next base: position 741 of record DPYP01000191.1, read on the forward strand.
AATTCCATGACACGATTGTAGAAAAGATTCCCGATAAATTGTATAGGGAGCCATGCATTCCCTTTAAGTGGATGCCGTCACGATGAATCTGAATGCGTTTTGGCTTGCGACGCCAAAGCCGTTGTTGATATTGGGCCGATGGCGGGTGTTACGGATACTGCATTTCGCCAGATGATCTGCAAATATGAGCGGCCGCACGCGGTCTTCACGGAGTTTATGTCCTGTCACGGCTTGTGCTCGTCGGACCGAAATCGGTTGTTGGTTGGTCTCAAGTACCACGCATCTGAGCGGCCTGTCGTGGCGCAGGTATTTGGGCGCCGTCCGAAAACTGTTTTTAAGACTGCTGAACTCGTTCGTGAGTTGGGCTTTGACGGGATCGCCATCAATACGGGGTGTCCGGATCGAAATGTTGTGACGCAGGAAACCGGAGCAGGGTTGATACGCAATCCAGCGTTGATGACCGAGATCATTAAGGCCTGCCAAGAGGACCTTGGTCCGGATCTTCCCGTGTCCGTTGTATTCTAATGTTCGGATCAACGGCGGGGAACGATCGTTCCTCGGCAAGACATGGAGATAGGCACGGATGGACGTGAATGAACAACTGATCACCGTCAAGATCGAGGACATCGCCTTCGGCGGCGACGGTGTGGGCCGGCTTGCCGACGGCCGGATCGTCTTCGTGCCGTACACGGCTGTCGGCGACGTCGCACGCGTGCGTGTGGTCCGGCAACAGCGCCGACACGCTCGCGGCGAAGTCGAAGAACTGCTGACGCCCGGCCCTGCACGCATCGAACCACCATGTGCCTACTACGGCACCTGTGACGGTTGTTGCTATCAGCATATCGATGCCGCCGCCGCGTTGTCTCACAAAACGCAGCAATTGCAGGAAATCCTCCAGCGGATCGGCGGCATCGCAGACGTCCCCGATGTCGATCCGGTCGTTGCCAGCCCGCAGCCCTACGGCTACCGCAACAAATTGAAGCTGCGCCGCAGCGGCAAGGGTTACGGCTACCTCGCCGCCGACAATCGGACAGTCGTCCCGATCGAACGGTGCGAAATTGCGGCCTCCGCAATCAATGAGGCACTGGCCGCGGCACGGCCCACGCTGCGGGACGAGACCGTGACCTTCCGTGTCGATGCCACCGGCAGTGTCCATCATTACGGCGACACGGGTACGGACGCGCTGTGGCTGACGGAGCTGCTGGGCGATGCGAACATGATGGTGCCGCTCACAGGATTCTGTCAGGTCAACCCGGCGGTCGGCAGTCAGCTCGTGGACTGGGTGCGTCAGCAGTTTGCAGCAACACCGACGACGCACCTGATCGATCTGTATGCCGGCGTCGGTGTCTTTGCGATCGTTCTGGCGGCTGTCGCGGAGTCGGTGTGTGCCGTGGAATCGCAGGCGGCGGCTGTGGCGGCGGCGAAGGCGAATGCCGAGGCCCGCGGTCTGCAGAACATCGCTTTCGTCGAGCGACGCATCGACCGGAATCTTTCGGAGGTTTTCGAAGGCTGCGATGCGGCCGCAACAACGATCGTTCTGGATCCGCCGCGGCAGGGATGCGGCCGCGGCGTCATTGAAAAGATTGCGCAGTTCGCACCGCACCGGCTGATTTACGTCTCTTGCAATGCGGCTACGCTTGCCCGCGACGTCCGCACGCTGACGGCGGCAATGGCGCTGGAACGGCTGGCGCTTTTCGACATGTTTCCGCAGACGGCGCACTTTGAGTCGGTGGCAGTGTTCCGAGCGCTTCCATAGCGGGCGGCATCAATCGATTTTCCGGAACAGGTCGTCGGGTACGGGGCTGTCGTCGAACTTGGCGAGCTGGATTTTCTTGAATTGGACAATCGTGCGCCAGCCAGCGTTCGAGATGGCAATGCGATTGATGACGTAAACGTCGTTGATCTTCTTCAGGTCCTTGAACTCGAGTCGACGATACGGTTTCTCCCGCTCGCCGGAAAACCACTCGACAGCCATCGGAAAGATGTACTTGCGTGATACCCAGACCTTGACGGTTTCGTCGGCCTGTGGATTTCGCAAACGTACGACGCGGCAGACACGCCCACCGAATCTCTCGCGGTCGAGCTCTTCGACAAAGTCCCAGTACAGAAACGACAGGGTCAGATCAGAAGGTCGAATGCCACGGTCCGCCAGGGTCACGGCGCCAGGCTGCGCAGCGCGCTGCTCATGTATGGTTGTGCCTTCGAGACCGTCCAGGAAATTCTGCCCGATCATGTAGACCTGGTCGTCATTGAAAATCAGCTGCGCCGAGACGCGCTCCGACGAAAAGCGTGCCCGCAGTTCAACGGGCATCTTTTTATGGCGCTTGCCGTCGCGCTTGTGACTGACAGTGCCCTCAAAAATGCCCCAGGAAAGTTCAATGGGCGGCTGGCGCATGTACGCCAGGAAGGTGTCGATCGCCATCTCATCGTCGCCGTTCGCACCGGCGATTGAAGCCGCGATTAGTGCGAGCGTGGCGCTTATGTTTCGAATGTGCAATCGCATGAAATACTCCAGGCTTGCCGCCGGTTATTGTTGGACGACAAAATCGGGAGAAAGATTCATTAACTACCGAAAATCAGCATCATGGTGGCAGCGAGTGCCACCAGCACAATGACCACGATCCTGAGCTGCTGCTCGGGGAGCCTGCCCGTCAACCGGCTGCCGAAATAGATGCCGACGAACGATCCGAGCGCCATCCACAAAGCCGTGGGAACATTGGTCTGCTTGCCGAACAGGTAGACGGCGGAAGTCAGCAGCATCAACACCAGGGTGACAAATACCGTTGTGCCGACGGCATAGCGGGCAGGCAATTTGAAGTAAAGAATCATCACCGGCACAACGACGACAGCGCTGATTGCCGTCGCACCGACGACTGCACCGACAGCGATCGACAGCACGATCGACGTAAACAGACTGCGGTCTCCGAGCTGCACTGGGGCCGGTTCGTCCTGGGGCCGGCGGAACCGGCGGATCAGATTGATTGTCATCAGGATGACGGCAAGGAAAACAACAGCAATGAACAACAGTCTGAGCTGGGACTGAAAGGCACGGATCAACTGCTCGTTCTGCTGGTGCATCGCCATGTAGCGATTGATGGCAATCGTCACGACAAGGTTGCCGGGCACAGCACCGATGAGAAATCTTTTGACTACCCGGAAATCGACATTGTTCAGCGCGATATGCCGCGGGCCGGCAAATATCTTAGCCACGAACGAGTAAAGGCTGGCGGTGCCGATAGCCTCAGAGGAGGTCAATCCCAGCCATAAGGTGAGCACCGGCAGCATGAAAACGGCACCGCCGATGCTGGTGAGGCCAATTATAAAGCCTACCACTCCGCCATACAGCAAGCGCAGAAAAATTTCTTCAATCACCGATTAATGAATCCGGGCGCACATAATGCTGGCTTCGTTGCGCAGTTGTTCGAGCATTGCTTTCTTGGTGCCGACAATCTTCTTCGGCAGTCGTGTGTCGGTGACGATATGGCCATCCGCGAAAAGGATATTGTAGCCATTCGGATGCGGTGCCGGTACGTCCCGCGAGACGCAATTGATTTCGATCATCACCCATTTCTTTGACGGATTCCGGACGTTTCGTTTGCCGGCGAGATCGTCGTTGTAGACGAAGCCCAGACCTTTTTTCTTGAGTGCGTCAGGCAGTGCCGGGCACATCCAGATGTCTCTGGCACGGGTCGCTTTGCGTTTGCCGTGCAGAATGACGCTGATGCTGTCCTCGCCCCTCAGCGGGTCGTCGGGATAGAAAGCAGCTTTGGGGTAGTGGCCGTTCTCCAGGTTGTAGGCGGTCATCAGGATGAAGATCTGCCGGAGGTTGCTGAAACACTCGGTCTCGTAGCCCTTCTCCTTGACCTTGGCATACTGCGCTCCTGGAATACTGGTGACGATCGCTGCAACCGCCAGAATTTCAGTCAACGAAAACCGCCGAATGACATAACGGCGTTTACCGTTCTTCGGGGTGTTGAACATGATCGCCCTCCTTGTCGGTGACGCGCGGCCAGATAAGCACGTTGCCTATCGTTTCGTTCGCTTTATCGCGATAGGCGGCTTGCAGGGGTTCACCCTTCTGGTGCTGGGCCAACACCCAATAGGCAAGACCTCGAAACACAACGGGCAGTTCCTCTGCAACAGTCACAAGTTGACCGCGGCTGGCATTGTCGTCCATAGCTGCCGCCAGCAAGCCAATATAGGTTGCAGCGTTATCCGGGTCAAATATGGGCTGCCCGTCGACCGGCGGCGGCACCAGCGCAGCAAACAACGTCAGTGCCTTGGCCGATTCCTGCGCCTGCCACAGTGCAACAGCAGATTCAAAGTGTGCCAGCTGGCCGTTGAGCGTCTGAAATCCGGCCCCGGGATCGGCGATAACGGCAGATTCATATTCGACGGACAGTTGACGCAGCGCTTTGGCAGCCGCCAGGTAATTGCCGTCCGCCAGATCGAGCCGGGCCAGCAGGTGGCGACCGACGAGGATGAAGCCGTACCGATCGTCGTCCCCGTCCTCGTACAGGTTGTCGCTGCTGCCAGCGCCGCCAGCTGCCCATGCCGCCATGGCGGCGAGGTGTTGCCGTGCCGCAGCGTAGTCACCGGCGGCGACGGCCGCCATCACCTGATCGTGCAGCCGATTGCCTTCGATTTGTTCTTCCGTGCCCTGGCCGAGCAGCTTTTCGACCTGATTCGACTTCGACTGGGCTGAGAGTTTCGGGATCAGGCTGTGGTAATTCATGTCGCGCTCTTCCCGGCGCTTGAGCATGTAGATGGCCGTGATCGACACCAGCGACGAGATGATCACGAAACTCAGCAGCTTATGCTTGCGCAGGTGTTTCTCGAACTTTTCACCAGGTGTAAGGTTGCGGACGGACACCGATCTGCCGGCCAGGCAGGCTTCGAGATCCGCAACGGCGGCAGACATAGCGGCGTAACGCCGCCCAGGCTCCTTTTCGAGCATCTTCATCAGTACGGCGTTGAGGTTGCGGCTGATGCCGCGGCGACGGTGTTTCCGTGCCGAGGCCGGCTCAACCTGGCACACGGTCCGGAACACCTCGGGCAGCCGCATGTCATCACCGATTTCATAGGGCAGCTTGCCGGTCAGCAATTCGTACAGGACTACACCGAAACTGTAGATGTCCGACTGGGCGGTGACATCCTTGGCGTCGTGGCCTGCCTGCTCCGGCGACATGTAGCGCGGTGTGCCGAGCACTGTGCCAGACATCGTCAGGTCGGTAGAGTCGACGGCCTTGGCAAGGCCAAAATCGGCCAGCAGCGGTTGTGCGAATTCGTTGATCAGGATATTGGCGGGCTTGAGGTCTCGGTGGATGATACCATGACTGTGCGCAAACTCCAGGGCCTTGCCAACCGCAATACCAATCTGCAGACCTTCGCTGATCGACGGAAGTCCCGTTTTTTGCACGTGATCACTGAGTGTCTTGCCACCCAGCACCAACTCCATCGCGATGTAATGATGCGAACCGTCGTGACCGGTGTTGTAGATGGTAATGATATTGGGGTGACGCCGCAACTTCTTGGCCGCATCCGCCTCGCGCAGGAACCGCTGGAGTTCGTGCGGGCGCAAGGCCGGCGTTACGGTCAGGACCTTGAGGGCGATTTCGTCGCCGCTCACTTCGGCAGCACGATAGACGAT
>DPYP01000378.1:0-3810 GCA_003545375.1 Lentisphaeria bacterium
GGTGCCTGGCGCGCCGCCTCGACGTGCTTGAGGATGCCGCGGACGAAGTCAACGGTGTAGATGTGATTGATGAAGAAATCCTCGTGCGCCTGCATCGGCGAGTTCACCAGGACGTCCTCACACGCCTCCCACCACGCCTGGACGTGCGGGCCGGCCGCGCCGCCGAAGAAGGTGTTGTAGAAGTCCGCCATCAGCGCCTCCACGTCGGTGTCGGCGTCCCAGAGAAACTTTGCCCTGGCATAGTAGCTCGTCCAGGTCGTCATGAACGCCTTGCGCCCCTCGGCCTCGTAGCCCTTGAGGCCCATTTCCTTGAGGATCGGTGCGTTGATGGCGAAGTTGGCGGTATCGCGTTCGGGCACCCAGTTGCCGATGACGAAGCCCGGGTTGTAGTCATAGATCGTGACGTGCGGCGACTGCTTGCACCAGTCCTTGAGGTTGCGCAGCGAGTCCCGGCGGCGCCAGAGCTGCGAGTCGTTGGCGTGCAGCACGTCGCAGGCGGCGGAGGTGTACATGACCTTGATATTCTCGGGAATGTCGACGCCCTGCGGCACCATCTCCCGTATCGAGTAGGCCATGGTCGCGACGATCTTGTCGGGGAACTCCCGCGCCAGCCGGGTCGCGAACCTGAAAAACTCCTCGCTCTGGAACGGGCGTTCGAAGTAGCGCGGGTACCTGAAGTTCTGACTCGACTTCCGGCATTCCTCACAGTAGCAGAACGGCTGGCCGTCGGGCGGGCTGATGCCGAACCCGAGCTCATCGACATTGTTCATCTTCTTCTCGCCCGCGAAGGCGGCTCGTAGGTTCTTCACGCTCTCCGCGTAGAGGCCGGGGCTGGACAGGCAGAGCATCGTGACCCGTGGCTGCTCCGCATGGTGGCGCTTGCCCTGCTCGTTCATCGCGAAGAATTCGGGGTGGGTCTCGAAGTACTCCAAGGGAGGGGCCAGGTAGCCGATGTATCCGTCGCCCACCATCGGATAGAACCGATGGAAATTGAAGCCGTTCTTCTCGCCCCACTCGGTATAAATTTCCCGCTCCTTGCCCGTCATCGGCACCCAGCCCGACGGATTGACGTTGCGCACGGCGAAATCAGGGCGGGACACGACGTCAAGATCGGGCACGGTGATCGTTTTCTTCTCGGGCACGACCTCGCCCCATTCGTCGGGGAAGTACCAGCGGCAGCCCAGACGTTCGAGCAGGGCGTACGCCGCGTAGAGAGTACCCTTGTAGTGGCCGTCGTTGTTGCCGCCGATGACGAGGTCCCGGCCAACAGTCTTGAGCGCGTACCCCTCCTCCTCGAAGATGTCCGGGCGAATCGTCGTGTCGTAGCCCGACGGGATCTTCACGCCGGCCTTTCGTGCCGCCTCGGTCTGGCCTACCAGCAGGCGGACGGGATCGCCCTCCACAGCCGCGCCTTCCTCGATAAGGGCAAGCTTGGCGCCGCTCATCTTCTCGATGTATGTCTGTAATGCCTGCGCCGCCTTCATCGCCTTGGGCTGCTCGGCCTCGACGACGATCACGGCCAAGCCCGTGCCATTCTCGACGATTGTGAGTGGCGCCGCCTGAAGCTGCGGCAGCGCGGTCAAAGCGATCATCGAAACGACAATCGATGCGGATAACGTCACGGGTTTGAACATGATGATTGGGGGTTGGAGTGGCGTGTTGGGGGTGGCGTGTTGGGCGTCGTTCACTTATCAAGAATTAAGCAGGCTGGGTGGGTGGAGCCCATTCGGCTGCCATTCTTTTTTAGGGGTCTGTGATTTCGGCTAAATTGTCGGGTATAATAGTGCCCATTTCATCGCCTGCCTACAAATAACGTAATTTCGACAATTGGGAGAAAAATGATGCTCACGTGGTTCACAGAAGCAAGTGATCAGAATCCCGATCCCCAAAGCGGCGCCAGGATCACCCGCTTGACGTCTGCGGTTTGCCACAACAACAACATTTACTGCGAGCAACCCTACTGTTCCAAAGACGGCAATCGCGTCACGATTGTGCGCCAGTCGGGGATGGATTCGTGCCGAACCACGCAGTGCATGTTGCTGGTTACCGATCTCAATACCCTCCGGAGCACGCTGGTCGAGGAATGTATCGATGATATGCCCTGCACAGCCGCATGGAGCGGATTCATCTACTATATGCGCCAGGGGCATGAGCTGGTGCGGTTGTCGCTGGACACCCTCGAGAAAGAGATCATCAGCACTTCTGTCAGTTTTCCCCGGGATATGAGCACGGGTTCGGTCTCGCCGGATCAGCGTTACCTCATAGGCCAGGCGGTGCTCTCCGGCCCGACTATCGGGGTGGTGCGTATGGATCTGGAGTCGGGTGAATGGGCGGTTATTTTCGAGCATCCCGAGATCATCAACACCCATCTCCAGTACAATCCGGTGAATGGGAAAGATATCCTGGTTCAACACAATCGCGGCTCGAAGATGGCCCCGGACGGGACGGTCACGAGCCCCGGCGACAGCAAGCAGGGAACGACCCTCTTCGTCCTCGATGCCGAGGGCGGCAACCAGCGTTCCATCCCCGCCGGCGAACCCACAAGTGCCGGTCTCACCGGTCATGAGTGCTTTGTTGGGGATACGGGGCGGGTAGCTTTCACAGTAGTTGCCAATGCCGACGGTTCTCTCGATGCCCGTTATCCGCAGGGGAATCTTTTCACCGCCGCGCCGGGCGATGAAAAACCAACAGTCTTTGCGACGCCCGAACATTATTTCAACCATCTCTGCGTCTCCAGGTGCGGCAGGTATTTTGTTTGCGATTCTTATCCCGATGGTTTGCCGGGCCCGGTTCCCCTGGTGGTCGGCAACCTCCAGACCGGCAAGTACGCTCTGCTGGTCGAGGATGTAACGGGGTTCCTTTCGGGGGCGCAGTACACACACCCCCACGCTTATTTCACGACGGACACGCGGCACGTGATATACAATGCCAATCCCCAGGGCGTTCCCCACGTTTTCAAGGCCGAGATTCCGGACGGGTTTCTGGCGAATCTGGACTGACCCAACGTGAATGATTCATAAACTTCACCGAATCACCAGAAAAGCATGAATAGGAACACGACAAAATGGTTCCCAGTGGCGTACGGTGTACAATCATGCCTTGGATAGAAACAAGAATGGCAAGATTGATGAGAATGAAAAAACCGGCTCTCCAGCAGTGACGCAAACACCCATCACCAAGAACGGAGGTTCATGATGCCAACCGCGCCCCAGATCGTCATCGTGGGCAGCGGCCACAACGGTTTGGTGGCCGCCAGTTACCTTGCCCGGGCAGGAGCCAAGGTGCTCGTGCTCGAGGCCAGAGGCCCGATCGGCGGGTGTTGCGTCACCGAAGAACTTTTCCCCGGCTTCCAGGTCTCCACTTGCTCGTACGTCTGTCATCTGCTGCAGGACAAGGTTATTGACGAGCTGGAACTCGAGCGCCACGGGTTCTCGGTGTATCCTGTCGATCCCGGACGCATGCAGCCACTGAGTGGAGACAACGCCCTGCGAATCTGGCACGACGAAGAACGAACGGCCGAAGAGATTCGACGACTTGCCGCTCCTGACGCCGACGGCTACCTCCGCTGGGTGCAGTTCTGGCGGCGAGCCTGCGGAATCCTCGCCCCTTATTTTCTGACCGAGCCACCCTCTCTGGCGGAGCTTGCCGCGAAGGTTGCCGGTACACCGGACGAAACAGTATTCGAACGGATGCTCAGCGGCAACATGAAGGATCTGGTGGAGGAACATTTCAGGTCTGCCGACATGCGGGCAGCGTTCATCGACGCGCACGACGCAGGCGATACCTCGGCGCCAGGCAATATCCTGCCGA
>DPYP01000565.1:0-1018 GCA_003545375.1 Lentisphaeria bacterium
GATACTGGCAGCTTTGTTGATGATCGGCTCCGCGGTGATGCTTAAAAAGACAGGTAATTTATAATCCCAAACTGACAGCGAACGTTGCCGTCCAAGCGAGCCGGCCAAGTTGCTGAACTCATTGAAATCGATGCCCGAAGGACCCGCAAAATCTCCGCCCTTTAGGACGGACCGTCTGGTCGAATGACTTTGTGATGTTACCATTACCCAGCACGGGTACACCATCCTTTAATACCTCACGGGGACAAACAGATGCACCGAGAAGCCACCCCCCACCACCGCTCACTGAGATCTCAATGGCTTCAGGCGGTGGTTTGTTTGCTGATAATGATCCCCGTTGGGACTGCCTATGCCCATGGGGTGTCTTCGGCAGATCGCGAAGCCATGGTCGGTGGCGGTGCATTGGAGTATATCTGGCTAGGCGCGACCCACATGTTGACCGGCTACGATCACTTGTTGTTCCTGGTCGGCGTGATCTTCTTTTTGACGAGTTTTCGAGACGTCGTGCGGTTCATCACCGCCTTCACCGTGGGACACTGCATCACACTCATGGGCGCAACATTGGCGGGCATCAGCGCAAACGCCCACCTCATCGACGCAGTCATCGCTGTCAGTGTCATTTACAAGGGATTCGAGAACCTCGATGGATTTAAGCGGGTCTTCAAGAAAGACGCACCCAACCTGCTTTGGATGGTGTTCGGCTTTGGACTCATCCATGGTTTTGGCCTTTCTACCCGTTTGCAAGAGCTTCCCCTTGGAGATGACGGCCTCATTGTTCGGATCTTTTCCTTTAATTTGGGTGTGGAACTGGGGCAGATCGCCGCACTGTGCGTCATGTTGATGTTCTTCAAGCTGTGGCAAAAGACAAGTTCTTTCAGCAAATTCAGCACCGCGGCCAACTGGGTGCTGGTCTTGGCTGGTCTTGGATTGCTCGTGTTTCAAATGATCGGTTTTTTCACCGAACCGGATCACCATGGCCACCCTGAACAACCCGTCCAGGAGCATGTGGAATCTGACC
>DPYP01000565.1:1417-9243 GCA_003545375.1 Lentisphaeria bacterium
GAAGCGGACCATGACCACGCGCACTGAGCGGGGATGATTCAGGAACGAATCTCCGCCACCGAAGCCGCCGCGGATTCGGCCTGCCCTCCTCCCCTGCCAGTGCCGGGCTCGGAACACCCTATCAGTTAGGCAAAAAAGAATAAAATTGATAGCCCTGCACCCACTATGGCCACCTGGACAACATCACCTCGAGCGTTTAATGCTCACTCACTCCCAGCGCTTCCCGCGCATCATCAAGAACAGTGTCATACGATCGCACCTTGAAATCCGGCGGTTTCTGGTTGATCCTTACTTTTCGACAGGGTACGACAATTCAGCGGGTGATGATAATCTGACAACAGACGAATAGTAAGGTCGGGTGCGTGAGACACAACTGACCGGCACCAGGAGATTCGCGATGAACATCGGTGGAGATAACTCGGCAAAGGGGCCTTTGCGGGTCGCTGCTGTCTTCGACGTGATGACGCACCGCTCCCACGCAAACGTCATCTTAGAGAACTTTCTGGAACCCTATTACTTCGACGGAACAGTCGTCGATCCCCGGGAGGACATTCAGATTGTTTCGCTGTGTGCCGACCGCCCCGAAGGCAACGAGGGCGACGATCCGGTCCGCCGTAAGGACATAAGCGAGGCAGTCGCGGGGGAGTACGGAATCCCACTCTACGACACGATCGCGGCGGCTGTATGTGCCGGCGGTGAGCAACTCGCTGTCGACGCGGTGCTGTCGATCGGAGAAGGTGGCGGCGGGGCTAAGTACGGCTACACCGAACTGGGGCAGCCCAAGTACCCGCGCAAGCGCTTCTTTGACGAGATTGTGGCGGTGTTTCGCAAGTCGGGCCGCGCGGTGCCCGTCTTCAGCGACAAACACCTCTCATACAGTTGGGCACACGCAGACGAGATGGCTCGCACAAGCAAAGAGCTCGGTTTCGAGATGATGGCCGGTTCCTCTTTGCCCTTTGCCGAGCAGCGCCCGCCCCACAACATCCCGCCGGGCGCATCGATCGAGAGCGCGGTAGCCATTCACGGCCATGCTGTCGAGACATACGATTTCCACGCGCTTGAAATGCTCCAGGCGAACCTGGAACGCCGCGACGGCGGCCAGGGCGGCGTGTCTGCCGTTCAGTTTCTCGAAGGAGATAGCGTCATTGCGGCAGCCGCGGATGGTCGCATCTCAACGGAGCTGGTGTCAGCGGCGATGGCGGCCGAGGATGCCGTCGAAGGGACGGCATACGCATCGCACCTGGGCAGGAACTGGGAACTGCCGCAGTCGGACGTCCGCCAACGTGATATCGCGACAAACTCCGTGATACATCCGGCCATGCGTTTCAGTCCCGACGGCTCGGTTCAGAAGCCCCACGCAATCCTGCTGCGCTATGCGGACGGTCTGAACGCCGCGATGGTGCGCATCGGCGACGACAATCTTCGTTGGAATTTTGCCTGTCAGCTGAAAGGCGAAGCTCAGCCACGAGCCACACGGTACCACGTCGGCCCCTGGCGGGGCCGCTGGAATTTCAGAACGTATTCGCACGCTATTCAGCACTTCATCAAGAATCAGCGCGCGCCGGCGCCCATGGAGAGGACGTTGTTGGTGACCGGGATCCTGGAAGCAGCCATGCAGTCTCGCCATGACGACGGTGTGGAGGTGCCGACGCCCCATCTGGAATTCGGCTATGAGACTCGCGATTTTGATCGCTTCTGCGATCACGGACGGACCTGGCAGCTGTTGGATGAGATATCGCCGTCCCTGAAGGAGCCGCAGGCAGCGCTCTCGAAATTCGAGGACCTCCTGCAAGCCAGACTTTAGTGAACCCACGCCTTCGATTCGCCGTCATCGGTTGCGGGGCCCTCGCCAGCAGTCGACACCTGCCGAATGTCATCGCATCGCCCAAGACCGCGTCGCAGGTCTGTTGCGATGCGTCTCAAACAGTCCTGGTAGGGACGGTACGCATCGGCGACGTGGTGGCCGCGATATCGGCCGGTGAAAACTTCACCCAGACCGGGCGGCAGGTCCGCAAGCGGTCTCCGTTCGCCCACACGCTGGTGTGCGGCGACACGAACGGAATGTTCGGCTACATTGGCGATGACGCCGAGATTGACCGGGGGGGGCTACGAGACCGAATCTTTCTGGATGGTTATGTATAACGACGGCTTCCGCCTGCCGCCTGCCAAGGGGACAATCGGCAGAATTCTGCGGGGATTCGACGAGGTGTTTCATGGCTTGACGCAACCCCGCAACGCGCAAGCCTGAGCACTCATAAGGAGTCTTACTGATGAAACGCGCCGGTCTCTTAACGTACGCCTGGGACTTCGCCGACGAGGGGCTGGACGAACTGGTTGCTCGTATCTGTGGCCTGGGCATCACGCGGATCCTGGTGACGAGTATCTACCATGCCGGCTATTTCCTGTATCCACACAATCCACGGCGCAAGACGCACCTTCTTGAAGACGGCGTGGCCTACTTTCATCCCAGCGATGAATTCTATACCGACAGTCCGATCAAGCCGGTCGTGGCCGCGATGGCCAGCCAGCAGGACTGGTTCGGTCTGATCAGCGAGCGGGCCGTGAGTGCCGGGCTCTCCGTCTCCGCATGGAATGTCTGCCTGCACAATACCCGCCTGGGACTGGCGCATCCGGAGGCCACGGTTCACAACGTGTACGGAGATTCTTACCCGCACGCCATGTCGCCGGCCCATCCCGCGGCCAGGTCGTATGTCCGCTCGGTGGTCGCGGATCTGGCCGCGAACTATCCGATCGCGTCGATCAACCTGGAGGCGCCCAACTACCGCGGGCGGGCCCACGGCTCCGATTGGGTCAGCGGCCACCACCACGAGCGGGACAGCGTCTACCTGCGTCCGCTGGAAAAGGACCTGATGGACATCAGCTTTAATGAGGCGGATGTAGAGCAGGCGGCCGCGGCCGGCATGGACGTCGAAGCCCTTCGAGACAAGATTCGCGCGCACATGGACACCTACTTCGACGAGGCGCCTGCGCTGCCGCGCGGGCTCCCCGAGACCATCGAGCAGTTTCGTGAGGCGGTCCCGGCGTTGGCCGATTACGAGGCCCATTTTTCCCGCGCCGAGCAAAGCTTCTTGGCGGAATTGCGGGCGGTCATGGCGGCCCAGGGCGTGAAACTGGAGGCCGGGCTGGACCCGTCCACCGACTGGGTGACATCCGGGGGGTTCGGTGTGGGGCCTTCCGAGATGGCCGAAACGATCGAGGCCCTGCGAACACAGTTGCATCCCCACCAGGAACTTGGTTTCACTGTCCGGATGGGCTTTAATAATCCCGACTTTGGTCCTGCCATGACGAGTGAACAGGAGACGTGTGAGGTCGCGGCCGCGGTGGCCGAGAGTGGGGCCGACGAGATTCTCTTTTACAATTACGGCGAAGCGCCGCGGCGATCGGTCGAGTGGATCAAGCCGGCGCTGAAGCATTGCGGTTTTCTACGGGAATCGTAACGCAGCACCATGCAATACACGCGCATAGGAACTACTGACGTAGAGGTGTCTCGAATCTGCCTGGGGACCGCCTTCCGTTCAGAAGGCGACGAGGCCACTTGCGTGGCGGCAATCCAACAAGCGGCTGACCCGGGCTGCAACTTTCTCGACGGCGCGAACTTCTATCGCGAAGGATTCTCCGAGCAGATCATCGGCAAGGCAATCCGGAACCGGCGCGAGCAGTTCGTCGTGAGCACCAAGGTCGGCTCACCGAGGTCCGGATCTACAATCAGGCCCTCGCGGCCGCGGCAATCAAAGATCATTATACCCAGGGCAACTCGGCCGTGCCGGGTCGTAGCAGCTCTGAGAGAAAATGATGGCAGAGAGTTAACCGCATGTCTCAGCCTGATAGAATGCAGCACTACTGGAGGGGTACAAAAATGATTCGGTACTTTTCAGCGGCTATCTTGTGGTTCGGTGGTTTCGGCCTTCTGGCTGCGGAGGACGAAGGTCTGCTGCTGCATTATCTCTTTGAATGGGGTGACGAGACGGTGGTCCAGGACCGCAGCGGCGGCAATCGGCACGGGCAGATTCACGGTGCTGTGCGGGAGGCGTCGGAAGACGGGTATGTCCTTAAGTTTGACGGTAAGAACGATCACCTGGAGGTGCCCGACTCACCGGCTTTAAGCCCCGAGAAGTTCACCCTCGAGGTGTGGGCCAAGCCCAGCGAGAGCCCGGCGCCGCTAATCGCCAGGAACTACAACCTCGGTCGCTTCTCCTACTGTTTGAGAATCGCCAGCAGCGGCAACAAACTTTATGCCGTAATTCTCGACAAAAATAGTCAAACGGAATACGATTTGAGTGCTCCCGCCGAGCTGGAAGTATGGTCCCATTTTGCGCTTACCTATGATCGCGATTGGCTGCGAATATATGTCAACGGTGAGCAAAAGGAGTACCGACCGATGAAGGCGGCCGATGGGGGAGAAAGCGCCATCCCATACACCGCCAAACCGGTGAACATCGGCCGCAGTTTCTACCTGGACACATGGACTTACTTCACCGGCACGATCGCGGAGGTCCGGATGTATGATCGGGCTCTTGGGGCCGCCGCGATCAAAAAGCATTATGCCCAGGGTAATCCGGCCGTGCCGGCGATTAGAACAGGAGAAGCCGTGCAGGAGGACCCATCACAGCTGTCCTTGGTCAAGAACGGCATTGCGGGTGCGACCATTGTGATCCCGGAGAATGCGGACTACTGGACCACCATCGCCGCCCGCTGGCTTCGCGAGTACATCTACAAAGTGACCGACACGGAATTACAACTGCGCACCGATGCCGCCAAGCCGTCCGGTACAGTGATCTCGGTCGGGCACACGAAGCTGGCGGCCGCCGCCGGGGTTGATGCCGGCGGTCTTAAGTGGGACGGCGGCAAGATGATCGTCAAGGACCGCACCCTGTTCCTCATCGGCCGTGATCAGAAGAAGTTGCTGCAGAATCCCAATCGCGCGGCGCGCGGCACCTGCCGGGCGGTACTGACTTTTCTCGAGAGATACTGCGGCGTGCGCTGGTTTCTGCCCGGACCGGATGGAGAGCGGGTGCCGAAGTTGGCAAATATTGCGGTCCCAATTGACCTGAGCACCACCGTGACCCCGGCTTTCGCCTACTCCGACGGACGCTTCCCCTATCACCGCGGCTTTCTCTCGCTGAGCGGCGAGACGCCCGGGGCCATCGCCAACAATTATCGTCTCGGCATCGCCGCCAATACCGGCGGTCACACGTGGTACGCGATGGTTCCGACCCGAAAGTATTTCGATGAGCACCCCGAATACTTTGCCCTGATCGACGGCCGGCGTACCGGCTCAGGCAATCACCTTTGCACTTCGAATCCGGAGGTGAAAAAGATCATCCTGCGGCACATGCAGCGGCAGTTCGATGAGGGCTATGAGATGCTCTCCATCGGCCAGGAAGACGGCTATTTACGCTGTGAATGCGCGGAGTGCGAGAAGCTGGACGACTATCGCTGGAGCCCGAAAGGCCGACCTTATGCCGACTTCCTCTATGAGGACCAGGGTTTGCGGGCAACGCCCTGCGACCGCCTGTTCCTGCTCCACAAATGGGTGATCGACGAATTGCAGAAGTCGCATCCCGGCAAAAAAGTGTTGCTGATGGCCTATGGACCGACCACTTGGCCATCCAAGAAAATCGAGAACTGGGGCGACAACGTATGGGTGGAGCTGTCGATCCAGGAGCCAGAGGTGATCGACGCGTGGAAAGACAAGGTCGCAGGGATCACTGGGTACGTCTACTGGTTCGACATCCAGCTTCCCATGGGCATGGACGTCCACGCCACCCCGGCGGAGGCGTCCCAGCGGATCCGCTTTCTGCATGAGAACGGCTTTGTCGGACTCTATCATTTTCCGGAGACCAACTGGGGAATGGTAGGCCCGGTATTCTATCTCATCGGCAAATTGATGGGCGACCCCTACCTCGACTACCAGGCCGTCGTCAAGGAATATTGTGACGGCGTTTTCGAGAACGCGGGCGCAACGATGCTTGAATTCTTTGACCTGCTCTATGCCGGACGCTCGGAGATTCTGTCCCTTGAAGAGCGCCGGCCCATCAAACATCCAAAGGGGATGACCACGGCCGACATCTACATCAATCATTATCCGGCAGAGAAACTCGCGCGGCTGGAACAGCTTCTGCAGCAGGCGGAGAAAGAGGCGGACAGCGACCGTGCCCGCGGCTGGCTGCGGCTGACCCGCGATCACTTTGACTTCACCACCTTGGTGACGAAGATGGTCACTGCCCACCGCGTATTTCAGAAGGACGGCAACCCGGAGAACTGGCGCGAACTGAAGCGGAGAGTGGACCTCTTTGATGACTTCCGGGAGAAAATCATCAGCTACGAAAAGGCCTATACCAACCGCTGGTTCCCCGGATATGATCATTTCTGCAATTGGATGACGGGTGACGCCAAGCACGAATCGACGGTGTACTATAAGCCCTGGGAGCTACGCAAGCCGAAGGTGCTGAAGAAGGGGATCAGGGGTATGGCCATCGGTTACGGCGGTGGTTTCGGCTACAGTTTCATCAAAGAACCGCTGACCCTCGACTTCAGCGAGGTACAGGACTGACGACTGTCTCCGCCGTCTGATTATACATCAGGACAAGGGTTGGCGTTCACAGTTTCAGATGTGCCGAGCCGGCCGGAAACCATCGCCACTCACAGGGAGCAATTCGTTACAGTTCAGCACGCTATGTAAACATCGCCAGCCGTCGCCATCACCGACCGGAAGAACCGTCCCGCATAGCCCGGAAACGTATTCGAGCTTTTGCCGTTCGGCGCCGAAAATATCGTAGTACGCACTGATTAACTCAAGTACCGGGTGCTGCCCGGTCCACTGCCCGGTTGGCGGATTGTCCCTACTCGTGCCCGTGCCCGGACGGGTCGCAGGTCAATCTCGTGAATTCTTCGTCAGTCAGCTCAATCTCACCCGCCCTCATCGTGTCATCCATCTGCTGTGGCGAGTTGGGGCCGGCAATCGGAAAGACACGGAAGGTGTGATGTATCATCCAGGCAAGCGCCACCTGATTAGCGCTGCAGCCCTTCTCCCCGGCAAGCTCGACGGCCGCTCTGCGCCTGCTGTAGCTCAGATCATTTCCGTACTTGGCCGACAGGCCGGGGCTGGGAAAGTCGGGCGAATCGAAATCAAGCCCGTCATACTTCCTGGCGAAGAAGCCGCATGCCTGCGAGCTGTATCCAGCGACAGGGGTGCCCGTCTCAACATGGTACTGGAGCATATCGGGATCCATATACAGCATGTCAATATGACCGGGTCGATAGACTGAATGAGTTGCCCTGGCAAAAGACCAACCCACCTGGCTGGCAACAAACCCCGGGAGCCCGAGTGCGACAGCCGCCTCTGATGCCTCTTTCTGGCGTCGGATGCTCCAGTTGGAACAGCCGATCGCCTTGAGCCGGCCGGCCGCAACATGCTCGGCAAGCATCCCCAGTATCTCCCCGGCGGGAATGGATGGCTCATCGGTATGCAGCCAATACATGTCAATCGAATCGCTCTTCAGCCGCTCAAGGCTCTCAGAGATATGAGCGTTGATATCTTCGGCATTCATGCGGCAGACGCCGGTGTCCAGATCGGGATGCGCGCCTTTCGTGCCGACCGCGATGGCCTGGCGCATGCCCGTCTTCTCGAGCCATTCACCGATCACCTTTTCACTGTTGCCGTAACCCCCGTTGTAGCCGGCGGTATCCCACGCTCCGTAGACGTGGGCGGTGTCGATAAACGTGCCTCCCAGTTCTACAAACCTGTCGAGGAGCCGGAACGAATCTGATGGTGAAATCTCCGAACCGTAACTACCAGTCCCCAG
>DPYP01000239.1:0-4470 GCA_003545375.1 Lentisphaeria bacterium
AAATTTTTTCCGAACCTTGCGCGAACTGCCACTACTCATGGCGTTGCTCATTGGCCTGGTCTGCACTGCGCCATACCGCGCTGGCGCGGTGCCTGTCACCGACGCCGCCTCCTCGGCCGCCGCCCTGGTCGGACCGAAACCCGCCTGGCGCGTTGATGAGTCAGACGTGCGGCTACTCGCATTGCCCGCCCTCAGCACTAATCACACCATGCGACTCGATATTCCGGAATCGCTCCAGGGTGAGTGCAAATCGATCGCTGTCTACGACTTCACCGACAAGCCGACCATGATGACGTTCTACCCGGTGATTGTCAACGGCCGCTACGTAGCTGTCGAGATTTCCGTGACCAAAAAGCTAATCAACCAGATGGAGCAACAGTCAACCTCCGATGACCGTGCAGCCGTAGGTATCCAGTGCTACCTGCTCAAGACCCCGGATAATCGGACCTACTCGCAGCAACACCGCCGGCCGATCGGTCTGCGGCTCGAGCGCCACACCCGTCACAAGGACAAGCCGAACAGCATCGTCGCACGGCCGCTGACCTGTGAACACTTCCGTCGCCTCACCAGCCGTGTGCGCCCCGGGCAGTTCCGATTTGAGCTGCAGGTGTTCCCCAACGAGAGGAACGTTTCGGCGTTCAAAAAACAGATTGGCAAGCACCAGCTGCGACGCTACCAGATGCATACCCTGTTGCGCGTCGATCAGACCGAGATTATCGAATTCGCTGTGCGAAACAACGATAGCGGTGCCTGGTTTCTCGACATTGATGACCAGTGCGCAGGCAGTTGGGCAACGATGCAGCGCAACGGCTACGGCTATCTGTCATCCGGCCCGATCACATTCGATCCGGGTTTTCATGACCTGATATTGGGCGGCATCATAGCCAGCAATGAACAGATGCCGGATCTGGTCTGGAGCGTCATTGCCGAAGGGGATCGGGTGCCATTCAGCTTCATCGACAGCAAACGACTGTACACGGCAAACAGAACAGGCACTGTGCTGGTCGAACATCGCGACGACGTCGTCAATGCCGGCACCCAGCTGCGATACGACACCCGCATCCGCTTCGCCGGCGTCGACACCGAGCTGGTAACCACAACCGTGCACGATCTGTCCCGGCACCTCTTTGGCCGCGAAATCCCGCAACGGCGCTTACAGATCGATGATCTTGTGCTGGATAACCCGCCGAAGACATCGGTGGTGCTGCTGTCGTCGCAGGCACAACACGCAGTCAAAATGAAAGTCGTTGATGCGCAGGGCTATGAAGGAGTCGCAACCGCGAGCGTGCCCGAAACATGGGCCGCGCCCAAGGATGCCCATCTTCGTTTTAATATCGGCGAGCTGCCCCTGTTTGCGCCGATCGATGTACCGTGGCAGTTGACTTATGACGTCGAAAACGTCAAAACCTACGACCCGTCCGAGAAAGCATTTCTGCCCAGCACGTCGCGTACGATCATGGAGCGCCTTGAATTCGTGGTACGCTATTATGACAGCGATGACCGGATCATCGAGGTTGTCCGCAAGCCCCTGCCTAGGTCACCGCACGAACGCATCTTTACCTACGGTTTCTCCGACACCGCCGTACACCGGCTCGAGTTGGCGTGTGCCGTGCGAGACCATCCGGTAGCGCCTCCAATCAATATTTACTTACTCGATTCGATGGACACCGGTACCTTTGCCCAAAGCGTCGGCAGGCTGCGGCACCGGGGCGGGTTTGCAGTTTTCCGTAGAGAAGGTCTTATGAAGGAGGTAC
The DNA here is from genome assembly GCA_003545375.1 of Lentisphaeria bacterium. GTDB lineage: Bacteria > Verrucomicrobiota > Lentisphaeria > JABSQK01 > CAJWLW01 > CAJWLW01. Next base: position 1,755 of record DPYP01000239.1, read on the forward strand.
CGTCTGCCAACCTCAATTCTGTCAGCGTCTTTCTGCTTGTCGATGATTTTATCGCCGCGACCAGGCATCCGACTGACGATCTGAGTATCGTCGACTGGGCCGCCGGCAATCTTAATCTGACTATCCAGCACCTGCCGCTGCCACCGTACGAAGCAGTACCCGGCAACGCTTTGATTCGCACCTTTGAAGCACTTGATGACGTGGCGCTCAGCCCGGCGTCCGCGGTGGTTTGGAATATCGGTATGCACGGCTTGACTGCCGGATCAGACCTGCGGGATTTCCAGAGCCATCTGACCTTTCTCATTAACTATACGTGGCGCCATGGAAAAACGCCTGTGCTGGTTACGCCTCCAGTGACTCCCGAGTTCAAACGCCGCGACGTGAGGCCCTATGCACTGATGATCATGGAACTCGGTGAAACATGCGGAATTCCGGTGATCGACTATTACTCGGCTACGCTCATGCGTGGCTCGATCGCCGAATTTTACATGACGCGCGAGTCGCAGCCGGTCCTGCTCAGTTCCGTACCGAACGCTTCGGGGCGTATCTGGTTTCTCAAACAGCTTGCCGAAAATATCAAGCGCTACCCTGGGTATAATTGATGGCTGTTGGCAATACGACCCAGTTTCTTGGACCGCGCGGCTTCGAGCAGGCTGACTGCACGGTCAGCAACGGCCAGCGCAACATCTGTCTCCTGCTGGTGCTGGGCTTGATCACTGTCTTCCTCATATTTCCGGCACAGCCCACGCTACTCGTAATCAACTCGGTGTTCACCGTGTTTTTCCTGTCCTCGACGCTCTACCGTCTGTATCTCATCGATATGTCCCTGAGATCGCACAACGAAATCCATATCGTCGACGATCTTGATCCTCCGGATGGGGAATGGCCGAGCTACGTCATTCAGGTACCGCTGTACCACGAGGGCAATGCCGTTCCGCATCTGATCGAGTCACTCGGCAATCTGGATTACCCCAAGGACCGGCTGACAATCCAGTTGCTGGTCGAGGCCGACGACCAGGAAACGCAGTCAGCTCTCGACAAGGTTGACGTCGCACCGCCGTTCCAGATCATCGACATTCCAGTTTCCTATCCGCGAACAAAGCCGAAAGCATGTAACGTCGGCCTGGCAGTCGCAAAGAGCGATTATCTGGTGATCTACGACGCCGAGGACCGCCCCGACCCCGATCAGTTGAAGAAGGCAGTCATCGCCTTTTCGCAATGCCCCGACAACATCGCTTGCCTGCAGGCGAAACTCAATTTCTACAATACCAATCGCAATTTTCTAACCCGTTGTTTTACCGCGGAATATGCCATGTGGTTTGATCTCTGTCTGCCCGGCCTCGACGCCCTGCGTGCCCCAATTCCACTCGGCGGGACTTCAAACCATTTTCGTCTCGAGATTCTCAAGCAATTGAAGGGCTGGGACGAATACAACGTCACCGAAGACTGCGATCTCGGGCTGCGTCTGTTTGCGCAGGGATGGCAGACTCGCATTCTGGATTCCACGACTTGGGAGGAGGCCTGCCCGAAGCTGCGCTGGTGGATCAAACAACGTTCGCGCTGGGTCAAGGGCTATATGCAGACGTATCTGGTTCACACGCGGAATTTGCCGGGGCTTACTAAAAAACTCGGCGTCGCCAACAGCTTCCATTTTCATCTATTAGTCGGGGGCTCGGTTCTTGCCCAGCTCCTCAGCACGTTTTACTGGATACTTGTCTGCGTCTGGATTTTTAATCGCCCCGAAGTCATCGGCGCGTTTTTTCCCGGCCCCATCTTCGCCATGGCTGCATTCTGTCTGTTCGTCGGCAACTTCGCATTCGCCTACACTTGCGCCATCGCCTGCCAGTGCCGCGGCCTTGGGCATGTGGTGAGATATACCCCAATTATGCCGCTGTATTGGATCATCATGAGCCTGGCGGCGTGGAAAGGTGCCCTCCAGCTCATCTGGAATCCCCACTTTTGGGAAAAAACTCAGCATCACTCAGGCTGAATCTCCGTCGCGCCCGGGCAAAAAAAAGCCCGAGCATCGCTGCCCGGGCTGAAAATCTCAACATGTAATCCGTCTACTCCGTCACGATCGTGATGATCTGGCGGTCCTTGTAGTTACCGCATGTCGGACAGGCATGGTGCGGCAGACGCTTGGCCCCGCAACTCGGGCAATCATTCGTCTGAATGCCCTTGTACTTGTTCGCAGATTTGCGACTGCGGCACTTCATGCGTGAAACTCTATGTTGTTGAACAGCCATTTGATCCTCCGTCGTGGCGGTCAGGCTCAGGCCCGCGCTTCAATAATTTGATGAAACCATAAATATATTGTCAAGCTGCACTGGTGCAAGCACTCGTACCGAAGATTTTCCGGTGCCTGTGGCGGTTGCCAGACACCACCGCAGGCGATACCATACGCAATGCACTGCGAAGTCATCTGTATCGGTACCGAGATTCTGCTGGGCACAACGCTCAACACCAATCTCAGCTTTATTGGCCTGCAACTCGACGACTGCGGCCTCTCTGTTGCCTGTGAGGTCTGCATACCAGACACCGTTGATGACATCGGCAGCGCATTGCAAACCGCGCTGAACCGCAGCGACCTGGTCATTACAGTCGGCGGTCTGGGCCCCACTGTCGACGACATGACACGCGAGACGATCGCGGAGATTCTCGGCATGCGCCTGGAGTACCGCGAAGACGAGGCCGAACGCATACGCCGGTACTTTTC